>NZ_CP053836.1:1585341-1902409 GCF_013201825.1 Halarcobacter ebronensis
TCTCAGTATTTATATTAATTTTTGCACCTTTTTTTAATTTAACCAAATAATATTTTTGTATTTGTCCATCATATGGATACATTTTTTTAGCAATTGCTGCAGGAAAATCATAACTTACCCATTCAGGGTATTCAGCTACTATTTCAATAGCTCTTGTTCCTATTTCCTCTTCAAGTTCCCTAAATAACGCTTGTTTAGAGTTTTCTCCTTTATCAATTCCTCCTTGTGGAAACTGCCAAGCATTTTCAACATCTGTTCTAGAGGCGATAAAAATTTCACATTTTTCAGGATATTTAGCTGATAACACAATTGCTGCAACATTTGGTCTATAGTTCTTTTTCTCTTTTGTAATTTCTTCGTTTTCTTTATCAGTCATAAATAAATTTTCCCTTATAATTAGCCTGAAATTATAATAAAACTAGGATTAAAAATTGCTTTTATATATACATATTCCTTTTTGCGATAGTAAATGTCATTACTGTGCATTCAACTCCTATACAGACAGGTTTCACCTGAAAAAAGAGTATATGAGAGCTTTGGAAAAACAACTAAAAAATGATTTAAAAAATATTGACAAAAAAATTGAGACACTCTTTATTGGTGGTGGAACTCCAAGCACAATTAGGTATGAAGAGTATACAGAGATATTTAAAATAATAAAACCATATATAATAGATGATTGTGAAATAACAAGTGAATGTAATCCAAACTCTGCATCAAAAACTTGGCTTGAAGGGATGAAGAGTTTAGGAGTAAATAGAATCAGTTTTGGAGTACAAAGTTTTAATGATGAAAAACTTAAAAAGTTAAATCGTGCTCATAATGCAAAAGGAGCACTAAGTGCTATACAAAATGCCATTTGTATAGGTTTTAATAGTATTAACTGTGATATAATATACGGTGTACAAAATGATAGTTTTGAACTTATAAAAGAGGATTTTGACACTCTTTTTAAACTAAAAATTGAACATATAAGTGCCTACTCATTAACCCTTGAAGAGGGAACAAAATTCTACAATAAATCTGAGATTAAAATTGATGATGAAGAGTTATCATATAAAATTTTTGATTATTTGAAAGAAAATGGTTTTACACAATATGAAATTTCAAATTTTGCAAGAGAAAAAGATTACGAATCAAAACATAACTATGGCTATTGGCAACATAAAAACTACCTTGGAATTGGTGCAGGAGCAGTTGGATGTTTAAACAATTATAGATATTATCCTAAAAAAGGAATTGAAGAGTATATAAAAAATCCTTTAGATTATGAGATTGAAGAGTTATCTAACGAAGATATAGTAGTAGAAAAAGTTCTTTTAGGGCTTAGATGTAGTAATGGTTTTGATAAAAACATACTTAATGAGAAGCAACTAAAAAGATTAATAGAACTACTTGAAGAGGACAAATTAAAAGAGATAAGTGGACAAATTTATAATAAAAACTTCTTATTAGCTGATGAATTAGCTCTTTATATATTAGAGTAATCATTTTTTAACTATAATACAAAATTTTTAAAAGGTATAAAATAGATGACAATAAAAGAGATAGTAAAAAAAGAGTCTCAAAAACTAAAGTACATAACTCATATTCCTGCAAAAGAGGTTGAAATTCTCATTTGCCATCTTTTAGATAAAAACAATATCTGGCTTCATATAAACTACAATATTGAATTTACAAAAGAGAAAGAACTAGAAAAACTAGTTAATAAAAGAGCCACAGATTATCCTTTGGAATATATCATAAATAAAGCTTCCTTTTATGGGGAAACATTTATAGTAGAAGAGGGTGTTTTAATACCAAGACCTGAAACAGAACTCTTAGTTGAAAAAGCAGTTGATATTTTGCAAAAGAGAGACACTACAACTAAAGTTGTTGAAATAGGTGTTGGAAGTGGTATTATCTCAGTTATGCTTGCTCTATTAATAAAAGATATAAAAATAATTGCAGTTGATATAAATGAAAAAGCAATTGAATTAGCAAAAAAGAATGCAAAAAAGTTTAATGTAGAAGATAAAATTGAGTTTAGACTTAGTAATCTATATGAAGAAGTTTTAGAAACAGATATATTTATGACCATATCGAACCCTCCATATATTGCAAATAACTATAAATTACCTAAAAATGTAAAATATGAACCTTCAAATGCACTTTTTGGAGGAGAAATAGGGGATGAACTTTTAAAAAAGATTATAGAAAACAGTTACAATAAAGAGATTACATACCTATTATGTGAAATGGGATATGATCAAAAAGAGCCTTTGGAAAAAGTTTTAAATACTCTAAATATAAAAGAGTATGAGTTTTATAAAGATTATGAAAATTTTGACAGAGGTTTTGTTGCAAAATTAAAATAGAAACAAGGAGAATAAAATATGTTTAATGAATTTAATTTAGAAAATTTTGAAAATAGTAAAATAGAGTTAGAGACTCTTTTAAATAGTAGTAGAAAAAAGATTGATGAGCTTTTAGTAATTGAAGAAAAAAGCTATGAAAATTTTGTTAAGCCTTATCAAGAAATAGGGGAGAGCATAAATGAATTTATTACTCCTATCTTTCATATTGATTCAGTTAAGAACTCAGAAATAACTCAAAAAGTTTATGAAGATTGCCTTCCTTTAATCTCAGATTATGAAACTGAGATTTCTCAAAATGATAATATTTATACCTCTTTAAAAGATATACAAGATAAGAGTTATACATCATTAAATGATATACAAAAAAAAGTTCTTGAAAATGAGATAAGAGACTTCAAATTAAGTGGTTGTCATTTAGATAATAATAAAAAATCTAGACTTAAAGAGTTGAACTTAAGACTAAGTGAACTCTCACATAAGTTCTCACAAAACTTACTAAATGCAACAAACTCTTATGAGATGATTATAGAAGATTTTGAAGATGTAAAAGAGATTCCACAGTCAGATTTAGAACTTGCAAAGTTTGAAGAAGAGGGGAAAACAAAATATAAATTTACACTTCAAATGCCATCATATATTGCATATATTACTTATGGAACAAATAGAAAAAAAAGAGAAGAAATATACAAAGCTTATACAACAAGAGCACCCGAAAATGGAAAATTGATTGAAGAGATTTTAAAATTAAAAGATGAAGAAGTAAAGATTCTTGGGTTTGATAATTACGCATCATATTCATTGGCAACTAAAATGGCAAATAGTGAAGAAGAGGTTGTCTATTTTTTAGAAGAGTTAGCAAAAAAAGGTGAACATAGAGCTTTAGAAGAGATTGAAGAGATAAAAGAGTTTGCTAAAAAAGATGGAATAAATGATATTAAAAGCTATGATTTATCATATTATAGTGAGAAACTTAAAAAAGCCAAATATGATTTAGATGAAGAGTATTACAGACCATTTTTAGAACAAAACTCTGTCTTAAATGGCTTTTTTAACTTCTTATATGAAGTTTTTAATATCAAATTTACTCAGACAAATGCAAAAACTTGGGATGATAAAGTAAAAGTATTTAATATTAGTGAAGATGATAAAATCATTGCAAGAATATATATTGATTTAGAGGCAAGAAGCGACAAAAGAGGGGGTGCTTGGATGAATAATTGGCACTCATATTATATTGATAAAAATGGTAAAGAGCAACTTCCCACTGCATATATTGTATGTAATTTTCCTCCTTCAACACAAAACACTGTTTCTCTTTTACGACACTCTGATGTAGTTACACTATTCCATGAAATGGGTCACGCTTTACATCACTTATTAAGTAATGTATCAGAACCATTTGTAAGTGGTATCTCTGGAGTTGCTTGGGATGTAGTAGAGTTTCCATCACAATTTTTAGAATACTTTGCATACGATAAAGAGGTTCTAAAACTGTTTTCAAAACACTATAAAACAGCTGAAGTTCTTAGTGATGAAGCTATTGATAGAATTATTGCAGCAAAAAATTTCCAGTCATCATTATCAATGTTAAGACAAGTAGAATTTGCACTGTTTGATTTTATGCTACATCAAAAATTATACACAAATGAAGATGAAATACAAAAACTTCTAGATGGTATTAGAGAAAAATATTCAGTTATAAAACCTCCAAAATATAATAAATTTCAAAATGGTTTTTCTCATATTTTTGCAGGTGGTTATGCTGCTGGATACTATTCTTATAAATGGGCAGAAGTTTTAAGTGCAGATGCATTTTATATGTTTATTGATTCAGGTAAAGTATTAAATAGAGAACTTGCAGTTAAATATAAAAATATTGTCTTAAAAAATGGTGGTTCTAAAAATATGGATGAATTATTTTTTGAATTTGCCAATAGAAAGCCAAGTGTTGACTCTTTATTAAAAATTGATGGAATTATTAGCTAACTTTTGTAATAATTATGACCATAATAAATATGTACAGATTATAAGGAATTGATTCATGACAAATGCTGAAACAATAGCAAAACTAAATGAAGCACTAGAAAAATTGATTGTTGGATATGAAGAGTTACAAAACTCATACGATGCATTACAAAATGATAATAGTAAATTAAGAGGTGAGATTTCTAACTTAAAAGAGAAAATCACTTTATTGGAGAAAGATAAAAGATCTTTAGAGGATAATGTAAATACTCTTCAAGATAGTACAGAAAAAGACTCATCAAATATCACTTCAATGCTTAGTAAAATAGAAGGTCTTCTAAGTAAGAAAAATCACCCTGCCGCACCAAATTATGCAAAAGCACCAAATCAACCACAACAAACAACTATTGTGGAAAAAGCTCCTGAACCTAAAAAAAATGCAAGGGATAGTTTTGGAGAGATCGTTGTTGATAATAAAGAAGAGGGAGGATCAAACTCTTCTGAAAATAAAATAGATTTAAATAGAATGGCCTCTTTATTAAATGGCTTCAATAATTAATATATGGTTCTACTTTTAAATAAAACTTCATTATATAGTACTTTTGGAGTTGATAATTTTGAATCTCTAGATTTAGTCATTACTTCAATGGCTCCTTCTATGGTTGAGTACTATCTCTCGGACCTTTCAAATGGGACAGATGATGCTTATTTAAATAAAAAAAATATTCAAAATAGCATCAATATTGGAGAGTATTCAATCTATCTAGACTATGATGAAGAGATTTATCTAGAGATTGAAGACAGTTCAATTAATGATAATGAAACAGGTTCTCTTTGGTAATCTAATCTATTAAATTAGTAGTTGCTTTTAATCTCTCTTTATCAAAATGGGTATAAATTCTGCTAGTATTGATATCTGCATGACCTAATGCTTCTTGAACAAGAATTAAATCATGATGTTTTTGATAAAGTAGGGTAGCAAATGAGTGTCTTAGCATATGTGCTCCATTTTTCTCTTTTCTAATCCCTGCACTAATCAATATATTTTCAACAATTCTACTTACATAAGCTTGGGTTAATCTACTCCCTTTTTTATTGCAAACTAACAAATCATCATTACATACACGAATACTTAGCCAATTTTGTAGATCATTTTCTATAATTTTAGCTTTTATCATAACAACTCTTGGTTTGTTTCCTTTTCCTCTTACTTGTAAAATATAAACATCATCCTCTTTAAATATATCTCTAATTCTAAGATTTAACATCTCAGATACCCTAATTCCTGTATAGATTATAATTTTTAGAATAAGTCTATTTCTATATGAGGTTTCAATAGAAAACTCAAAACTCTCAATTGCTTCAAGAAATCTATTTATCTCCTCTTTATTCATAAAAGCAGGCAGTTTTGTACCAGATTTTCCTCTTAGTCCTCCCCAGTTTTTAAGTTCAATTTTAAAAAGATAAGAGTTTCCATCTGAAGTTTCATTTTGTTTATCTATATATGAGAAAAATGAAAGCAGGGCGATTCTGTGATTCTTTTTTGAAGCATCAGATAAACCACTTGTGGTACTTGCTAAAAAATCACTAAGTAACTCCTCATCAATCTCTTTCATTGATTTTAATCCTAAATTTGTAAGAAATTCATATAATTTTAATAAAGGATTAAAATAGGTATTGATTCCTGCTAATCCAATATTTCTAGCATTTTTAACAATAATAGACAACTCATCTATAGATTTTGTACCTTTTACTAAACTTTGTATTATTGCTGCAAGAGAGTTTTTATCTACAACATTTGAGTTTGATAGTGTAGTTAATTTATTTCTAACAAATCTCTCTATCCAAAAAAGAAGAGTTTTATCATAACTTTCATAGAAGTCTAAATCATATCTCATTTATAAACCTTTTAATATATTTGTTTAATTCTAGCATAATTTTAATATATTAGTATTGAAAACCATAATTTTCAAACTATTATGGCAAAGAGTACCTTAAAAAGGGATTACTTAGAGTCGACTGCTCTTAGAATTGATACTTTTTCAGTAAATAATAAGCTTATATATTTTTTTATATTATACATGAATAAATTATATTATTTTTTTACTTATCGAAAGGTAAAAAATGATTAATTTTCATCTTAAATTCAATCCCTCATGCCCTATTGATGTATTTAACAATCCTTTATTAAACAATAATGAAAAAATCATATTTATAGTTATTCACAATATTATAGGCTCACAAGAAAAAAAATGTACATTAACAAATGAAGAAATATCTAGCGCAAGTAATACTTCTCTTAGAACTGTTATAAATGCTGTTTCTAAACTTTCACAATTAGAACTTATATGGATTGATGTTGATAGGAAAAGAATTGTTAATAATCCTAATGAAGCAGTAAGGCATATATACACAAACTACAAATACTATGTAGATAGATACAAAAAAGAGAAAAAAGCTATTATTCCTAAAGAGTTTAAATCTATACATCACTTTAGAAATTGGTGTAAAATTTGGGCTATTGGTTTTGAATGTACAATTACAAAGGCAGATGATACAAAAGTACCAATTAAAATCAATGATAAAGGTCTATTAGAAAACACAAAACTAAATAGAGCTTACTCCCCTACTACTGAAAAAGAAACTATTTATTACTTATGGGAACAGTTGTATAAAAATCACGAGACTATAACCAATTATATTAAAACTAAAAATAAGGAGCAGTAATGGACGTATTTTTAAGTTGTGGCGATGAAGTAGTAATCGTTACTACCCTACCCGCTAAGAAGTTTATAAAGAATGTATGTTACGAAAATGAAATTGTAACCGTAAAAGAACATAAATACAAAGGAAAAGGCGAAATTTGCAAAGATTTTGAAGTAAAAGACTACCCTCTTTCAAGTATTATTGGTGTTGGAAAAGCATTATTTTAAAAGGAGTAATAAAAATGAGTAACCCTACTTTACCTAAAAAGACACTAATCGTTAGAAGTAAACAGAAAGTAATTGTTTATGATTTTAATGCAAATGTGAAAACAGAAATAAGCTTAATTGATAAGAAGGACAAAAGATGCTCTTTGAATTAATTAAATTGGGTGTTGATGCCTTTTCAAGTTGGAACAGTAACAGAAGTGAGATAAAAAAAATCAAACTTGAAAATAAGAAGGAACTTGTACAACTAGACCATGAGTTAAAAGTTGCAAAAGCTCAAAGCCAAATAAGAATGGCAGAACAAGACCAAGCACAAACATATAATTTGGATATGCAAACAACTATTGACATGGCTAAAACCTATAAAGATGAGTTTATACTTATCATTTTTTATATACCTATGATTATGGCTTTTATAGGTTATCAAGATGAAGTTCTAAAAGCTTTTAAATCTCTTGATTTAATGCCCGATTGGTATATCTTAATAATTGTATTACTTGCAGTGTCAATCTCTGGAATGAGAGGACTATTCAAACAAGCTTTAGAGCTAATCGGCTCAAAATTTAATTTAAAGGGGAAATAATGAAAAAAGGTTATATAACAGAAAAAAGCTCAAAGATGAAAGATGAAAGATTAAAAGTTAATTATTTGGAAGTACATTTATACTTAAACGGTACATATAACCAAATAGAAGAGTATTATCTATCATTTTATGAAGAATTACCAAAATTTAGTATGTTTGATGATAGACCAAAAATCAAAGAAAAATTAGAAGAGGCTTTTAAAAATAAAAGATAAGTAAAAGGCTCATCTTACTTTTTGGCACTTTGTAAGATGAAATAAATTCTCCGTCAAAGAGATATATAACTCTAACATATATTTCTTAAAAGGAGAATTAATGGAACAATGTAAAAAGTGTCAAACTGACAAAAAAAACTTAAATGCAGATGGTATCTGCCCTGATTGTGAGGCAGATAATGACAACCTTGAAGCTCAAAACAATAACAATACTTCATTTAATGATGATAATAGCTCTAGCTCTTCCGATAATGACAATAATAATTCTAGTGATAATAGTGACAATCATGATGTTATTGAAGAGTTCATTGAACAAAATGAAGAAAAGCTTACTCAAACAATCCAAGATAGAGAAAAGAAAGCAAAGTATCAAAAGGCACAAGCTCAAAAAACAGAGACTACAAACAACACCAACGAAGATAAAAAGAGCGGTTTCTTTAACTCCTTGCTTGTTTTTTCTGTTGTTGCTGCCGTTGTAGTTTCTGTTGTTAGATGGTCGAAAAATAGGCACTCCGAAATGTCAGAAACTGACACAACAGAACAAGGAGCAGACAACAGACAACAGAACAAAGAACAGACAAAGGAAAGTGTACTATGGCAAAAATAGAACTATCAAGAGAAGAATTTCTTGAACTTTTAGAAACAAATCAAAAAACAATAAGTGACAATCACACAGTTAAAGAGATAGGAGAATATCTTATTGAAAAAGGTTTTACTAAAAAAAGTATTGGTAGCTTAAAAATGTCAAAACCAAATCTTTTTAAACTTGCTTTAGAAGGAGACAATGAAGAATCACAACCAAGAATAACAGATACTGGCGCAGAGAGTTTGGCAACTCAAATCATAAATAGTCTTGATGAAGCTAAAAAAGAGTTTCATGGAAATGGACTTAATAAATTGATTAAAACATGGTCTATTAATTCCGCCCAGGGGCTACTTGAAAAAGTACAACCTCAAAATATGCAAAAGGTGGGAATTATAGGTCATACGATTGTTATATCTGCCCTACTTTTAGATGTACTTTTCAAAGATATAAAAGAAGCTCCAAAGAAAGCTATTAACTTTATATTTCCAAAAAAACAACCTAAAAAAGAAGAAAAAAAGGCATAAAATGAGAACAGCAACCCAAAATAATGTATATCTCTTTATGGGGGATAAAGGAGACGGAAAAACAACAAATGCAACCGCATTAATGGAGATATTAAACCGCCCTACTGTTATCTTTGATGTTGCTGCACAATTTGGAAAAAATGATTACAGACTTATAGCAAATGGATATCAACAACTGTACTACTATTTGAATAATCCAAAATGGCTAAAAGCAATTAGGAAAGCAAATCTTCAAATAGTAGTGCGGTTTTCTAAAAATATGAATAAACGTGAAGAGATTGAAAAATGTTCGCAGCTCTTATGGGACTTTAAACATATTACTATCGTTTATGAAGAAATGGATTTGTATTTCGTTTATCAAGCCTCAACTCAAAATCCTATTTATGAAACTTTATATCTATCTAGGAATAGAGAGCATGAAGTTATTTGCATTTATAAACAAGCAACTGCAGCACATGAAGTTATAAAACAAAATGCAGACTATATCATCACTTCAAACATAGAAAGCGCAAACGCACTTAAATTTTTTGAAAGGAGGGATAAAAATCTACCTAATTTAATTAAAAATTTGAAATTTAGAGAATTTCTAATAATCGGTAAGCGCGGATATAGGAGAGTTCATAAGCTCAAAAAATCAATAGCACAAATGCTATAAATATACAAATAAGGAAAAAATACAATGTTAAGACAAATTACAAGTTTTGCAAAAAAAAATATATGGTTTACAGTAGCAGCTGCATTCATATTAGGTGCGGGAGGAATTGCAGCAGCAGTTTCAAAAGGTAAAGAGTACGGAAATAAAGCAACTTCAATGGTGGGAGGGGCTCAATAATGATAAGACAAAATATCATAAACAATAAATTTGTAGAAATTAAACCAAATGATACAGAACAAGTTAAAATGAATAAATATCAGGCTTACTCTGTACAAGCTTATTCTCATAAAATTACAGTTTATCATGACAATGCAGCTGCACTAGATCCTGCTATAACAATTTATGATTTTCTTGCAAATGCACTCTCAAAACTAACTCTACAAATTGGAGCGGGGAATGAGATTTATGACTTAGATCTAACAGCTCATTTGGTAAGACAGTTAGAACTTAGAAAACAACTTGTTTACTCAATTGATAAAACGTCAGGAACTGGAAAAATATCAACTATTCAATTAATTATTGATTTCCTATCTTTAGACTTTATCGCTCCAAAAGATACAATTTTATTTAATACAGGAAACTATGATCACTTATTAACTCAAATTGTTGCCGCTCCTGGAACAAAAATATCAAATTGTACAGTTACAAAAACAATAGTTGGAATTACTGAACTGTTTAAAACTGATGTAGTCTTAAACAAATATATTGCAACTGATGGAACTACACAAACAATGACACCGTTAAACAAAAAGCCAATTATGAGAACACCTTCTTTTAATTCAAGCAATCCAAATTGGGAATTAGACATTCCAAATAATGTTGAAATCTCAAAAATTATGATGTATGTAACTGATGGTGGAAAAATATCAACTGGACACATTAAAAATGTAATTATCAAAAATGCAACACAAAAGCTTATAAATGTTGATTCTGCAACACTTGAAGCATGGAACAGAGAAACATTAAGAGATTACAATGATAGTGATTTCGATGGTATCTTAGTTTTAAATATTGCACAAGGTCAATATACAGAGGCACTTAAAACAACTGGGCTTTTTGTAGATAGTAAATTGGAAGTCGATGTAATCAAAGGTGCTGCAAGTGAACCAATTTTAAATATTATCTATGAGACAGTAGAAAAGGCGTAAAAGCCGAAAGGATAATAAATGGCAGGTACAACAGAAAGTGGATGGAGTTGGGGAGATGTTCAAGACACACTTTTTGGTATTGGTGGGTTATGGGTTAGCATAGAAGAAGCAAAAAACCCTACTAATAACAATCAATCGCAAACAAGTGAAGCTAGTGACTTAAAACCAACACCAAACCAACAGATACAACAAGAAAGTAGCTCAACTTTTTTTGGTATTGATTTTTCACAACCAAAAAACATTTTAGTTGCTGGAATAGGTGTTATTGCTGCAATAATACTTATTAAAAAGGTTTAATTATGTTAGATTTAGGCGCAAAAGTAACGACATCTAGTTCACTACAAAATAGCTCATTACAAAGTAACCTACTTACGATTAATGTGGGAGATGGTAGACAATCAACAGACTCAACAAATAGCCAAACACCAACGCAGCAAACAAAACAAGAGCAAACAACTAGAGAAGACGCAACAGCGTCAGTTGGTGTTGGACTTGGTGGAAGTGGTAGCGGTGGAAGTGTTGCAAGAAGTGGAGATGTTGCGCCCATAGATGATTTTTTTACAAAAATCAAAGATAGTGTAAATTGGAATGATACAAAACCATATTTTATTGTTGGAGGTATTGCGGCTGCATTTATGTTTTTTTTATATCCAATGTTAGGGAAAAAGAAAAAGGCTAAATGATGTATATCTTAGAAAACTATGATTTTTTGGAATCACTTGTAAAAGATGGGCAAGTAGATAAAAACCAAAAGTTTTTAAAAGATGGTTTTTGTATAGCTGATAAAAAAGAAAACCCTAATCATGTTTTTGTATTTCATTTTTTAAATGGTGCGGTATGGTCTACTTATGGGTGGACCAATTCAAAAAATAAAAGTTTTTTAGAATTCTATAAAAAAATAGAAAAATTAATGTTTAGCTTCAATATGCCAATTTATAGGACTGGGAAAAATAGAGATTTTAAAAATCATACTAAATTTATAGGTCTAATTGATGGTTTTGAAGTTTATCAATATGTAAGGAGCTTTTAAATGGGGGGACTTTTAGGCGGTGGAGGTGGTAGCTCTTCCACAACTACAACTACAACAAAGAATGAAACTACTTTAAACAATGATACTGATATAAGCGTGGTTTTTGATTTTGAAGAAATGGCAAAAGTTTACAGAGATAAGCTTAACTTTGATATTGAACAATCTCTAGCGCAAAATGATGGAGAATTCACAGACCAGCAAAAAATCGAAATTGCAAAAATTGCCATGGAGGAAAAAACTATATCACTCCAAGAAAAATCATTCAATGAGCAGATTAGAAACAATAGGATATTACTCTATGTTTCTTTAATTGGATTATACCTAACTTACTTAGGTTTAAATAAAAACAAAAAAAGGAGTTAAATGTTAAGAACAATAAGTTTAGCGCAAGAGCATAGCAACTTAAAAATTAACCCTTGCAACTATTTGCATGGTTTAAGTGTGCCAAGCTCTGTAAAAGTTTATGTAACTTTAAACGAAGAGCATGACTTAGATAATGCCTTTCCATTAAAAAACAATTCTATTTTAAGATGGAAAAAGAATGGAATATATCAACCACCAACACAATTATATATTCACACTATTGGAACAAGTACATCAAAACTTGAAATACAAACAGATGTCATTGATTATAACAATAATGAGTATATGGAAATTGAACAGCAAGACAATCAAACAATGAATTTAACAGAGGAAGTCACAAACTCACTCTTAAGTCAAAATGTTAAGAGCTTTGATACTTCATTACTTGCGCAACTTGATAAAATCATACAACCTTATGATTATGATAATGCAACTATTCTACATGGTATAAGCAATTCAAATGTAACCTTATTAGATACTATTGCAAATTGTGATTTATTAAGATTTTCTTTACAAGCGCCTACATCTTCAAGTGGTGAAGCAAATGGTAAAATAAACTTATATATTGATGACATTCCTTATACTACTGCTTACGGAACAATTACAAGTGGTAGGTCCTCAACGACTCCGAATACACTAGGTGAGTATATTGGAATTAGAGGAAAAAGAATTAAAATTGTTAATTCTTCACTTTCCACCACTAATACGAGTGCTTATTATTTACAATTAATTAATAAAAAGGTTTAAAAAATGACAGCAGAACAAAGAGAAGAAATTGAGCCACTTTTAAAAGAAAATCAAGTGGCAGTAGATACGCAAACAGTTGAGAAAGGAAAAGACTCTGAAGGATTTCCAATCTTTGAAATAAAATTTATAAATGCACCTACAAACTATAAGTTAGTTAGATTGATAGAGCCTTATAATGTTGCGGTATTAGAGGACTTAAGCCCAACGGCTTAAAAGGTGTTCACATGAACAAAAAAACAACGCTGAAAGCAATTATTTTATTTGCAATATTTTACTTAATTACAAGTAGGAACAGCGTATCAGAAAAAATAGGAGAAATCGTGTCAGATTATACAGAGCCAAGAGGGATTAGAAATAATAACCCTATGAACATAAGAAAATCAAGCAATGATTGGCAAGGTAAAATTGTTGGAGAAGATACAGCATTTGAAACTTTTGTGAGTCCTGCATATGGTATTAGAGCAGGAGCTAAAACCTTACTAAATTACCAAAAATTTTACGGACTAAATACAGTAAATCAAATTATTAGTAGATTTGCACCAGCAAGTGAAAACAACACTAATGCTTACGCAACTCATGTCGCTGACTATTTAGGAGTTGGACTAAATGAACCTATAACTGTTAAAGACAGAATTTATGATTTAGTTACAGTTATTATCTTACATGAGAATGGATATAACCCTTATGACACTCAAGTTATAAATAGTGGTGTATCTTTAGCTCTAGCATAGGTGCAAATATGTGGACTTCTTACAATGAAGATGGAACATTGCAAACATTTGATAAACCTGAAACACAAACAAAGATTTATGAAATTGTGTCGGATACACTTCCAGACTATGAAGTTCCAAGCAACGCAGAAATAAAAAATGGTGCTGCTGATGTTTTAAAAAGTGAAGCTGCAGCAACTATAAATTTTTTAGATGATGTTGCCTCAGGCTTTGCAGATGGTGTTAAAGCTTTTGCCTCATCTTCAAAATATATACCCTACTTTCTTTTAATTGGTTTGGGTATTTTTATATTAAATAAATCAGGAGTTAAACAATGATTGAACCAGACTTAAACACTTTTGCTCCATTAAGTGATAGCTTTCAATGGCTCTTAGACCATATTTATATTTTGTTGGCTCTTTTTTATAAAAGAGCTGCTAAATTTACAAATAATGTAAACACAACAATTAGCAATATAAATATAGGTTTAGAGAAATTAATCACACTTACAGAGCAACATGACAAAAGAATTACTACTTTAGAGCGCAGCAAATAAAATCGCGCGGCGCCCTTTTTTAATCTCATTAAATTTCTTTACTTTTTTTATATCCTCTCAATCAAAATTACATTTTTTTAAAATTACACTTTAAAATATAGTCATACAAGAACAAAAACATATCAATTTCAATCAATAATGTTAATTTAATGGTAAGACTAAGGTAAATAGTTAAAACCTTTTAAAATGAAGATATGAGATTTTCTCATATCTTCTCATAGAAGATACTATTAAAAAAAGGTTTTTCGATAGAAAAACACCTTTTCACGAGCCATAGGCGAGTTCAAAAACAACGATTTTGCCCCGCATGGGGCATAAATCACCTTTTAAAAGTGTTACGGAGCCGTAGGCGGAGGAACACGTCGAACGAAGCGCAGCGAAGTGAGACAGAGCAACCCCAACGGGGTGCGATAACTCTTGCAAAATAAATCATTAATATAGTTATAGTAAGCTTAGTCATTTAGTTCCTTCTTAAGCTTATACTATATTAAAGAAGATAGAGCAAAATTTGCTCTAGGGTTAAGGCAAAATTTGCTCTAGGGTTAAGGCAAAATTTGCTCTATGGTATAATATACAATGTTTACACATTTGTTATTTAAAATAAACAGTTTATTAAGGAAAATCAAAGATATAAGGTTTTAAAATGTCAACTAAGAGAAAATTCGACCGATTGAAGAATCAAGATAAGTTTTTTAAAATGCAAAAGAAAAGGCTTGACCGTATTGCCGAGCCTGACACTAAGGGTAAACTAGACTTTAGCATAGTCCTAACAAACAAAGAAATATTAAAAATACAATCAAAAGGAAGAATTTTAAAGGCTAAATACGGCTTGACAAGGGCTAAAGTTTTAAGAGAAGTTTTGTTAAACTTAGATGATGAAGATTTGATTTGCTTTCTTGGGTTATATAACCCTGATAAAGTTAAGAAATAAAAAAAGGAAAAAGCGGCAACTTTTCCCTTTAATTTAAAACCTATTTGCGTAGGTTATTTTTTTAGTAAAAACGTGGAGGTCTTTACCTTGATTTCAATTTTAATTTTATTCGTTTTTAGCTTAATAATAGCTAAAATTGATAACCATAATTTTCAAACTAATATCTATACTATTCAAGGGGAATACTATCTTATCTTCCCTTTACTAAAATCTATAATATATTGTGCAATATCATTTAAATGAACAATATCTTTTACTGCACCTTTTTGAATAGCTTTTGCTGGCATTCCAAACACGACACAACTCTCTTCATTTTGGGCAATTGTATATGCTCCATTATCATGTAGTTCTTTCATTGCAATACTTCCATCATCACCCATTCCTGTCATCATTACAGCCATAGCACCACTACCAACGACATTATTAACAGATCTAAAAAGAACATCAACACTTGGTCTATGATGGCTAACTTTTACTGTATCAAGGAGCTTTGTTCTATACCCTGCACTACATTTTTCAATGGTTAAATGCATATTTCCAGGTGCCAAATAAGCATGACCTTTTTCCAAAATCATCCCATCTGTTGCCTCATGTACAGTTAATTTAGAGCTATTATTTAATCTATCTGCAAAAGATTTTGAAAAACCATAAGGTATATGTTGAGTAATTAGTATTGGAGGTAAATCATTTGTTAAACCATTAAAGACCCTTAAGAGTGATTCAACACCACCTGTTGATGATCCAATAGCTATAACCTTACTACCCCCTAGCCTTGCAGGAAATGATGGGATAACTTCATCTGGATGTATTTTTCTATCTATCTCTTTTGCTTTGGCACTTGTAACTGTTTTCATAGGATTTGGTTTCTTTTGTGTATATCTTTTTAAGAGAAAAGTTAAATTTAATAAATTTTCTTTTATTCTTGCAGCAAAACTCGACATAGGTTCACCTGATTCTGGTTTACTTATAAACCCTACCGCACCATCATCAAAAATATCATTTCCCCTTACACTCTCTCCTGATATAACAACGGCAGGCATTGGATGTAAACGCATAAGGTTTCTTAAAAATGTAACACCATTCATTTTTGGCATATTAATATCAATTGTTACTAAATCTGGTTCATACTCTTTAATTTTTTCTCGTGCATCATATGCATCAACAGCTTCTGCAATAACCTCAAATTCATCGATACCATTTATCATATCTTTTATAATTCTTCTCATTGAAGCTGAATCATCAATTACTAGCACTGTATACATAAACTATCCACCCTATTTTTAAAAAAGTTCAATTTCCATCTCTGGTTCAACTTGAACTTTATCAGCTCCAAATAAATCAACACCACCAACATACTCTTTAATAACTGGAGCTTTTGTAATTTCAGTTTGAAGAGCTTTTTCCTCTTTAAAGATTTTCTTATCAGTTTCAGATTTTTGAGTTACTTTTATAAAAGTTTGAAAATCATCAGTCAAAAGGATTAATCTACCATGTTCACCTCTTGTGTGTTCACTTACAATCTTAAACCCTTCAGACTTACAAAAATCTTTTGCAAACTCAACATTTCTATGTCCAATAGAGTTAATCATATTCATATTTAGTTGCATAATATCAGCCCCACCAGAAATCTTAGCTTGCATATTTGATTTGCTACATCCAAGTTTATACATCTCATTTAGCATTGCTTCTACTGAGTATAAACCATATTTCATATCATCATTTGTACTATTTGTTGTTGGCAATAAAAAGTGATTCATACCTTTTATTTTTCTTACTTTATCATAGAACATAATTGCAACACAAGACCCAAGAAGTGTTTTAAATGCAATAAAATCATCATCAGGACCAACTGCAAATTCACCACCAATTATTGTATGAGTATTAAAACCCTTAGTTTTTTGAGTAAATCTTGATAAAGAAGCTTTTTCAATGCTTCCATCTTTATGCCCTATAATTATCAATAAAAATCCTTTCTTTTGATAAAAATGTTTTGCCCTACTCTTTCAACACAACTTATAAGATCCTGTGGATTCTCTGAATGTCCAAGATATAATGTACCACCAATTTTCAAATGAGAAAAAAGTTTTTTCAAAATTTTATTTTGATCTTCATTTGAAAAATAGATTAACACATTTCTGCAAAAAATTACATCAAAATAATCTTTTTGATATGGATATGAAGGATCGTTTAAGTTCATCACCTTAAACGTAACCATTTTTTGTAATTCAGGTTTTACTTTTATTAAAATCTCTTCACTTGCAAGTGTTTTTTGAACTCTTCTTTTAAAATATTTTGAAGGTTTTAACCATGAAGGAAACTCTTTAGAAGATTTTGAATATCTATAAACACCATTTGCAGCATATTGTAATACATTTGTATCAATATCTGTAGCTAAAATTGTTGCATTGATATTTTTCCCACACTCTTCACTAGCTTCTAAAACAGTCATTGCCATAGAATATGGTTCTTCACCCGTAGAAGAAGCAGAACAATACATTTTAATTTGTTGTGAATTTTTAGCAAAGATAGGTAAAACTCTATCTTTTAAGTCTGCAAAGTGGAAATCTTCTCTAAAAAAATGTGTTTTATTGGTAGTGAAAGAGTTAATAAACTCCATTGTAAAAGAGCCCTCTTCTACTGCATCCAAAAGCTCTTCTATATCACCATCATATCTTGTATCTCTTTTTAACTTATGAAGCCTATTTGCAATCATAATATCTTTATTTTCCGACAGAGAAATTCCTGTTAAAGAATAAAGAATTTTTTTTACTCTGTCGTGTAAATCATTACTACTGCTCATTCAACCTCACGATGCTTTTTGCATTAAGTTGTTCAAATCTTTTTCGATTTTTATTTGAGCATTAATGATTCCTAAAACATCGAGAATCAAGCCAATACTTCCATCTCCTCTAACTGTTGCAGCACCAATACCTTCAACACTTCTAAAGTTTTTATCTAAAGGTTTAACTACAACTTGATGCTGATTTAAGAATTCATCAATTGAAATTGCAACTTTTTGTGTACCTGATTTTACAACAATAAGCATTCCATCTTCAAGTTTTTCAAATGTTGGATCAACACCAAAAAGTTGATGTAATCTTACTACAGGGATAAACTCTTCTCTTAACATTAAAAGATCTTGAGAACCATCACCAATTTTTTTGATCATATCTGAAGTTGGTTGCAATGATTCAACAATAGAACTTAATGGTAAAATATATTTTTGATCTCCAACTGCAATATCAAGTCCATCTAGAATTGCCAATGTTAGAGGAAGCATAATTGTTATAACTGTACCTTTTCCAAGTTCAGTATCTAGTTTAATTGCTCCACCCAGTTTTTGAATATTTGTTTTAACAACGTCCATTCCAACACCTCTTCCAGAGATATCAGTAATTTTTTCTGCTGTTGAAACACCTGCGCCAAAAACTAACATAGCTTTTTCATTATCACTCATTGTATTATATTGATTTTCATCAATTTGTCCTTGATCTAGAGCTTTTTGTGCAACTCTTTCACAGTCAATACCTTTCCCATCATCTTCAATTGTGATAATCATTTGACCATTAGCTTGCTCTGCTGAAATAGTAATAGATCCCGTTTCATCTTTTCCACTTGATTTTCTAACATCAGGAGTCTCTAAACCATGATCAAGTGAGTTTCTAATAATATGCATTAATGGGTCAGTTAAACCTTCAATCATTGCTTTATCTATCTCAACATTATCTCCATAATGTTTAAATTCAACTTTTTTATTAAGTTTTTTAGAAATATCTCTAACAACTTTAGGGAATTTTGAGTAAATAGATTCCATAGGAACCATTCTTATACTCATAATTGAATCTTGCATATCTCTAATATGTCGTTCAAGCAATTCTAATCTCTCTAATACTGCATTTCTTGTTTTTGTATCCTCAATAGAGCTTGTAAACTGTGTTAACATAGCATTTGTGATAACTAGATCTCCAACATTATTCATTAATAAATCAATTTTATCTAGATTTACTCTAATATTATTCGAAGCTGAAGCTTTTTTATCTTTTTCTTCTTTTGCTGCAGCACCAGTTGCTGCTCTTGGAGTTCTTCTTGGAGATGAAGCCTCTTCTGTTTCTTCTCCATCTTTTGGTTGTTCTTCAACTTTTTTTGCAGGTTCTTTTCTAGTTTGAGTTGCTGAAATAGCCTCTTTTTGATCAGAATTATTTCCTTGAAGTTTAGCGTCAGGAGTTATATTTGGCATATCATCAAAAAATCCAAAATCTTCATTCTCATTATGAGTAATTACAGGAAGAGCTTCAGTACTAATTCTTTTATCTAACTCTTCATCAAAAAATCCATAATTACTATTTTCTGTTTCATGACCAATTTCATCATCTTTGAAAAATCCATATGAAACATTAAATTTACTATCATTAATATCTGAATCATATAAACCTATATCATCATTAGAAGTTTTTGCCACAGTTTTAGATGCAGGGGTAGATACTGTCTTTTCTTCTTTTACAGGCTCAGCTGCAGCTGTTGTTTCTGGAACTTTTCCATTAATATAAGCTTTAATATCAATTAACAAGTCAGCAGTTAATTCTTCAAAAGTTTCTCTTGTTAACTCCTCAGCAACTTCTAAATCTAGAAGTTCTTTCATTACATCTAAACCATCAATTAAAGTACTTGCCATTTCTGGTTTGAATTCAATTTCATGATTTCTAAGCTTATCCATCATGTTTTCAACATTATGGGTAAATTCTGCAAACATCGACAACTCAACAGATGCACCACTACCTTTTAGGGTGTGTACATCTCTAAATAGTTGTCCCATCTCTTCATCAGTTAATGATCCATTGTTTTCTGCTTCAAGCAAAACATTATCAGCTGATTCAAATAACTCTTCAGCCTCTTCTAGGAACATTTCTCTATATTTAGAAATATCAAAACCAGACATAATTAAACCTTTTTATTATCTACTTAATACTATATTAACTGCTTTTAATAGTTGTTCTGGAACAAATGGTTTAACAATCCAACCAGTAGCTCCTGCAGCTTTACCTTTTGCTTTCATTTCATCACTTCTTTCAGTAGTTAATACTAAAATTGGTCTACTTGCATATGCAGGTAATTTTCTTAGCTCACCAATTAGTGTTAATCCGTCCATATTTGGCATGTTAACATCAGTAATGATTAAGTCAAATGTAGTAGCTTTAGCTTTTTGTAAACCATCAACTCCATCTACTGCCTCAATCACATCATTATAACCACCTTCATTAAGTGCATAATTCAGCATATCTCTTAACATTGTTGAATCATCCACGATTAAAAGTTTAGCCATAAAAACCCCTTGTATTTTTTAAAAAAATATTATTTTATCTATCTTAACTAAAGAAATATTAAATTAACTTTAAGATTTTAAATACCATTTAAAGCTAATTCTATTCTATCTTTTTTAACTTTTAAAACCTTAATTTCAACATTATCTTCAACTTTTAAAACATCTTCAACTCTTGTAACTCTTTCTTTAGAAAGCTTAGATATATGAAGAAGCCCTTCTCCACCTTTTGGTAATTCAACAAATGCTCCAAAGTCCGTAATTCTAACTACTTTCCCTGTTAAAACTTCATCTATTTCATAAAGTTTTTCAAAGTCAATACTCTTTTTGTCATTGTCTCTTCTAGAACTACTTGAAATAGATTTAATGTGTTCACAAGCATCTAATACATTTTGTTTATTTTCACCACTTACTTTTACATTTCCACTGTCTCTATCTAAATCAATAGATACAGAGAATTTTTCAATAATCTCTTTAATAGTCGAACCAGCTTTACCTATAACAACCATAATTTTACTTGGATCAATTGCAAATTGTTCAACTAAAGGTAATGCTTCACTTGGTACAATTTCTAGTGCAGCTTCTTCCATAATACCTAAAATATGTTCCCTACCCTCTTTTGCTTGATATAGTGCTTCTCTTAATACTGATAACTCTATTCCACCAAGTTTGATATCCATTTGAAGAGCTGTTATCCCTTCTTTAGTTCCAGCAACTTTAAAATCCATATCACCATCATGATCTTCTAATCCCATAATATCAGTTAATACAGAGTAATTATTACCTTCAACAACCATTCCCATTGCAACACCAGCAACAAGACTTGATACAGGAACACCTGCTGCTTTAAGAGCCAAAGAACCTCCACAAACTGTTGCCATAGAAGAAGATCCATTTGACTCTAAAATTTCAGAAACAAGTCTTACTGTATCTTCATAATCCTTATCTATAGTTGCTTCAAGTGCTTTTTTAGCTAAGTTACCATGTCCTAGCTCTCTTCTTCCTACCCCAAACATAGGTTTTGCTTCACCAACAGAGAAACCTGGAAAATTGTAGTGAACCATAAAGTTTTCCACTCTAGTTGATTTTTCAGTCAACACTTCATACATTTGACCATCTTTAGTTCCTGCTAAAGTTCCAACAACTAATGCTTGAGTTTCACCTCTTGTAAAAAGGCATGAAGAGTGAGCAGATGGTAAAATATTTGTTTCAATAGTAATTGGTCTAACCTCTTTTAAACCTCTTCCGTCAGCTCTAACTTTATCATTTACAATCATTGCTCTTACAACTTCTCTTTTAACTAAAGAAACTGCTTCATAAATAGTTGAAAATTCAATCCCATTTGAACTGCAATAAGTATCAGCCATAATCTTTTTAGATACATCTTTAAGTTCAGTTGCTCTTTCACTTTTTGCTAATTTTTGTAAAGCAAATTTTATCTCTTCTAAATAATTATCTCTTACATGTTTTATAACAGCTTCATCTATTGTAAATTCAACTAATTTAATTTCAACAGCCTCTTTTGAAACTGATTGAAACCCTATTTCATAAGTTTCATTTGATGCTTTTAACGCATTTTGAGCTACTGAAATTGCTTCAACTAGTTCATCTTCAGACATTTCGTTTGTTTTATGAACTTTTGTAAAAGCTTCAATATCGATTTCAACCATCTCTTCAGATGAAATAGCTTTCATCTCTATCATTAATAACTCTTCTTTAGTTCCAGCAACATAAAGGTCTAAAGTTGATTCATTAAGCTGTTCAGAATTAGGATTAACAATATATTCTCCTTCAACTTTTGCAACTCTAACTCCAACAACTGATTTTTTTATTGGGAGATTAGAAGTATACAATGCAGCACTTGCAGCATTTAAAGCTAAAACTTGTAAATCAACATTTTTGTCTGCACTTAAAACCATAACAGTTATTGTTGTAGGATAAACATACCCTTTTGGGAATAGTGGTCTTAAACTTCTATCAATAACTCTTGAAGTTAATGTTTCAAAATCACTAGGTTTTGCTTCTCTTTTTATAAAACCACCTGGAAGTTTAGCAGAAGCATAAGTCTTCTCTACATATTGTACAGTCAAAGGTGTAAAATCTTCTTCAACAGGATTGTCAAATTCACTAACAACTGTAGCTAATACAACAGCATTCCCTAATTTTGCTAATACTGATCCATTAGCTTGTTTGGCAACTTTCCCAAACTCAAAAATTTCTTGTTTTCCATTTAACTCAAATTCACAAACTGTTGACATAAAATTTATCCTTTATAATTTTTAATTTCATCATATGTTATCTCTTCTAATTCGTCATAATAAAAATCTATTGAAATAAAATGATCTAGATTCTTAACATAATATAAATCATCTGCTATAGACTCAATTGTCTGAATACTTGCAGTCGGCAATATTGGTATTGCAACAGACACAGATTTAGCACCTAAATGAATAGCTGTTTTAATACAAGCCATCATAGTTAAACTTGTATTTAATCCTTCATCAACTAAAAGAACATTTTTATTCTCTAAATCTTCTAGCTTTTTACCTTCTCTAAACTTATTAACACAAGTAGTTAATTCGTTATCATAGATATATCTAGATTTTGAAAATACAAAATCTAGGCTTATCTCAAATGCTTTTACTAACTCTTCATGAATTACTACCTCTTCACTCTCGGTTACAATTGCTATTTCGCACTCATCATTATTTGGTGCATAGATTTTTCTAGAAAACATCAAATCCATTTTTGCATCAAGTTCATTTGCTACTATTTTTGCAATGGGTAGAGCATTATATGAAGTTGAAATAACAATCCACTCTTCTAGTTTCATCTTATTTATTGGCAAAATATCAATAAGTCTGTATGCTGCGACTTCTCTATTTTTAAAATATATTTTATCAGGTGTCATATTTAATTAACATTTTCCTCATTATTATAGGTATATTTTTGTGTTATACCACCAATTGGTTTTAGATATAGTTGTAGATAAAATGCATTTTGTGTTATAGAACTATGGTCTGTACTAGAAGTTGCAATTAACTCTTTTTCAAACTTAATATCTAAATCCCAACAGCTTTCACTAATTCTAAATTTTAATCCCTGTTTTGTTCTTAAATTATCTAATAAATTGTAATTTGTATAATAAGATACAGAATATTTATCTGAAAATCTATACTTTGCTTCAACTTGATATGACTCTAAATCTTCTTTTTGTAAATTTGGAGTGTTTTTTGTAAGGTAATGTCCTAATAGTAGATAGAAATTCTCATAAGATAAAGAGAATGATGATGAACTTTCTGCAACTTTTCTGTATTGATAGTCATAAACTAATCTATTACTAATTGAACCTAAAATATAGTTATAAATAATCTCATTTTCAATATAACTAGTTCTTAAGTCACTTATATTATCATATAAAATCACTTCTTTTAACTTATGGTTTACTATTTGTTGCAAGGTTTCTCTATCATAAAAAGAGTGATTGATCCCTAATTCTAAACTATTTTCACCTCTATCGATTGTAAAAGGTTGTAATTCAGAATCTGTAGTGGTTATATTATATAAATAACCATCTTTTTCAATCTCTTCAACTTTGTTTAAATTTGCAAACAAGTTAATTGTATGTATATAATTTTCATAAGGTTTAACTAAATCACTATTTAATGAGATTGTACTTTTTGATTCTACATATGTACCATCATCAAAGTTTTTTGAAGCTTCTGAATAACTATATCTATTAACTAAAAATTCATGTTTTAATATTAAATTAACATAATTGTTAAAAAATGATTGAGAATATGAAACTGGTAGACTTAATTCATATTGTTGTGCCTTAATTCCTTTTTCTCTAGTATGGTTAGTATATTTAATATCAGTTGAGTAAACTAATTTATCTAAAAAAATTGGTTTTGTATATGAGTGAGCTTGAAGTTTTGGTAATTCTTGCATTGTACTTGTATTTGACTCTTTTGAAACATCAATATAGTATCTAAAATATGAACCTAAAAAATAGCTTGGAGTATTGTAAATATAGTTGATTTTTGATTCAACTTTTTCAGTAATTGAGTTTTCATCACCAGCAACTTCTAAAGTTTTATATTCACTATCATTTAAGTAATTTATATCTACATATAAACCATCATTATATCCAAGTTTGTTAGGAGACAAAATGCTATTTCTTACATAATTTAAATCTACACCGTTATGGTTATCATTTCTAAGTTTATGCTCTTTTTGATATGTTTCTTTTTCTTTAAAAAAACCTGCACTTAAACTAAGCATAGAATTAATTGAATCAGCATATCTGAAATATGCGTAAAATCCTGCCCCTCTACTTGTCCTAATTTGAGGAACTAATTCAAAATCATAGTTTTGAGCAGGAGCAATAAATAGTGGTTGTGCATAATATGCACCTTCAGTACTTGAATAACCTACAGTAGGAAATAAAAGTCCAGTCCTTCTTGTTCTATCTGTTGAAAAACCAAAATATGGGAAATATAATAATGGGACATTTTTAAAATAGAGTCTTGAATTATATGCATTTATCCATTTATCTTTTGTATCATAATCTGCACTACTAAACTTTATACTCCAATCAGGATCCACACAATCACAACTAGAAAGGATAGAATCTTCAATATAAACAATATCCCCTTTTCTTTGTGAATCTTTCGAACTAATCCAAATTGAACTAGAATCTTCAAAATAGATACTTGGTTTTTGATACATGTCATTTGTATTTAAATCCAAAAATGCATAATTACTATTCATTTGAATATTATTATTTCTTAAAATAACAACATCATCAAAAAGTTCAAAAGTACCTTTGTTTTTATCATAAATCGCTTTTTGTGCAGTTATATAATAAGTTGGAGAAAAAGCAACAACATTTCCTGTTGCAATAACAATATCATTTTTTGTAACTAAATCATTAGAGATTATTTGAAATCTTTCTACTTCTGCATATAAGAAAGATAAAGAGAGAATAAATAGTAATAGTGTTTTTTTAAGCATTGACTACTAATGTCCTTCCTAATTTATCATGAAATGTTTGTCTTCCATCATTGAAAAATGCGAATATAAATCCAATATAAAAAAACATTTCACTTACTATTCTAAAAATTGATCTTAACATTGCAGAAGTGATAGAAACTTTTCCAAAATTATAGAAGTCAATTACTTTTATCTTTGTAACTATTTTACCAACTGTTGCCCCATAATACCAGACAAAAAAAGATTGATATAAAAATTTCAAAAAAAGTACTTGTAAAATAAAGTCATTCATAATAATTAATGCTGACATTACATCATCACCTGCAATTGCTATTTTATCCCAATATATTAAAATAACAATTAAAGTGACTAAAAAATCATCAATAACAAAGGCAAAAGCCCGTGATCTTATACTAGCTAGTTCTAAGTTCTCGCTCTTATTCATATTTAGACAACTATTTATTTTAAGGCTTGATATGCAATATCTGTTCTACATTTCTTACCTGCAAAATGTACTTGTCCACAAAGTTTATATGCTCTATCTCTAGCTTGTTTAATAGTAGTTCCGAATCCTACACAAAGTAAAACTCTTCCTCCTGTTGCAAAAAGTTTTCCATCCTCTTTTGAAACACCTGCATATGAAATATGAGTATTATTTAAAATCTCTTCATCAACTATTTCATCAACGATAATTTCAGCTGGCGCAGAAGAGCTGTAAGGGTAGTTTGCACTTGCCATAACAACTGCAACACCAAACTCATTTTTGATTTTGATATCTAGTTTATCTAATTGTTTAGTTGCCCCTTTATAAAAAAGTTCTGAAACTGGCGTTTCAAGAAGAGGCATAAGAATTTCACACTCTGGATCACCAAATCTTACATTATACTCTAAAATTATTGGCTCACCTTTTACTACCATAACGCCAATAAAAAGTACACCTTCAAAAGGTGCTCCCTCTTGTTGCATTCCTTTTAATGTTGGTTTTACAACTCTCTCTTCAACTTTTTTATAAATTTCATCATTTACAAGTGGTGTTGGAGCATAAGCACCCATCCCTCCAGTATTAGGACCAGTATCGCCATCCCCCACTCTTTTATGATCTTGTGCAGCAGGCAATATTTTATAATTTTCTCCATCACAAATTGCAAATATTGATAATTCATATCCATCAAGATACTCTTCAACAACAATTGAAGTTCCTGCATCACCAAAAGATTCACCACTTAACATATCAGTAGCTGCTTTTTTAGCTTCATCTTTTGTTTGAGCAATTATTACACCTTTTCCTGCACATAAACCATCTGCTTTAACAACAATTGGTTCCTTCATTGTATCAATAAAAGAATGAGCCTCTTTTTCACTTTTTGTCTCTATAAATGCTGCTGTTGGTATATTATATTTTTTTAAAATATTTTTCATATATACTTTTGAACCTTCAAGTTGTGCTGCTTTTGCACTTGGTCCAAAAACTACCAAATCATTTGCTTTGAAAATATCAACAACACCATCTACTAAAGGAGCTTCTGGTCCTACAATTGTTAAATCAATGTTATTATCTTTTGCCCATGCTGCTAGTTTATTATAATCTTTAATATCAATATTTGTTCCTAAACTATCAGTTGCACCATTTCCAGGCATAAAATATAAGTTATGGTTCTCTTTCTCTTTAGATATAGCTAACCCTATAGAGTATTCTCTACCACCACTACCAAGAATTAAAATGTTCACTAGATTTTCCTTAAAAAAAGTAATAAAAATATGTATCCAAGTAGTCGTTAACCATCAAAATGGCCCTAAAAGCCAACGATAGCAGACGAGAATCATATTTCAGGAGCAGAAATAACTGCTACACACCATATAAGTTACAATCGTCCGCAATAAAAATGTATCGGACCCTCAACAATGGAAATCCCGCGCTACTTAGATATCTCTTATTTTAACTAATTATCTTTGAATTAAAGATTAAAAACTACCCAGTATAGCAAGTTTTATACACTCATCAACTGAAGTTTTATCACTAATCTTATATTTGACATACTCAGGTAAATAATTTGCTGTTGTTTTACCTATTGCAATTGCTTTATAAGTCTCTTTCCATTCAAACTTATTAAAAAAACACTCTACACTTGAAGGAGAGGTAAAAATTATCGTTGCATTCTCTTCTAATTTTGTATCTATCTTATCATTGCAAACAGTTTTATAAGTAATAACTTCAGAAATATCTATTTGACTATTTTTTAATTTTTTAACTAAATTTGATACTACTTTCTGTGCTCTAATATAAAGTGCTTTTCTTCCAACTAAAAAATATTTTAATTCATCTGCAAAATCATTACCATGACCATGTGAACCAATAAATTCAACTTTTCCACCAAGCTTTTTTATAATATCAGCAGTTTTTTGTGCAATTGCAAAACTTGGAACATTTTTCCATTCATTTGAAATCTTGTCTAATGATAAAACTGCATTTTTAGATGTAAAGATAAGTGCGTCATACTTTGAAAAATCTATATAAGTATTAATATAATCTATTTTAAAAACTTCAATATTTTCAACACCTTCATATTTTTGGTTATTTAAAAGATAGATTTTACTCATTTATTCTCATTGTATTCGTTGTGTTGTATTGTATTTACAGCACTGTCAATATTACTTACGATAACTGTATTTTTAAAAATGTCATTAACATCTAATTTTAAAAGTTTTCTTTTTTGGTAGTGTTTTAGTATCAAAATAGTTTGAATATCTTTTGCCTTTAACTTATTTATCTCCTCTTCAATGATAAATATTGCAGAAAGATCTATAAAATGTACTTTCAAACAATCTAATATAACAAATTTTGTTTGAGGTCTAATCTTATCAATTTTTCTATCTAAAATTGATGCTGTACCAAAAAACAAAGAACCATCAATCTCTAAAATTTGAGTCTCTTTATTGTCTATACTTATGTCAAATTTTATCTTTTTAGACATATTTTTTGTCTGCATTCTAGTTCTTTTTGATACTTTATAAATTGCAATTATAGAAGCAAAAGTTATACCTGCACCAACAGCCATAATCAAATCTACAAAGATAGTTAAAAAAAACACTGTTAACATTATCAATAAATCCACTTTTGGAATTCTATTCATAATCTTTAAAAATTTGTAATCTAAAATATCAAAACCAACTTTTATTAATACACCAGCAAGTACCGATAGTGGTATTTTTGAAGCTAAAGGAGCAAAAAAAAGTACAATTAAAAGTAAAGTAACAGAGTGAATCATTCCAGATAACCTACTCTCTCCACCACTTTTAATATTTATTACTGTTCTCATTGTTGCCCCAGCTCCTGGAATTGCTCCAACAAAAGAACAAAGAGCATTCCCTATTCCTTGAGCTATTAACTCTTTGTTTGGCTTATGATTTGTTTTTGTCATTGAATCTGCAACAAGCGATGTTAACAGGGTATCTATTGATCCTAAAAGAGCCAAGGTAATGGCTAGAGTAATAATTGTATTTAACTGCAAAATATTAAATTTTGTAGGAATAGTTATTTCAGGCAATCCCATTGGTATTTGACCTATTGTTGGTACTTCAAAGTTTAAATAAAAAGATAGTAGCGTTACAATAACTAAAGCAATTAAAGCGGAAGGGATAATCTTAGAGATTTTTTTTGGAGTAAAAAACATTATAACAAGAGTAATTGAAGCCAATATTATTGAATCCATATTTGTAATAGCAAAATTTTTAGGAACAGCAATCAATGTCTCGATAATTGAACCTTTTGATTCAACACCTAAAAATGGATTTATCTGCAAAATTATAATAATTATACCTATTCCACTCATAAAACCTGAAATTACAGGATAAGGAATATACTTAACCCATTTACCAATCTTTATAATACCAAAAGAGATTTGTATCAATCCAGCTAAAAAAATAACACTAATAACAGATTGAAAATCATCTGGAAAAGCTACAATAGCAGTTGCCGTAACTACTGTCATTGGTCCAGTGGGACCAGATATTTGTGTGGGCACTCCACCAAACAAAGAAGCAAAAAAGCCTAAAACTATCGCACCATAAAGACCTGCAGTTGGTCCAGCTCCACTTGCTACACCAAACGCTAAAGCCAAAGGCAAAGCTACAACAGCAGCTGTAACTCCACCAAAAAAATCATTTTTTAAACTATTTATTTTTATCAAGGATTAACTCCTATTTTAATTAAACTCCTCAAGTTCTTCATCACTTAAATCCCTTTGACCTTTTTTTCTAGCAATTATGTGAATTGGAGTTCCTTCGAAATTCATATTTTCTCTTAAGAAGTTTATCAAATATCTCTTATAAGAGAAGTGTAAAAGGTTTGGTTTATTCATAATTAATGCGATTCTTGGAGGTTTTGTTTCAAATTGTGTAGCATAATAAATTCTAAGGTAGTTTCCAGATGGACTTGGAAGAGCATGTCTCATTGTTGCTGTTTCGATAGTTTTATTTAATACTGATGTTGGTATTCTTTGTGAATAGTTATCATAAATCTCTATTAATTTATCTTTTAATCTATCTATACTTCTTCCTGTTTTTGCTGAAACTGCAATTATTGGAGCATAATAAAGAAATTTAAATTTACTTCTAACTTTCTCTTCTAAATCTTGGAATGTATCCATATTTTCATCCCATTTATTTAAAACAATAATTGTTCCTAAAGCATATTCATCAACTAAACCTGCAATTTTTTCATCCAAATCTACAAGTTCTCTAGAAGCATCTAATACAAGTAGAGCTAAATTTGCTTTCTCTAACATCTCTTTGGTTCTCATTAAAGCAAACTTTTCGATACCTTCAATTTTACCTCTTCTTCTAAGTCCTGCGGTATCAACAAAAGTGATTTTTCTATCATTATATTCAAAAGTTTCATCCACAGGATCAATAGTTGTTCCTTCAACTGAAGATACAACTGATCTCTCCTCACCAACAAGTGCATTTAAAATTGAAGATTTACCAACATTTACTCTTCCTATTATTGCTACTCTTAATTCATCATCCTCTTCAGATTCAGCTTGTTCATTAATATCTTCAATAGGATTTAAAAAATCTTCTAGAAAATCATCTTCATCATCTTCAATATTTAGCTCTTCAACAACCTCTCTTGGAGGAAGTTGTACAGCAATCCAATCAAAAAGTTTTTTTGTACCTCTGTTATGTGAAACTGAGATACCAAAAAGATTATCCTCATCAATTCCAAATTCATAAAAAGACCAAAGTCTCTCTAGTTCATTGTCATTATCAATTTTATTAACTACTAATGCAAGTTTTTTATTAAGTGCTTGAAGCTCATAAAATAGTTCTTTATCTTTATCATCAGGTATCTTTTTACCATCAACCATAAAAAGTATTATATCAGCCTCTTTTGCACACTCTATTGCTTTTCTTTTTACATTTGAAAATATCTCATCATTTGTTTCATCAATACCACCTGTATCAAGCATAATTGCATCTCTATCTAAAATCTCAACTTGATGTTTTCTTATATCTCTTGTAGTTCCTGCCATATCAGATACTATTGCAATTCTTTTTTTTGCAATTCTATTAAAAAGTGATGACTTTCCAACATTTGGTTGACCAATTAAAGCAATTTTTTTTAACTCATTATTCATTCTATCTTATTACCTTTTTAAATTAAAAAAAGGTATTAGCCAAAAGACTAATACCTTTTTAGAGTTCTTAGAAACTCTTAGTATAATCCAAATATACCTTGTTCTTTTGTTTTATATAGTACTCTTAAGTTATGATCTTTATCGTAGAACACTTTAAATACATCATCACCTGATTTTAAAGCATTTAAAGCCTCTTCAATGTCAATTGGTTTGTATGAAGCCATTTTTACAGGAATAATCTCATTTTCGAATTTTTCAAGTTGTGCAGCAACTTCATCTTCGATTTCATTTGCTTCAACTTCACTAAGTTTAGTTGCTTTATGCCCTGTAATTTTATCGTGATGTCTTCTTAAAACTTTAGATACTCTATCAACAGCTATATCAATTGCAGAATATAGATCTTTATCTTTTTGTTTAACAACAACAGTGTCTAAATGCGCTATATTTAATGTAAATTCAAATGTGAAAGCTTTTCTACCATTTTTCTCTTCTTGTGAAATAATCGCACCTACAGATATAATATCTAAATTGTATTTTTTGAAAATTTCAATTGAACTATTAACATAATCTTTAATAGGTTCAGTTAATTCTATGTGTCTTCCTACAATACTTGTATTCATAACATACTCCTTTTACTTATATAATTAATTAATTTTATCATACAAATGTTTAATTAATAGTCATAGTATAAAAAAATACCTCAAATATGGGTAAAAAAGGCTTAGTAATACATTGCAATTAGTTGTGTTAAAATATTAAGTTTGTTTATTTCGACATCAAGTTCTCTCATTTTTTTTGTATTACTTAAAATCTCTACATCTTCAATTGCTTTATATCCTGCATTATACTCTTGACTAACGCTATCTAAAAGCTCTTCATAAAGTTTTATATCTTTTGAAGCAATATTTGTAGAGTTGTTATATTTCCTTATATTCTCAATAATTTTATTATATGCAACAGTCTCATCAATCTCTTTTTGCTCTTTTTGCTTTTGAGATAAAAGGTAATCTAATTGATATTTTTCAATCTCATTAATTGAAGAAAAACTTATAGGAATTGAAATCTTAACTCCATAGTTATAACTATTCTCTCCATCTGACTTAGTAAAATCATAACCATAGTTTGAAGTTAATGAAAGTTCAGGGAGATAATCACTTTTTTTGATTTTGTAGTTTAGTTTAGAGATATCTTCATTATATTTAGCTAATTTAATCTCTCTTGAATCTTTTAAATAGCTATCTAACTCTTTTAATTTCAAATTAGGAATATCAATTTTTTTATAATCAAGTTTGGTATATTGTGAAAGAGTAGAAAGATACTCTTGTTTTGTTCTTAATTGTTCAGCTAACTCCTCTTCCAAAGCATTTTTTTCCATTATTGTGTCATTTAGGTTTGTAACATCAGTTTGACCTGCTTTATACTCAGCTTTTATTATCTCTAAACTAATTGTTTTATTCTCAATAGAGAGCTTCTGTTTTTCTATATTCAGATCTGTAAGTTTTAGATTTACTACAGTAGTATAAATTGTATTTATATACTCTATAAAAGTTATATTCAAGTCCATCAAATCATATTGTTCTTGAATCTTTGCAACATCTATTGTATTTAAAATCCCTCCAAATTTGAATATTGGTTGTTCATAAGAGAGAGAAAATTCTTTTGTATCTTTTTCATCCTTATCTCGAACAATTGAACTATTTAGATTTATATTAGACAACCAACTCTTTTCATTAATCTTTTTATCCTCTTCTATTATCTTTTTCTTTGTATTATAAATACTCTTTTGTGTTGGAGATAAGATTTCAAGCTCTTCTGCTTGTATTAAAGAGCCAAAAGAGAAAAGAATTGTTATAAATAAAAGGTTTTTATTCATTTTTAAACTCCACTTTCAAAGTTTTTCCATACTCTTTAGAATCTATTAAAACTTCTGTTTTATAAGAAGATATATATGTAGTATCTGTTGTAATATCTATTTTATTTATTTTATAATCACTCTTTACATCATTAATATATATAAGCTTATTTTTTATGTTTTTATAATCTTCAGCATTAACATAAACAGTTAATTTTGATTTTGACATATCATAAACAGTAGCAACCTTTGTTCCAGCTGTTAAATAATCATATTTATTTACTAAAAACTCTTTTAAATATAGATTATTAATACTTATGGTTTTATCTTTAATACTATTTTTCAAATCTACAATTGATATTTTAAGAGTTGCAATAGAGTTTTTTAGGTCAATTATCTCCAATAGTTTATTATCTTTATCAACTTTACTCATTCCTCTTATTGTTATGTATTTTTCATAATTACTTTGCATAATCTCAAGCTTTTGATTATATAGTTTTAACTGCTCTTCATATAGTTTTAGAGTATCAACTTCTAAGCTTTTGTCAATTTTTATAATATCTTTTGTTAATATTTTCATCTCATCATTTTTATCCAAAGATACTATTTCCCCCGAAGTTTTAGCATATATTGTAAACTCATTTACAGGTTCAACTACACCTATATAACTCTTTGCATAGATAAAAATTGGTAAAAAAATCAGTAAATATTTCATATTAATCCTTTAGTTTAAAAAGTACTGCATATAGTGCAGGTAGATATATTAAGTTTAGAATTGTTCCCCATAAAAGACCAAATCCTAAAGATATTGCAAGGGGCTGTAAAACAACTCCTTGACCCGATGGATAAAAGATCAAAGTTGATAATCCTAAAAGTGTAGTTATAGAGGTAATTAAAATAGGTCTTATTCTTAATTTTGCCCTACTATAAAACTCCTCTTTTGTTTTTGTATTTTTTATAAAATCAAGCATAATAATACCATCATTGATAACAACTCCTGCAAGTCCCAACATACCAATTAATGAAGGCATCATAATATTTAAACCCATAACAAGGTGCCCTAATAAAGCACCTATAAGAGAAAAAGGTATTACTGAAATGATAATAAAAGAGATTCTAAAAGATGGGAAGTTAATTAGAAGTACTATAAATATCAAAAATATTGATATCATTACTGCAATACTTAACTCATCTTTTAATTGTTCATTTTGCTCAAATTCACCACCTAGTATTATCTCAACACCACTTTTTTCAATCTCATTTAATGCAGGTCTTATTTTGTCTAGAGCTTCGCTTGAAGTTAGTTTTTCTAACTCAACATTTGCATAAACTGTTTTTATAATTTTTGAATTCTCTTTTTCTAAAGTCTCAAAATCTTTTGTAATGGTAAAATCAACAACTTTACTTAACTCTACAAATCTACCGTCTTCAAGAGGTAATTGGAAGTTTTTAAATGAATCTAAATTATCTTTTGTTAAAAGCTGTGTTTTTACATCAACAAGACCATCAATACTAACAGCTTTAGTTTGATCTCTTTCCATAAAATAGCTATTTAAAGCATTTGCAATATAACTCTCTGTTAACCCTAAAGATTCCCCGTAATTATTGACTTTATATCTATACTCATACTTACCAAGCTCAGCATTATCAGAGATATCAACAACTCCATCAATTTTCGCTAACTCCTCTTTTAGTTTTTGTATTGATTCCTGAATCAAATTAGAATCTTTTGAAGAGATTTTAAACTCTAAATCGGTTCTTACAATACCAATTCTAGTGGTTGTAAGAGTTTTGTCCGTAACATCAAACTTTTTTAATAGAGGTTCAATTAAAGTTTGAACCTCTTTTTGAATCTCAAAGCTTTTTTTAATTCTTGTTTTTTCTTTTTGTTCAAAATCAAAAGAGAATGTAAAAATAGGTTGTAAATAGTTTTGTATCCAGTTGTTCTCTTTGAAATCTTCAAGCATCAAACTCATAGTAAAGGCATTTTCTATACTTTCACTATCTCCACTTAAAGAAGAAAAGAGCCCTACTCTATTTTGTAAAGTTTTTAGATTAAGTTCTTTTTTATTATCTAAAAGTACCTTTTCAAAACTTTTTGCAATCTGTGAAGAGTCTTCTAAAGATTTTGATTCATCAAACTTTACTGAAAGTGTGATTCTATCACTATCCATATTTGGAAAAAATTGAAATCTCATACTTGTTGCCATAAAAAAAGTTGCTAAGGGTACAACTATTACAAAAGTTCCAAGAAAAATAAATTTATTATGAATAAGCAGATGAAGAATTTTCTCATAAAATTTATAAACAGGTGCCCAGTTTAACATCTTCTCTTTTGGTTTTAACATGTGTTTTGCATGTATTGGAAGAAATAAAAATGATTCTATTAAAGAGGCAACAATTAATATTGAAACAACAATAGGAATAATACTAATAAAAGAGCCTATTCTTCCAGATAGATATAACATTGGTAAAAAAGCAAAAACAGTTGTTAAAGATGCAACTAATACAGGAGGAAGCATCTCAATAGTTCCTTTATAAACAGCATCTTTTATGCTCTTGCCTTCATCTAAATATCTTTGAATATTTTCACTTACAACAATTGCATCATCAACAATAATACCTATCATAATTAAAACAGCTAAAAGTGATAACATAGAGAGGCTATAACCTGCATAATAAAAAGTAATTACACCTATAATAAATGAGAAAGGAATACCTAGAACTACAACCACAGATATTCTTGGACTAATAAGTACAAACATAGATAATCCAACTAAAACCAATCCAAATGAAATATTTGAGATTACTGTATTTAGTCTCTCTTTAATTGGTTTTGCATCATCATGAATCACTTCAATATTTATATTTTTATGATTTTTTTTGAACTCTTGTAGATATTTTTGAACCTCTTTAGAGAGCTCAATTACATTTGCTTGTTCATCTTTGTAAATATTTAAAGTAATGGAACTTTTACCATTTACCCTTGCAATTGTGTCCTCTTTTGGATAATGAATTTTTATAGTTGCCAAATCAGAAAGATAGAGTTTTTTTGAATTAACTTCTATTAATGAATTTTCCCAAAAATTATCAACTAATTTTTTATCTGTAGTATTTACATAAACATAGTTCCCTTTTTGCTCAATTGAAGCCACAGGGTAGATATATGATAGATTTTGAATTTGTGAAATAAGTGATTTACTATTTATTCCATAAGCATTTAGTTTCTCTTCATCTAAATAGATATCAATTTGTAAATCAGAATCACCACTTATTTGTATCTCATTTATATGGTTAAATTTGAAAATTTCAGTTTTTAAATCTTTAGAGATATCTAAAAGTTCTTTTTCATCATCGCCTGTTAGGGCAATTGTTAACAAAGACATTGTTCTTTTTACAACAGATGCAGTTGGTTCATCCATATCGCTAGGAAGGGAACTTCTAACAACACTTATTGCATCTTTTACATCATTTATTAAATCATTTGGTTCGTAAGAATCTTCTAAATATAAAACAATACTAAAAGAGCCTGAACGAATAGTTGATTCAATCTCTTTTATCCCTACTACGCTCTCAAGTTCATTTTCTATCTCTGTTACAGCAAAAGAGTTCAAACTTGCTGCATTTGCGCCTACATAACTTCCTCTAACAACAATTTGGTTTTCTGCAACAATAGGAAAAACCTCTTTAGGTATCTTTATATATGAACTAATCCCCATGAAAATTAAAAAAATTAGTATTGTGTAGTTTAGCCTAGCATTATCTAGAAAAAAGTGTATTAATCTCTTCATATAGTCTTTCTTTTAATATAGTAAAATTATGGAAATTCTACTATATTAAAATTAACAAATTATTATGCAAATATAAAAATATACTTAAATTATTCTACATAAAATTGCAATTAAAAACTATTGCTTTTTTATATAAATCATATAATTTTATGCATAACCATACAAGGATGAAGATTTATCAGATAAATTATTTACATACGTATTAAATTCATTTGAGTTATTTTCATTATTGAACATCTTCATAATATTACTAAAATTACTTAATTTTAGATCTTCTTCATCATCTTGTGTAGTATTTTTTATAACATCAAATAGCTTTTTTATATTCTCTATAGAATCGTTATTACTAGCTTTAGAATTGGAACTATTTGACTCACTAGTATTACTAATTCCATAATAAGCTTCCATCTCTTCTTTTGATACAACTCCATCTTTGTTTGTATCCATAATATCGTAATCTTCTTCATTTTCGCTACTACTTGATGAAGATGAACCTCCTGGAGCAACTGGAGCTGTTGAACCTGCGGCAATAGAATCAACAGCAGCAGTTAATTCATCTGTGGTAACTGAACCATCACCATCACTATCTAATGCAGTAAATTCTTCACTGGTTAATAAAGATAGTTCATCTTCGCTAAGAATTGAATCTTTGTTTGTATCATAGGCAGAGATTAATTCTGAAACAAAATCACTACTGTTTGTGTTATTGGTTTGAGTGGGTGAATCTGGCATCTGCAAACCAAGATCTGTCAATAAAGAAGCAAACTCTTCTGATGTAGGCATTTCACTATATTCTGAAAGCTTACTATCTATTGCTTTTGTTATTTCACTTTGAGTTAATAAACCATCTGAATCGCTATCCATTAAGCTGAATATATCATCTTCTAAATCAACTTCATCAATACTTAAAGCACCATCACTATTGGTATCATTCCGTCTTAAAGAGTTATCAGAGATTATATTGAGTAGAGATAGCAAGTCTGAATTTTGCGAAGTTATAGTATTCATAATATTCTCCTTCAATTATGAAATTCTATAACTTTTTAGTAAATAAAGGGTAACACTAATTAGTTATCGTTATTGTTACTGTCCATTAATATTTTTAGAGATTGAAATGCATTTTCCATTTGAGTAATAATTACAGTATATGCAGCAAATTGTTCTGACAATTGTTGATATTTAGTATCAATTCTAGTCTCTTCCTCTTCTTTATTATCATTCAAATCATCAATACTACTTTGCACTTTATTTAAAAAAGTTGTTAAAGTACCAGAACTACTGTCTAAATCATCAAGATAGGTACTTAACTTAGTACCAATTCCTTCTTTCTCTGCATACCCAACAAATAACTCTTTTAAATCATCATAGTTATTTGTAACTGCTTCTGCAAGTTCAGAAGCATCAATTTGCATGTATCCACTTGTATCAAAAGAAATTCCATAAACAAAAATATTTTCTTCATCTTCTAATCCATATGAATCAAAAAACATATTTTTAATATCACTTAAAATTGATTTTATTGCGCTTGAATCTGAAATCAAAACATTTCCATCATCATCTGCCGTAGTAGAAGAACTAACCAAATCAACTAATTCATTATAAACTGTTGCCATTTTTGAAATTTGTTCAGTAATGTATGAATCATCATTTGAAATTGATATAGAAGATTTTCCTTCATCAACAGCTGTAATAATAAGTCCATTATTCATTGTAATTTTATTTGAAGACATATTATAACTAATACCGTCAATAGTACCAATAAAGTTTTGTGATGTTTGAATATGACTTTCATCTGCTCCAAATCCTAGATCAATATCTGTCTGAGAAATTGTTACTGCATTTTCTAATCCACTTTCTGAACTTTTAATAACTAATCTATAAGAGTTGTCACTAACTTTTTCTAAAGAAGCATCAAGAGCACTTGTATAATTCAAATTAGTAACTAAATCTTCATATGTCATTTCATCTGTTGTGTCAAAAGTATAACTATCTTCACCAACAGTAATTGTTAATTTTCCAGCCCCAATATATGAAGTTGGATCACTAATTAAGCTAGATTGATAAACATCTTTAGTTGCCAGTTGTGTAACATTGACTACAATTGTCCCAGGATTTAAATTTGATGTGTCAGTAGCATCAAAACTTGCTGAAGTACCTGTTGTAGAAGCAGTAACTTGGTCAAATACATTAGTATCGGATGTATATAAATCAAATCCTTCAACTACAGTCAGTAACTCTGCAATTTTATCTGCAATCTTCTCTGAAGCAGTTAATTCTGCTTCTTTCTTTTCAATACTGTCATCAATAGGGTCTACATATGCTGTAGTTTCAGCTGTTTTTAGCTTTTCAATTAACTCATCATTTAATTCTAAACTGCCTGAACTTCCAAGTCCTAAAATTCCTTCAGCCATAATATATCCTTTACTACATATTTAAAATAGTTTGTAACATTTCATCAACTGCTGTAATTACTTTAGCATTTGCTTCATATGCAGCTTGATATTGCATCAAACTAATCATCTCTGAATCTGGGTCAACTTTTGTTAAATTTTCATAAGTTGTTAACATTGAGTTTAAAACTGCATCTTGAGACTCAGAATTAAAAGAATTATCTTCAACATCTGTTGAAACTCTAACTAATAACTTTTTATAAAATTCATCTAATGATACTGAACTATCATTACCTATTGATAAATTATCATTCCATTGTACTTGTGAAATAGCTTCTAAATCACCCGCTGTTAAAGAAAAAGTACTATTTTTTACATAACTTAAAGTATTTACGCTTGTACCTGTAAATAGTGTTGTACTATTATCTTTAGAATAAGCTTCAACAAATGCCTTTACAAAATCATTTAAGGCACGCTTATATGATAATATTTCAGATGTTTCACTTGTCAAATTTTCAGATAAAGATTTCATTGAACCACCTGATAAATTTAACTCATTATTATAAACTGCAACAGACACATGGTCCAAGGATTCTTGTGAAATTGCATCTTTTTCTAATGTTGCATTATTCACAGTAATTTTTATATCAAAGGCATTATCTTCACCACCTTCAACTCCTTTAATTACAAGATTATTAGAAGAGTCGAGATATGCCTCAACTGAATTAAAAGCAGGATTACTATTTATTGCATCAACAATTTGTTGCTTTAATTCATTTTCTGGTAATCCACTAACATTTGCACTTAATGTTAATGTTGTTGTATTATTAAGTGAAATAGTAATTGTATCTCCATCAGATACATTTGAATCTTCTAATTCTGTAGTTGTATATATGTCTTTTTGTTGAATATACTCTTCATTAATAGATAATTTATGAAAACTAGAAGTATTAAATATTACATTTTCACCTCCAATTTTTAATGTATAATTACCATTTGCTGTACTTACATCAATATCTCCATAATCTGATAACTGACTTTCCAAAGCATCTCTCTTATCAAGAAGATCATTTGTTTCACCTGTTTCAACCATTTTTCTATTTAAATGAACAATTTGTTCTAATATTGAATTTACTTCGTCAACTTGATCCTTTAGTAAAGACAAATTATCATCTTGTAACTCTTCTAAATCAGCATATACACCTTTTATTCCAGTTATAACCATTTGAGCTTGTGTATCAACTTCTGCTTGATAGGTTGATGATGTGGGTTCTCCTCTTAAACTCTCAACAGCAGTAAAGAAATTATTTAAAGTTACTGAAAATCCACTTGTTGCAGTCTCTTTAAAAATCATCTCTGCACTACTTAATGTACTATTTTGTTGAGTATAATAAGTTGAATAACTATTTTGATTCAAAATTTGACTATACAAATATTGACTAGTAGTTCTTATCACACCATCAAAGGATACACCATTCCCTATATTATTCTCTAATGAATTTAATTCACTAGTTTGGATAACTCTTTTTTTATATCCTTTTGTATCCTCATTTGCAATATTATTTGAAGTAACATCAACCCCATATCTTGATGTTTTAAGCCCAGTTTGAGCTATATATAATGAATCCATCATAATGAACTCCTTAATATTTTAAAAGAAGAAAAATAATAAATCATAATCATTTACCTTTCCTTAACTTAAATATTTAACCAAAGACATACTATTTAATCTACTAATCGTAGCATACATTGCTGTATAAGTACTTTCTAAAGCTTTAGCTTCAATTGCAAGAGAAGTTAAATCTGCAGAGGCATATTTTTCTTCTAAGATTTTTAGATTTGTTACTTTACTAGAAACAATATTTGCATATGCATTAATTGTACTTGTTCTTGTTCCAACTAAAGAATGAGCAATGTTTTGTGATTCATATGCATCATTCATTTTATCAATAACATTAGTAAGAACATTTCTTTGCTCAACTTTAGTAATCGTATTTCCATTATTATCTACAAGTCTTAAAGCATTAATTGCATCAGTTAAATCATCAAAAACAGAATGATATACATCAAGATCAACTGTTGATGTGTTTGTTGTAGTAATAGTTCCATCACCATTATCAGTAACAGTAATTGGTGTTGTTGTAGTATCACCATTCATATACAAGCCATCAAAAGTTCCGTCATTGTCTGTATCCATCAATTTCCATTCGTTTTCATCTTTATCTAATATAATTTCATTTGTAGTGAAGGTAAAAGACTCCCCATCACTAGTAATATTAAGTTCAGTTGATGGAGAATCATTTGTTATTGTTATTGTACCATCACCATTATCTACAATAGATATTGGAGTAGTTGATGTATCACCATTCATGTATAAACCATCAAAAGTACCATCAGCAGGAATGGTAGTATCAACAAATTGCCAACTATTCCCATCTTGATCAACAATAGTCTCAGTTGAATCTACAGTGAAAGTTGAACCATATTCATATTTTGCTCCACTACTTACTTCATTATTAACATAATAAAAAGCCTTAATGCCATTAATTCCTTGTGCTGTGTATGTTGCATCTTCAACATTAACTTTTCTTGTCGAATTATCACTTTGATATGATATTACTCCATTTGCATCTTTTATAAAAGGTATCGTACTTGTATTTACGCCTGAAAAAATATATTGTCCATTTACATTAGTATTTGCAAGAGCTAAAAGAGAATTTCTATAATCCTCTAATTGAGTAGCTATAATTTCTCTTTGACTTTGAGCAGTAGTATCATTATTTGCTTCAAGTAAATCACCTATAACTGATTGTGTAGTATTTTTAACTTCTGCCATAGTATCATCACTAATAGTATTAAAAGCTTGACTAAGTGTAATATATTGTGAAATTGCAGTATAGCCATTTTTATCATTTTGAATGTTTAATATTTGACTATATAGAACTGCATTATCACTTCCATACTCTAAAGCCTCTTTTGTACCTAAAGCAGTATTAACTTTAGCATTTCTCTCATCTAGTAATGAAAGATTGTATTTTATTTGAGAAATAGACTTAACCATACTACACTCCTAATTATTATCTCTTTAATTGAATTAAAGTTGTTAACAACTCATCAGCTGTTGTAATTGATTTTGAGTTTGCTTCAAAAGCTCTTTGAAAAACCATAAGATTAACCAAACTTTCACTTAAATCCGCTTTACTTAATTCTAATGTTTTAGCACTAATTAATGTAGAGTTATCATTATTGATTGTATAAATTGGTTTACCACTTGATGTAGTCTCTGCTAAAAGGTTATTACCAATAGCTTTTAACTCAATATTATTAGCAAATTGTGCAATTGCAATTTGACCAACAACATAATCCACTCCATCTTGAGTAATTGTAATAAGACCTGTTTCATCCACATTAAACTCACCAAATGATTCATCTGTAAGACCTAATGAATCAAGTTTTAACTGTAATGAAGTTTTTGAAGTCTCTTGATCAACATTAGAGATTATTTGCATAAATTCTGCACCAGCACCTGTATTCCCACTAAGTTCTAAATCTTTTTCTTTAGTATAAGTTGTTGCCGTTGAATCATCTGTATAACTAATAATACCAGTGAATTCTTCACCTGTTGTTTTTGACTCAATAACAAGTTTTCCATTGATTGTTTTTGCTTCAACAAGTAAACTTAAATCTGGATCTAGATTTATTTGAGAGATTAAATCTGTAACTGCTTCTTTATATGAAACCTCTGTTCCTGTTACACCTTGAGTACTTGTTACAGTATGAACAATTCCATCAATTGTCATACTAAAACTTATTGTATCTCCTGTACCAGCAGTACCATCATCCCATGTTATAAGGTTTCCATCATCATCTGAGACAATATCATTTTGTTCATAAACATCATATTGTTTACCAGCAACAGCATTTCTTAATGCATTCATTGCTGACTCAACAGCACCTTCGCCTGTTCCAGCAACGGCTTCAGTTATATTTACTTTTGTACCTTCAAGTTCAGTCGAATTGGAAAATTCAGAAACATCTCCTATAAGAAAATCTTCTCCAGGATTGATTGAATCTATTCTAATTCTTCCTTCTAAAACATCTGCAATATTTGTTGATGGGTTATTTGATGCATCTACAGTATAAGCTACTAATCCTGTAATATCTGAAATCTTATCAGCTAAGGCTTTATAAGTTGCCGCCCTACTTGCTAAAATATTATACTCTTCATCAGATAAGTCTGCTGCACCATCTCCATCTAAATCTAAACCAGTCATCCCAGCATCATATAGTGCTTCAAGTTCTGCTCTTAATTCTGTATTAGCAGTTGTATTAACATAATCCACTGGATATTTATTTCCATCAATATATACATAAATTTGTTGTTTCTCACCATTTAAAGAACTACTTGTAAGACTTGGAAAATCAATTACACTTGATTGTGCAATTGATGGAGAAGAAGTTGCATTTGGATTTTCTGCATAATCTTCTAAAGCACTAGTATATTTAGTAATAAGTTGCTCAATATCAGAGATTTTAGATGATTTTGATTTTATACCTGAACCTGTAAGCTCTAAAGAGTCACTTTTTGCACTAGTTTGATAATCTGTCATTTTTGCAGCATATGTCTCAATTTTATTTGAAAATTTTATAATCTGATTACCAGCAATTTCTGTAAAATTATCATTAAAAGAGGTCCAGTTTTTATTTGTAGAGATAACATCACTTGTTGGGTCTAATGTACTCATAGCCCAACCTTGTACTTCATAGCCATTAGCATCTTGTAAAGTACCATTATCTCCCATTCTTAGATTTCCAGCTCTTGTATAGTAAGTTTCAGAAGTTCCTGTTGCATTTACATTTGATACAACGAAAAATCCATCCCCATTTAGGGCCAAGTCATAATTTGAGCCAGTAAGATTTAAGCTTCCTTGAACATACTGTTTCTCAGCACTTGTAACAGTTGCCCCTTTACCTATACTGTCTTGATACATCAAATCAGCAAAAGAAACCCTAGAAGCTTTATAACCAACAGTGTTAACGTTTGCTATATTATTAGACTCATTATCAATTGCAGCTTGAGCTGCCGATAATCCTGAAATTCCAGTCCATAATGCACCAATCATTTTAAATCCTTTTAATTGTATTGCAGATATAAAAACTGCATATTTATTCTATTATATCTAAACTTTTGTAAATTTAGAAGTCATAATCAATATATTTTGGTAATTCCAGAATATAACAAAGTATCAGCCTCTTCATTATATGTAGTTGCACTATTGATACTATATGACATATTTAAATCACCTGTTGAATTAATAGAACTATTACCACCATTTACATAAACAACCATCTGATATTTTCCACTAGCATTCTCTGCCATAGAAGCACTAACACCACTAATTGCATTTATCTCTTCTGCTAATTGATCATAAGTTTTTCCACTAGTTTCAATTGTATGTGTTTCACCTTTAGAATCAGTTAAAGTTATACTATCTTCACTATTTGTTGAATCTAAAGAGTCATTTGAATTCTCTGTCTCTGCAAAGGTATAAACATCATAATAACCAGTAATTTCATAGGCAGTAAGATAAACTTTTCCATCACTACCTTCTACAGAAGATACTTTATACTGTTTTACATTTCCACTATCATCTTTCTCTCCGTTTTCAACAATATTACCTATTAAAGAGGCAGCATTAGATAATGCATTTTGTTGAAAAGTATCAGTTAATGTACCCATTGCATCTACAGTTGCCAAGTTAGCTTCTAAAGTAGACAATTGCAATTGAGAATCTAACATTGACGAAGAATCAACAGGATTTGTTGGATCTTGTAATGATAACTCTTTTAGCATTAGTTTAATAAAATCTTCACTTTGTAATCCATCTGCACTAACACTTGTTGTATACGTATTACCATAAGCATCAGTTCCAGTTGAAGTTGTTACTCCACTAGTTGCACTAGTTGTTGCCATAGGAAACTCCTTTCTTGCATTTTGCTTAAAAACAAAAATATTTCACTACTTGAATTATATTAGCATAAAGTAAATAAAAAGTAACAGAATTTTAAAATTGTATTTTAAAGATATGATAGTCGTCACTATAGTAATAGTAGAGATTAAAGCCATGATGTTTTATAATATTATTAGTAATATATAGTCCTAATCCTAAACCCTTATCAATTGACTCATACTCTCGATTAAAAGGTTTTATATATTCGTCAAAATTTTTCTTAAGTGGTTTTCCATGATTTTTGATTATTAAATTATCACTATTTATAACAATTTCAGGTTTCCCTTCTGTTTTATATTTCATCGCATTGTCTATTAAATTTTTTAAAGAGATTGCAAAAAGGTCATAATCAACCTCAATTTTTGTTAGATTTGAGTAAATTTCAACTTGTGATTTATCAATTAATAGAATATCTAAAGATTGATCTAGTAAGTCAACAATCCTATACTCTTTTTTGTTTAGATCTATTTTTCCTGAAGTAATCTCTTCAAGTTTTACAAACTCTTCTAATAAAAATTCTAATCTTAAAAAAGCTCTTTGCAAAATAGATTTTTTTCTTCCCTCTTCTAATGTATCAGATATTAATTTACCCTTTGTTATTGGTGTTTTTAATTCATGCAAAATATTTCTCATAAAAAGTTTTCTAGAGTTATTTAAATCTCTAATTTTTTCTATTGCATTATTAAACTCATTTGAAACTTCTGATATTTCATCTTTTCCTTTCATACTGGTGTCTATATTTAAATCACCTTCATAAAATCTATTTATCTCATTTTTAAGTTTTATAAGTGGTTTGAATTTTTTATATAAAAAATAATAAAACCATAAAAGGGTTATATCAATTGCTATAAGCATCATCAACCAAAAAAGTTTATGGTCAGACTCAGAAGATTCATCAATTAATAATATAGAAGGAGGTTTCATTTTCTCTAAAAAATCTAACTCTTTTGGGATAAAAGGAGGAGGAAGCTCTGTTCCAATTGGCATTGGTTTTGGATTAAAATATACGTATAGCTTATTATCTAATCTAAAAAGCTCAATAGGTTCATCCTTTTCAAACTCTATTTTTATAGGATTTAATGATTTAATCTCTTCAATTTTTTTATCTGATAATTTCATACTAAATGTAGATATTTTATCATTTATACTATTCTTATCTATGCCTTTCCTTAAATCGATTTCAACAATTTTGAAAACTGAAAAATAACGCTTAAATTTTAATGCTTTAAAACTATTATTATCAAGATTAAATTGTACATAAATTAAAAAATTTATTAGAACAAAAACAGAAAAGAAAAAGAGGGTTATTTGAAAAATTATTGAATTTTTCTTACTCATTAACCAATTTATAACCTACTCCTCTAATAGAAAGTATATATTTAGGTTTTTTAGAGTTCTCTTCAATTTTATTTCTTACTCTACCTATAAGAACATCAATGCTTTTATAACTGCTCTCATATTTTATTGATTCAACATTTGAGAGCAGCTCTTCTCTTGAAACAACAAAACCTGCTCTTTTAATCATATATGCAAGTATATGATACTCAGCATTAGTTAGGTTTAAAAGCTCATCTTCTTTTCTAATTTCCATTCTACTTTCATCATGAATAAAAACTTGTCTCTTTTGTACCTCTTCTTTTTTTGTAATATTCAAATTACATCTACGAAGAATTGATTTAATTCTAAAAATAAGTTCTTGAGTATCATATGGTTTTGGTAGGAAATCATCAGCACCATAACTAAAACATGCAATTTTATCGCCAATATTTGATCTTGCACTAGAAATAATAATTGGAATATCATTATGAGCTCGTATCATTTTACACACTTCAATGCCGTCTATTTCAGGTAAAGATAAATCTAAAATAACTAAATCATATTTTTTAACTCGCAGGGCAGAAATACCCAATTCAGGGGATTCGTAATTTGTAACTTTTATATTATATTGATCTAAATAATCCACTAGAATTTCTGCTAATTCTAGGTCGTCTTCAATCATTAAAATCTCTATCACATCTATCCTTTACAATAAAGAATAATTTTAATAAACAAAGTTTAATAAAAAGTAACAAAATACAATTTATACTAAAATTTCTCTATTTCCTTTTGCATTTGCTTCTGAGATAACCCCTGTTTGTTCCAACTGCTCAACAATTGTAGCAGCTCTATTATAACCAATTCTTAGCTTTCTTTGAATATAAGAGATTGAAGTTTTTCTATCAATTAATACTACCTCTTTTGCTTCTTCATAGAGTTCATCTAACTCCCCTAGCTCTAAACTATTTGAACCAGAAGATAAAGAACTTTCAGCTCTATCTTTAACAAAATTCATATCATATTCGACCTCTTTTTGATCTTTTAAGAAATCTACAACATTCTCTATCTCTGTCTCCATAGACCAAGGCGCATGAAGTCTAACTAATCCAGAAGTTCCTGGAGGTGTAAATAACATATCTCCTCGTCCTAATAAAGACTCAGCACCAAGTGAATCTAGAATAATTTTAGAATCAACTTTTTGCCCTACTTTATATGATAATCTACTTGGAAGATTTGCTTTAATAAGACCTGTCACAACATCAACAGATGGTCTTTGTGTTGCAACAATTAAGTGGATTCCTGAAGCCCTTGCCATTTGTGCAAGTCTCGCAATAGAAAGCTCTACATCTTTTCCACTTGTCATCATTAAATCTGCCAATTCATCAATTACAACTACAATATATGGAATTGGATTAAACCCATCCCTTTGTGCTTTTTCATTATAACTCTCAATATTTTTAGTTTTTGTTTTTGACATTAGAGTATAACGTCTCTCCATCTCTGAAACCATATTTGCCAAAGCATTAATAGCATCTGTAGGTTTTGTAATAACAGGAGTTAAAAGATGCGGAATATCATTGTACATTGAAAACTCTAGCATCTTTGGATCTATCATAACCAGCTTTAAATTATCTGGTGAATTTTTATATAAAAGAGATAAAATCATCGCATTTATACCAACAGATTTACCTGATCCAGTCGTTCCAGCAATTAGCAAGTGAGGAAGCTTTTTAAGGTCTGTTACAAAAGGTTTTCCAACAATATCTTTACCTAGAATCATGGTTAAAGGTGATTTTGCATTTTGGAAAATTTCACTCTCTAAAAGTTCTCTTATAAAAATAGTTTGCATATCATCATTAGGAACTTCAATACCAACAACATCTTTTCCTGGAATTGGAGCTTGTATTCTTATAGTTTGAGCTTTTAGAGCCATTGCTAGGTCATCTTGTAGGTTTAATATCTTAGAAACTTTTACATTTGGTGCAGGCTTAAACTCAAAAGTTGTTACAACAGGACCTGTATATGTTCTAACAACATCACCCTCAATTTTAAACATTAAAAGTTTTTCAAGTAAATCCTCAATCTTTTTATCTATTTGTGCTTCAGAAATTTTAGATTTATTCTCTTTAGGTGGAGCTTGAAAAAACTTAGTTGAAGGAAGCTCAAAATCTTTAGGTTTTTCAGTTTTACCTAACTCTATCTCATCTAAAAGTTTTTTATTCTCTTCTAATTCATCAACAATTAAGGCATGAGGTTGTTCCACATCTATTACATCCTCAATATCATTATCATCTAATGAAACTATATTTTTACTTCTTGTATCAACTATATTTTCATCATCTAATTGATTTAAGCTTATAATATTTAGGTCATCAACTTCTATATCAGCTAATGAACTCTCATCAATCTCTTCAATTACTATTTCAGCAATGTCGCCCTCATTTTTAACCAAAACTCTCTCTTCTTTTACAGGAGCTGTTCTTCTTTCTCTTTTATCTTTTCTTTTATTTTCTATTCGTTTTGGTTTAATTGAAGTATCTACTCTTTTAAAATTAGGAATCATTTTTCTTGGATTAAATTTTATATTTGAATCCTCAAAAAGAATTAGTGAAGAGATAATTAAACCAACAATTACAAATATCCAAACTCCAGCCAAGCCAATAAAAGGAAAAATTGAAGAGACAATTAAATTACCAATTTCTCCTGAATAAATCCCCTTTTCAACTACTAATGATTGAAATACAAGCAAAGAGACAAGAAGCAATATTATAGAAGAACTCTTTAATAAAAATTCGTTGACATCAAACTCTTTTTTTATACTTATAAGATATAAAGGGTATAGAAAAAAGAGTAAACAAAAGTAAGATAAAAACCCAAAATAAGTATGAGAGAAAGTAGCAAAAATTGAGCCTACTTTACCAACACTAACTTTATCATTTACAAAAGTCGCATACTCGAAATAAACAATAATAAATAAAAATATTGAAGATAAAATTTTCTTAACTATTTTGAAGCCTTTTATTTTTTTAATAATCTTGCGATTTTACCTTGAAGTTTTAACCACTCTTTATGCTCAAACAAAGGAAAACCTGCCCACTGTTTTTTAGGAGTTGTAATACTTTTTGTTACTCCTCCACGTGCAGCTATTGTTGTAAATGGTGCAATTTCAAGATGCCCAGATGTTCCACTTTGTCCACCCATTACTACATACTCATTAAGAATAGTTGAACCAGAGAGACCAACTTGTGCCACTAAAATAGAACCATGACCAATTCTACAGTTATGGGCAATATGAACAAGATTGTCAATAATAACACCATCTTCAATAATTGTAGATTTGAATACTGCTCTATCAATAGCGGTATTTGCTCCTATTTCTACTCTATTTCCAATAATTACATTACCATTTTGGTATATTTTAATATATTGTCCATCTTTTGTGTGTGCAAAACCAAAACCGTCACTTCCAATAACTGTTCCTGCATGGATTATACAATCACTTCCTATCTTACAATCTCTATAAACAGAGACATTTGCATAGATTGTTACGTTATCTCCTATTGTTACATTATCTCCAATGTAAACTCCAGACATTATTGTACAATTTGAACCAATAGATGAGTTTTTACCAAGATAAACATTTGGTAATATTTTTGTATTATTACCAATAACACATTCACTTCCCTCTTCTTCTACTATTTTGGGTGCAAAGAATTTTGAAGCATAAGCCAAAGTTAAATAAGGCTCTTCACAAACTAATGCAATTGTATTTGATGGAAGTTCTTTTACAAACTCCTCTCTTATAAATACTGCTGCAGCTTTTGTTTTTGCTAAATCATGCAGATATTTTTTATTTTCAAAAAAAGTTAGTTGATTTTCATTTGCATCAAGAAGTGAATTTAAAGCTGTAATTTCAATATTACTATCACACTTCAATCCTAAATTTTTTGCAATTTCATTTAATTTCAATTTTTATCCTTAAATAAAAAAGATAGAAGAGAATCTCCTATCTTTCCATTGCTACAACACCACTTCTTACAACTTCAAGTGGTTTAAATTTGCTCATTATATTTGTAAAATTTGCAATTCTGCTTGGTTCATCTGTTGCAGAGATGACAATTGCATCATCTGTAACATTTTGAATATGTCCATTATAAGCTCTTGCAATAACATCAATATCACTTAATGGCTGATCAATTGGTATTTTAATTAAAACAGTCTCTTTCTCTATTACATTTTGGTGTTCGTTTACTTTTAAAACCGGTATTAACTTATTCAACTGCTTAACAATTTGATCTATCACTCTTTTATCACCAGTTGTAACGATGGTCATTCTAGAGTACTCACTACCAATAATTGGAGCAACGGTTAAAGAGTCAATATTATAACCTCTAGCTGAGAATAGTCCAACAATTCTTGAAAGGGCATTGTGTTCATTTATGACAATTACTGAGATAACTCTTCTTATTGTTTCAGTATCATAATAGTGGTTAAAATTATTCATTGTTATCTCCTATAAGTGTCATTTCATTTAATGCATGGCCATTTGGAACCATTGGAAGAACGATTTCATCCCTTGAAACAACAACATCAATCATTGCTGGTTTTTTCTTTTCAATTGCATCATTTAATGCCTCTTCAAACTCTTTTTTCGTTTTTACTCTATATCCAACTCCACCAAAAGCTTCAACTAGCATTTTAAAGTCTGGTTGTAAAGACAAATCAGTTTGAGAAATTCTATTTTCATAAAATAGTGTTTGCCACTGTCTTACCATTCCAAGATAACTATTATTTAAAATAATATTAATAACTGGTAATTTATTCTCTACACAAGTCATTAACTCTTGGATATTCATCAAAATTGAACCATCTCCTGTAAAGTTAATAGAGATTTTATCTTTATTTCCTCTTGCAACACCCATAGCTGCAGGAAGCCCAAATCCCATTGTTCCCAGACCACCAGAAGTATTAAATTGTCTTGGAAATGAAAAAGGATAAAATTGCGCCGTCCACATTTGATGTTGACCAACATCAGTAGAGATTATTGCATTTTCTCCAAGTAACTCCCCTACTCTTTTTATAACCCATTGAGGTTTAATTACAGAATCAGAATCATTAAATCTTAAAGGCTCTTTCTCTCTATAATCTCTTAATAATGAAACCCAATTTGTATAGTCATTAAACTCTGTCTCTTTTGCTGTCTCTATCATAGCTTCAACAGTAACTTTCAAATCACCAACAATTGGATAATTTGTATGCACAAGTTTTGCAATTGAAGTTGGGTCAATATCAATATGAACTACTTTTGCTTTTTTAGCAAATTCATCTAATCTTCCAGTAACTCTATCATCAAATCTAGCTCCTAGCGAGATAATACAGTCAGTATCGTGTGCTGCCATATTTGCTGCAAACTCTCCATGCATACCCAACATTCCAATTAAAAGTTTATGGTCATCTCCCATAACTCCTCTTGCCATTAATGTTTCAACAACTGGAATATTAGTTAACTCTGCTAACTCTCTAATTTCATAAGCACAGTTTGCTAAAATTGCTCCTCCGCCTACATAAAATAGAGGTTTTTTTGATTTAGCAATAGCTGTCATTGCTTTTTTTAACTGTCTTTTATTGTAATTAACAGTTGGTTTATAAGTTGGTAAATCTACCTCTTTTGGATATTTAAACTCTCCAACATCAGCTGTAACATCTTTTGGAATATCAATATGGACTGGACCTGGTCTTCCTGTACTTGCTATATGGAATGCCTCTTTGATAATCCTAGGAAGATCTTTAACATCATTTACTAAATAGTTATGCTTTGTACAAGGTCTTGATATACCTACTGCATCAATCTCTTGAAATCCGTCAGTTCCAATAATCGTAGTTGGAACTTGTCCTGATATAACAACTAATGGAATTGAATCCATATAAGCATCAGCTAGACCAGTAACTGCATTGGTAAATCCAGGACCTGAAGTAACAATTGCAACTCCAACTTTTCCAGTAGATTTTGCATACCCTTCAGCGGCATGAATTGCAGCTTGCTCGTGTCTAGTTAAAATATGTTGAAAAAATCCTTGTTTGTAAATTTCATCGTAGACATTCATAATAGCGCCTCCAGGGTAACCAAATACTACGTCAACCCTTTCCTCTCTTAATGATTCTATAACCATTTTTGCGCCAGTTATTTTCATTGTCTCTCCTATTATAAATTAGTCAGATATTTTACATAATTTTTTATTAATAGTGTCTTTAATACGCCCTTCTTAATAAATTAAGTTTATATTAAATTAATAATTTTTTTTGTAGAATTCTAATATAAATGAGGGGACACATGAATATTAATAACATTGACAATAATTTAGCTTCTGTTAATAGTCTTTCAAATAACAAAAATATTGCCACGTCATCAGCAAAAACAAATGCTGAATATGAAGAGAGTGATTCTTATTCCCTTTCAATAAAAGAGTACAATAAAAGAAGAGATGAGTTATCTGCATCTTTACAAGCATATAATACAGGAATGGGAAAAACTACCGTTGCACAAAAAGGTATTCAAACACAACAAGAGTTTCTTCAAAATATGAAAAATAAACTTGAAAATATTAATGAAAAAGATACTCAATCAACAAACAACAATAAAATTAAAGAAGAGATAAATAAAGAGCTTTTAAAATTTAGAGAAGTTGCTTTTCAAACTACTTACAATAGAGAGAAACTTATTTCTGTTGATAATTATGACCAAAATAAAACAATTGAAGTTTCAACAATTGAAACTTATTACTCAATAAATAAACCAAATACGCCTCAAATAGCTTCTGCTATTTCCCATGAAATAGGGAAAAATGATTTGAATACAAAAGAGGGAATATCTAATAGCCTTAATAGTTTAGATGAGGGTATTGAAAACCTGAAAAATATTGAGTCTCAACTTGAAGAGTTAAGAACTAATCTTCAAAAAAGTGCAAGAGAATCAATACAAGAACAAACTTCTTTGTCAAATCAAAATAAAAAGAACAGCACTATTAATTTTCCTAAAGAGTCTAATGATTTTACAAAAGAGAATATAAGTTCAAACTCTGGTTATTTAGTAAGTTCACAAGCTAATATTGTGCAAGAGCAAAGTGTAAGACTCTTAAGCTAATTTAGATTTTATACAGAAATCTATTGCTACACCTTCTCTTAAACCATCATCAAGAACAATTGATTCATTTTTTTCTAAAACTTCAAAGATAGATTTATAAATAAAAACTCCAACTTCTATAAACTCGACTCTTCCTTTACCAACTAATTTTGTAATATTCTCTTTAGTTTCATTTTTAAAAATATTCAAACAGTCCTCTAAATCATATAAATTTACAGTTGAACCATTTACTTTTTCTTTGTCATAGTGGAAAAAATCTTGCCCTAATTTTATTGCAGCAATTGTTGTTGGGGTACCTGCTGTTGCAACGAAAGTAAAAGGGTTTAAGTCAATATCTAAACTATCTAAAAATGCTTTTATATCTCTTTTATAAACCTCTAATTGAGAGATTAGTTCATCTTTTGAAAAATATTTTTGTGTTAAAGTCACTATTCCAAAATTAAAACTTTTTGAAAAATACTCTGCACCTTTATTTACAATTATTTCAGTTGAACCACCACCAATATCAAGCAGTATAAAATTTGAAGAGTCAATATTTTCTCTTTTTAAAGCATACTGTACAGCGAGAAGAGTGAGTCTAGCCTCCTCTTGCCCATCTATTATTTTAAAATCAACATCACAATGTTTTTTAAAATAGTCTAGAACCTCTTTACTATTGTTTGCCATTCTCATGGCTGCTGTTGTTACACAAACAGCTTTATTTGGTTCATATTTAAGTTTTTCTATTGATTTATTAATTGCATCAACAACTCTTCTTTGAGCTTCAATAGATATTAAACCTGTATCATTGACTCCATCAGCCATTCCAACAACTTCATTATACTCATCTAAAATTTTATGATTTGTACAATCATATATCAATACTCTAAAAGAGTTAGAACCTAAGTCAATTGTAGTAATTTTATTCATTTATGGGTGTTTGATTTTAACTTTTGAGTTTAGAAGATATCCTATTATAATCATTGCAACAAGAACTACATATTCATTTATAAAACCTGTAAGCCAAATCAGATAAACAACCCATAATAAAATAGCTCCAAGAGGGGTTGGTACTCCTGTAAAATATCTTTCAACTTCACCTTCATGGGCATTTATATTGAATTGAATCAATCTTCTAAGTCCTGAAATAACATAGTAAATAAAGGCAAAAGCAACTAATGGCGTAAAAAGCATTAACTCTTTCCCATCAATTATTGCAAAGTACACAAACATTGTAGGTACAATTACAAATGATAAAAAGTCTGCAAATGAGTCTAACTGTATTCCAAACTCTGTTGATAAGTTATATTTTCTTGCAATTTTGCCATCAACTATATCAAACCCACCAGCTAACCAAGCAAAAAGTGCACTTGCTATAAACTCATCGTGAGTTAAATAATATATTGCCATCATTCCTGAAGCTATATTAAAAAATGTAGCTAAATTTGCCAGGTTAAAATGATTCATCTTGTTAAATAAAAACATTATGATTATTCCTCTTTATAAATTGTGTATTGATTTCTACCATTCTCTTTGGATTTGTACAAAGATTCATCAGCCAATTTATATAACCTATTACAAGATACATAACTATTTGGCTCATAAATTATTGCTCCAATTGATATTGTAACAACACTGGAGATTTTACTATTTTTATGCTCAATATTTAATGATTCTACACTTTTATTTACATCTTTTAGACACTCTTCTAATATTGCTTCATCTGTATCAAACAAAATCACTCCAAACTCTTCTCCACCTAGTCTAAAAACATATTCATACTCTTTATTAAAATATTTTTTAAGTGTAGATGCAACAGCTTTTAAAGTAACATCTCCCATGTCGTGTCCATAGGTGTCATTGTACTGTTTGAAAAAATCTATATCCAAGATTATAAAAGCACATTTCCACTTATTTGCATTGGAGATAAATGGCATATTATCAAAAATTTTGTCAAAATACTTTCTATTGTAAAGTTTAGTCATACCATCAGTAATAGCTTCAAGTTTATACTTTTTAGTCAAAATTTTAAGTTGATTGTCTTTTTTTATAATTGAATAGATAATAAGAGCAATAAAAATAAATGAGATAAAAACTAATATTATCATATTATAAAAAAGATAATCTTTTATAGATGAATACTCTTCTAAAAACTCTTTTCTTTTCTTATATGCAACTTTTTTTTCATGCTCTTTTAAAAAGTTTATTTCATTAATAACACTATTATAAACTGGGATTTTAGCCTCATTATTTAATGAATTCATAACACTTTTATCAACTTTGTTAACAACCATTCTTTCAGAATCAGATTTATAAGCATTGTTATAATATTTCCACTCACTTCTTATCTTTTTAAAGTATGAACTTCTGTCGCATCTCTTATACTTTTTCATACACTCAATTAAAGCATTATAAGTATCATCTATTGTATGAAGTTTAAGGACAGGAATGTAGTTACCAAAGTAGATATAATCAATTCTTTTTTTTAATTTATCGATTTGAGAATTAAACATAAAAGCCGATGTTAACAACGACAAAAGAATAATAATACTTAATACACTAAGTTTAAAACTAACACTTTTATAGAACTCTTTTTTCATGGCTGTAATTATAGCCAAAAAACTAATAATTAAGATTATGCAAAGCTTAAAGTTTTATTAAATACTTTTTTAGATATAATCGCGCCTTTACTTAAAAAAAGGATAATTTTGCTAAATATAAAAGATACATTTATCGGTCACTCTATAAAAAATGATGTTCTATCAGGAATTGTTGTTGCTATTGCTCTTGTTCCTGAAGCTATTGCTTTTTCGATTATTGCTGGTGTTTCTCCACTTGTTGGATTATATACTGCTTTTATTTTAGGATTTATTACTGCAATAATTGGTGGAAAAGCAGGAATGATAAGTGGTGCAACAGGTGCAGTTGCAGTTGTTTTAGTTGGACTTGGAGTAAAAGTAAAAGAGTCTTTAAGCCTATCAATGCTTGAACAATTAACACAAAATGGTGAATTGGCTTCATATATCTTACAATATATTCTTCTAGCAACAATTCTTGCTGGATTAATACAAATTACAATAGGAGTTTTAAAACTTGGAAAACTAATAAGACTTGTTCCACAACCTGCAATGTATGGTTTTGTAAATGGTCTTGCAATTGTAATTGCAATGGCACAATTTCCACTTTTTAAAGGTGAAAATTGGATTATGTATCTTTTGGTTTTAGCTACAATGATTATTATAAAAATTTTCCCTAAAATTACCACAACTATTCCTTCAGGTTTAGTTGCAATTATAGTTATCTCAGCTGTTGTAATTGCTTTTGATTTAGATACTAAAAGAGTTGGTGATTTGGCAAATATTTCTGGAAATCTTCCAAGTTTTGCAATTCCTACTCTTCATATAAATTTTGAATCTATACTTATTGTTCTTCCATATGCAGTTTTAGTTGCATTAGTTGGTCTTATTGAATCTTTGCTTACTCTTTCAGTTTTGGACGAAATGGGTGGGAAAAGAGGAAGTGGAAACCAAGAGTGCATTGCCCAAGGAACAGGAAACGTTGTTTGCGGTTTTTTTGGAGGCATGGCTGGATGTGCTATGATTGGACAATCAATAATTAATTTTTCAAATGGAGGATGGGGAAGACTTTCAGGACTTACAGCTGCAATTTTACTTATCTCTTTTGTTGTTTTCCTCTCCTCTTTTATCTCATTAATTCCTGTTGCTGTTTTAGTAGGTATTATGTTTATGGTTTCAATTGGTACATTTGAATGGGAGAGTGCAAATAGAATTAGATATATGCCAAACTCTGATAGATTTGTTTTAATAGCTGTAACAGTAATAACAATTTTTGCAGATCTTGCAATTGCTGTTATTACAGGAATTATAATCTCAGCTTTAGTTTTTGCATGGAAACATTCAAAAGTTAGATGTAGAACAAAAAGAGAAGAGGGAAATAAAAAAATATATCAGCTAGATGGTCCCCTATTTTTTGGTTCTACAACCTCATTTTTTGAATTATTTGATATTAATCATGATCCAGAAAATATTGTACTTGACTTCAAAGATGTTAGAGTTATGGATATCTCTGGAGTTGAAGCAATAGATACAATTACTAAAAAGTATGCTAAAGCAGATAAAAAACTTGTTATAAGACACTTAAGCGAAGATTGTAAAAAAATCCTTAAGGATGCAGGTCCATTTTGTACCTATGAAGAGGATGATCCAAGCTATAAAGTAGCTATTAACTATTAAGTTTATACTTTTCTTTACTTATCCTTAAAATTGTGATAGAATTTTATAAATATGACTAAAAGGTGATAGCATGGAAGCGATTAATAGTGTATCTAGATCAAACATATATATGCAACTTGCCCAAAAAAGGGCTGATTTAGCCAATATTGATAAAAAAGAACAAGAAAAAAATACTCAAGAATCATATGATAAAACTAATGAAACAAACAGTAAATATGATCAAAAAGATTATGATTTAGTTCTTGGAAAATTTAAAAAACTAGATACAGAAACAAAAGCACATGAACAAGCTCATGCAGCAAATGCACCAACAACTACACCAATAAACTATAATTATCAAGTTGGACCAGATGGCAAACTTTATGCAAATGGAGGTTCAGTGCGATATGATACATCAATTCCTGAAGATGAAGGAAGTGCAAACTATAAACTAGAACAGTTACAAAATGCTGCTTCTGCTCCAAATGAGTTGAGTGCTGCAGATGCTCAAATTGCTAAAACTGCAAATCTAAATAGAATGTTACTTCAAAGTCAAGAAGAGAGTTTTTAATGACAGTTAATAATAATCTATCTAGTATGCTTGCTATCCAAATGGAAGTTAATCAAATGGCTCAAAATATTGCTCAAGTTTCACAAGTTGTAGCAGACCCTGAACTTAGAGATATGGCTTCTGATTTAACTTCTTCACTTATTGAACAAATTCCTCAAACTATCGCATACTCTGCAAATGAAACAGGAATAGTAACACAAATGGAAGTAATGGATTCACTTTTAGATATTAAAGCATAAAAAATGTCAAAAATAAATGTAGTCTGTCCACACTGTTTAAAAGTTAACTCGATACCAAAAAAAGATAGTTATACTAAGGCAAATTGTGGCAATTGCAAAGCTTCACTACTTGATACAACGCCTATAAATCTAAAAGAATCAAATTTTGATCATGTTGTTGTCAACTCAGATATCCCTGTTATTGTAGATTTTTGGGCTTCTTGGTGTGGTCCTTGTAAAATGATGGCACCAGTTTTTAATGAAGTTTCTCAAAAATATCCATTAAAAATACTATTTGCAAAGGTTAATACGCAAGAGGAACAAATCTTAGCTTCGAAATATGGCATAAGATCTATTCCAACTATAATCATTTATAAAAATGGAATTGAAGCAAAAAGAGTTAGTGGAGCAATGGATGCACATACCCTATCCTCTTTGATTAATAGTTTTTTAGATTAATATAGATAAATAAATTTTAAACCAACAGAATCAATTCCAGAGTTTTCATCATCCAAATCCGCATTTGAATAATGTGTATATTTTAAAGTAGTTTCAAAGTTGTCAGTAATTCTATAGCCAAATCCAATATTTTCTTTAAACTGAAAATGCATACCAAATCTTTTATCATCCAAGCTTTTTTCACTAAAATAAGCAAAACCTACTCCAGCTTGAATATATAGTTTTGAAGTTAAATCATAACTAATCATTGGTTGAGCACTTAAAATATACATATCATCATTTTCACCATCTACATATTCAGCATCAACTTCAACACTCAACTTTGTATTCTCAATGATTTTATAATCTAAATCCTTTTGTAATCCAATTCCAAAAATATCTATATCTTTGCTCCAAGCTGCATATTCAAAATTCACCCTATCAAAAGCATATAAATTTAAAGAGAAAAAAACTAAAAATAATAAAAATCTTTTCATAATAAATCCTTTTACATTTATTAAAATTATAACAAAAATTCAATCAATAATTTTTTAAATAACTTGTTTCATTTTTAGAAACTTTGATAACTCCAACAACTCTTTTTCATTAAAAATTTTTATACCATTTTCATTTAATAGTTTTGCAGTTATTCCTTCTCCAGGAATTAAGTTTCCACTGAAACTTCCATCATAAATATTTTTATTACCACATGAAGGAGAATTTGCTTTTAAAAGGGCAATAGTAATATTCTCTTTTTGGCATAAATCCAAAGCATTTTTTGCACCTAAAAGAAAATTAATAGTTACATCTTCTCCCTCTTTATTTTTAATTATAAAAGGTTTTGTTAAAGAGACTATTTCAGAGGGTTCTCTTGGTATTGGTAAGCCTCCCGAAACCTCTGGACAAAAAGAGTAAATTTCATTATCACATAAGATATCCATAAAGAGTTCTTTTTGGGCAAAGGTGAAATTTGCACCATATGCAATAGATGAGTTTTCTCCATCATATCGAACATCTTCTCCAAGAAGACAGGCAGAAATTAGTATTTTCATCTTAATCTCTGTCTAAAAACTCTTTTTGAAAAAATGTCGAAGTTTGAACATTATTAAAAGCAGCTTTCATTGATATAAACATTTGTGGGTTTTCCTCTTCCATTTTTGCAAGTAACTCTTTTGTTTTAGCTCTTGCATAAGGCATTTTAATATCAAATCTCATTGCAGGACAAGCTTCATCTCCAATTACACTAATCTCATTTGTTTGAGCAAATGCTCTTAATTGTCTCTCTCTACAAAAAATAAGAGGTCTAATAACTTCCAAACCATTTTCAGCTTTATAAATTGGAGGCATTGATCTTAAAGCACCATTGTATAAGAAGTTCATAAAAAAAGATTCCATTGCATCATCCAAATGGTGCCCTAAAGCTAGCTTATTATACCCTTGCTCTTGTGCAGTAGAGTATAAATACCCTCTTCTCATTCTAGAGAAAAAAGAACAAAAAGATGAGTTTTTTCTAATTTTTTCCCCTGCTAATTCAAATATTTCAGTATCAATTATTTCGTGTTCTATTCCATGTTCTTCACAATGTTTAGCTAAAAATTCAACTCTTTCACCCATTCCATAAGTTACTGTTACTGCTTTAAACTCAAAGTTAAATGGAGCAACACGTTTTAAGTGATTTAAAGAATGAATTAAAGTAGTAGAATCTTTTCCACCAGAAAAGCCAACTAGAACTCTATCTCCCTCTTTTATCAATTCATACTCTGCATTAGTCTTTCCAACTAACTTAGATATCTTTTTACTTAATTCAATCAAAACGTACTTTCCTATAATTTTTTCGCGATTATAGCATAATTTATTCTTAATACCATTAAATCAAGTCTAATCTCTCAAATAATTAAATTAGAATAATTTGTAAAGCTCAATTAACTAATTTTTTAGAAAAAATAAATATAATTTCACATTAACAATAATCAAAATTAAGAATAACAATGACAAAAGAAGAGATTACCCAATTTAAAAAGACTATAGCGAATTCAATAATTCCTGTTGTAAAATCAATGACAAATGCACAGATTAAAGAGATTATAACTATTGTTGAAAGAGAACATAAAGAACTACCTGAAGGTTTTGGGAATATGCTTTATGAACAAATAATGATGATGAAACATAGTAAAAACTAAATTCACATATTACCTTTTAAACTTACTTAATTTTAAAATATTAACACTTTTAAATATACTTCTTATAATCTATATTATTAATAAAAATTATTTTTTAAACTTAAGTTTTTTTAATATAAAAATTGAATATATTTTTATATATAAGAAAATTATAAAAGGATAGAAAATGAAAACTATACATTCTAGGATATTTGTTGCCTTAGCTTTTGTTTCTGGACTAGCTTATGCAAATGATTATGATTTAAGAGGTGATGGTGTTCAAATCAATTATGATGATAACTCATATATCATAAAAAGAATTACCGATGAAGAGTGTAAAAAAATCAATGGAGCTGATCCTAAAAATATATGGTCAGGTAATTATGCTAAAGAAGGATTATCTGAAAAGTGCGTAAAAAAATTTGTTACCACTGTTGGGAAAATAACTCCCATGAAAATAAATGATAAAATTGAAACAATAGGAGAACTTGAAGTAATTGATTTTATTGAAAAAGCACAAACAAACAAAAATATGCTTTTAATTGATGCAAGACTTCCTGATTGGTTCTTGCAAATGAGTATCCCAACAGCAGAAAATATCCCTTTTACATATTTTGATAAAAGTAAATATCCTGATGACTTCTATGATGTTCTTGAAATGATTGGAGTAAAAGAGATTTCAAAAGACAAATATGATTTTAGCAAAGCAAAAGAGCTTGTTCTTTTTTGTAATGGAGCTTGGTGTCCACAATCAACTTTTGCAATTAATAATCTTATTAAGTTAGGGTATCCTCAAGAAAAAATAAAATGGTATAGAGGTGGAATGTACTCGTGGAAGATGTTAAATCTTACAACAACATCTGAATAGTAGATTACTTTTGTAATCTACTATTTAAAAACCTCTTTTATATCCTCTACTATTGCTTTATCAATACAACTATTTTCTGCCATATCATCTAATATTTTAAAAGCTTCATCTTTTTTATAGGCATCTCGGTAACTCTTTTTAGAGGTTAAAGAGGTAAAGATATTTGAAATAAGCATTACTCTATCTTTTAAACTTAAATCTTTGCCTTCAAGAGCATAAGGATACCCTTTACCATTAATAAACTCTTGAACTCTTGTAGCCCAGGTTGTAACATCATTAAAACCTAAAACATCAGATAATACTTTTTTAGTATAGTAAGGATAAGATTTAATCTTTAAATACTCATGGGTATCTAAACTTGAATTTTTATTTAATATTGAGTCACTAATAAAAAACTTTCCAAGATTTGTTAAACTTGCAGCAATTAAAAAGGTTTGTTTATCTTTATGATCAAAATTATATAAATCTGCTAATTTTGAACAATTTTCAATGAGTTTTCCATCTTCATCTACTAAATTATAGAAAATTGATGTTATCTCTAAAAGTTTTTCATACTCTAAAGCTATTGAAACATCTGATAATGATTTAAATATATAAGCAGCAATTTCATCTTCATTTTGTAAATCTAACCAAAAACTCTCTTTTTGTGAAAACTCAACAAAACACTCAACTACATCACTTGAAAAAAGTCTGTTTTCACCCTCTTTAATGAAGTTTAGAATTTTCTCTCTGTTTTGTACATCACCTTTTGATAAATCAAATTTTGTATCAATAATATCAACAAATGAAATAAATTGAGAAAAAAGTGGTATTTCACTCTCTTTTAAACCAAAAATACCTGTTCCATCAAAATGTTCACATTGGTACTTTAAAACTTCTCCTTGGTCTTTTAAAAGGAAAGGAAAACTTTGCATATAAGTTTGAGAAAAATCACAGTATTGCTTATTTTTACTTTTTGTTTTTTTTAAAGCAATATTATGTAATAAAGAGTAAGCACAAATATCACTTAATCCCTCTTTTGAATAATTAAACTCTTTTGCAAGCATTAAACAGACATAAGCAACCCTTCTTGAGTGTCCATTTGAAACAAAAAAATATTCCATTTCTATAGAATCTAACGCTTTTGAAAAGGCAAAAGAAAAATTGTTTATGTTAAATAGAATTTCTCTTTTTTTATCCATGATAATCCTTGTTTTTATCTCTTACAATGCTACTATAGAATAACTAAATTTAGTGTAAATAAGAAAAAAGTAATCATAAAATATATTTTTAATATAAAAAAATATATAATAATTACTTTTCAAAATGGAGATTTATTTGCATTATCCAAATATACATAAATTTAAACTTGTTGTTGCAATTGCTTTTTGTCTATATATTTTAGTTATATACCTTGTTTATCAAGATAATAAAAAGAGTGAAATTGACAATGAGATAACAAATATAGAAGATGTTTTAATTCAAATTCAAGCTATAAGAAAATATGTGGGTGATGATCAAAAAGACGAGATTGACAAATTACAAGCAGCTGATAAAATCTCTTATGATTATTTTACTCCTGCCCTACTTTCATCAACATACAGTGCAAATAAAATAAATGATTATTACAATGAAATAAGAAAAGAAAAAAATCTTCCCACAACAGATATAAGATTTGCTTCACCAAATCCTAGAAACCCTTACAATTTAGTAACTAAAGAAGAAAAAAAAATATTAAATACATTCCTTGATAAAAAAATCAAAAGATATGAAGAGATAAAAAAAGGTGAAAATGGAGATATTTTATATGTTGCTTTGCCAACAAAAGAGTTGGAAGCAAAGTGTATGAAATGTCACTCAACACCTGAAGCTGCACCTAAACAATTAGTAGAATTATATGGCAATAAAGCTGGTTTTGGAGAGCAAGAAGGAAATATGAAAGCTATTTTATCAATAAAAAAACCTTTAGATAACGCTTACATAAAAGCATTTGACCAAACATTAAAAACTGCTATTTATATACTTATTGCAACTTTTATTTTTGTCTATTTTTATTATAACTACAATAAAAAAATTTATATTAAAAATTTAGAACTTGAAAGATTAAATAGAAGCTTGGATAATAAAGTAAAAGAGAGAACAGAAGAGCTTAATAACTCAAAAATGCAACTATTAAATGTAATAAATAGTAGTGAATTGGGATACTGGGATTGGAATAAAAATACAAACTGGCTACAAGTTAATGATAAATGGCTTAATATGCTTGGTTTAAAAAGAGAAGAGTTTAGCAATAGCATAAAAGATTGGTTTGATAAAATTCATCCAAAAGATTTGGAGTTTGTAATATCAAAGATTGAAAAAGATTTGGAAGATGATATCTCTTTTTCTATAGAGTATAGAGTATTAAATAAAAATAATGAATATATTTGGGTTGAATGTGTGGGAGGAACTGTCCAAAAAGATTTTGATGGAAAAGTAATTCAAGCTTGTGGAATATTAAGAAATATCCATCAAAAGAAACTAAATGAAGAGAAAGTTCAAGAACAAGAAATTTTGATTCACAACCAAGCAAAAGTTTCTGCTATCTCTGAAATGTTAAAAAATATATCCCATCAATGGAAACAACCATTATCAGCAATAACTACCCTTGCAAGTGCTATAAAACTTTCATATGAACTAAAACAAGATATAAGTAAAGAAGAGATAATTAAATACACAGATAAAATACTAGAAAATGGAAATTATCTTGCAAAAATTGTTAATGATTTCTCTTCATATTTTGAAAATAATAGTCAAAAAAGAGAGAATTATAACCTCTCTAATAGTTTTGTAAAGATTAAAGAAATTTTTAAAGAGTCACGAAAAAGTGAGAATATTAAGTGTCATACAAATATTGAAGAGAATATAATAACTTACTCAAATGAAAACTTTTTTATGCAAGCAATGTTAAATATCTTTAATAACTCACTTGATGCTTTTATTAAAAATAACATAGATAAAGATTATAGATATATTTTTATTGATGCAAAAGTTATAGATAACACAATAGTTATTATTTTTAAAGATAGTGCAGGTGGAATTTCAAATGAAATTATAAGTAAAATATTTGAGCCATACTTTACAACCAAACACCAAAGTTTAGGTACAGGATTGGGTCTATATATTACAAATCAAATTATAAATAAACACCTAAATGGAGTAATTGATGTAAAAAACAGTAACTATATTTTTGAGGGAAAAGAGTTAAATGGTATAGAGTTTAAAATTATTATTCCAAAAGTTGAAAAGTAAGAGGAAGAGAGTTATTCTCCCTCTACCATTTTAGTAATTGCATCAATAGAAGTGTTTGTCATATCTAAATCTAAATGTTCCGCACCTTCAACTTTTATCAGTTTTGCATTAAGACCTTTCTCTTTTGCAATCTTAAAAAAACTTGTTGTAACTTCTGGTTTAGAAATTTTATCTTCACTTCCATAGATAAACAGATATTTTGTATTTTTATCAACATTATCAATTACATCAATAAAAGATATTAAATCATTGCCTTTTTCTGTCTGATGAATATCATATCTACCCCCAGCTAATGCAATATTTTGTATTAACCCTGGTCTAAGTCCTGTTAATGTTGCACCCATCATAGCTCCTGCGCTATGACCTACATAAGTAACCTCTTTTGCCTCAAATTTTTCTTTTAATTCATTTACTAAATCACCCAAAAATTCAACATACTCTTTTTTTGCAGCAAGATTTTTAACCCCTTCATGAGATAAAGCGGTAAAATTATTAGTTGAAGAATTTGAATAACCTGGAAGAGCAACAGCCACTGTTGTGATATCTGTATTCATATTAAGTGTCTCAGCAAAAGGAGCATATCTTCCTAAAGTATTTGTTCCTTCATCCCAAGTACCATGAACTATAATAATGATTTTATCATCTGAATCACCTTTATAAGCTCTATACTCTACGCACTCACCACCAGCATAAATAAAATTCTCTTCTGTTGCTAAACATTCACTTTCACTAATTTTTTTTGCCTCTAATGAAAGAGAAAAAACAATAAATATTAAAACTAAAAAAATTCTATTAATCATAAAAACTCCTTTTTTAAGTTATTATTTTAATAAATTACCCTTAAAAAATAATTTATCTTGCAATCTTGTTTATAAATTTATAACTTCTAATAAGCGATAATACCAATATATCCTGCAATTTGTCTCTCAATTAACTCAACAATTCCCGCTTGTGCATATGAAACTCCGTCAATAAAATCATCTTCAGTCCATTTCATAGTTTCCATTGTATTTCTACATACTATGAATTCAACATCATATTCCATTAATGAGTTAATTCTAGTTAAAGCCTGTTTATCATAATCTTTTTTCAAAGCTCTAACTCCATTTCCATAAGCTATAACAACTACTTTCAAGCTCTCTTGGGGATACTCTTTTAAAATATTATAAATAGTACTCAAATTATGATTTACTTTCTTTAAATCAGAATCATAAAGCTGTATTGCAACTTTTCTCGGATTTTCAAAAGTTGGTTGAGGATTACTAAACGTTGACTGTGCATAAGCAAATAGACTAACTATTGCCAACAATAAAATTTTTTTCATATTTTTCCTTTTATGATGCTATTTTTTTATCTTCTAAGATTTTTACACTTAAATCTTCTGAAATTTTACCACCAACTTTTATTTTACAATATAAACCTCTACACTCTTTTAATAAAATGGGTAAATCATCATCAAAGACTGCCAAATGGTTACATATTGTGCAATTTTCTGTGATTTGTAAAACAGTCTCTCCTATTTTAAATTCTGTACCAATAGGAAAATCATGTGGATTGAAATCAAAAAGTATATTTTCACCTAAACTTCCATACTCAAGTTCTATTCCATTGGCTTTTGCATAATCATAACTATACTTACCAACAATCATAACTGCTTTATCAACATCTTTTCCTGCAAACTTATCATGTTCTATTCCAAAACCAAAAATTAGATTTAAATCATCTACTTTTGGTCTAGGAAGTCCACTTTGACCTTTTTTTGCACTAAATGTAGCAATTACTTTTCCTAAATACATATTATAAATTTTCCTTTAAAATTTGTAAAAAATCATCTTTAACCCAAGCTCCTGGATAAGTATGTAATAACTGTCCATCTGTAGTTAAAAAGAAAAATGTTGGAGTCATCCCTTTAAAATATTTTTTCAAACCAAAGGGTAAGTTAACAAAATCAATATCAACTTCTAAAAAAATAAAATCCTCATTTATAGCCTCTTCAACCTCTGTTAAACTTAAAACCTCTTTTTTCATCTTTTTACAAAAATAACATGTTTGTGAAGTAGCAAAAACAATTATTTCTTTGCCCTCTTTTTTTGCCTTTTCTAAAATCTCTTTTTCATTATAATCTTTTGACAAGATTTTTACAGGTTTAGGATTGTTTTTTAACCTATCATCTTTATATCCCATAAAATATTGTGCCAAGAGCTCTGATTCTTCATCACTTATTTCCATTGGTTCTTTTTTCTTATAATATTTCAATACATGAGAATCACAAATACTATCATTTAAATCTGGATTTGCTAAATATGTTTTTAAATAATCTTCAATCTCAATTTTTCTCATTTCATTATCATTAGGATCACCAATTTTTTTACTGCTCTCCATAATTGCCCAAGCTAACATATTTTCTGTGGGAATAGTAAGATTTAATAAAGTATTATTTCTTTCAAAGAAATTCTCTTTAAGTTTTTTAAAAGAGATATACTCTTTATGACATGATGAACATTTTTCTATAAAAAGCTTTTTCCCTTCATGGAAATCTGCATTGAGATTTATAGTTGTAAAAAATAGAAAAATAGATAACAAGACAGCCCTACTCATTATAAAACACCTCTTTTCTTCAATTTAAAAAATACTCCTTTGAGTATCCATTAAATTGAAGAAGAGATAAAATCTCTTCTTCTAAAGTTAGATAATTCCAGGATTACCTTTAACTCCAACAATATCAGGAGTATCAACTTTTAAGTTTGCTATATGTTTTACATTTTTAAGATATGTTTCTACAGTTTCCCAAACAGGTTCACCTGGAGATTTAGCACCAACAGTTGACCAACCAGCAACTTTATATGATTTACTAGCTTCAAGTTTTTTCCCTGTTTTAGTAAGTGTAATTTCAGAAATTCTCTCTCCCATTTTTGCACTAGGATCAATTTTATAAGAGATTCCACCTGTTCTAACCATATCTCCACCTTGTTGATAAAATGGATCTGGATTAAATAGATTATCTGCAACATCTTCCAAGATAAGTTTGATATCTTTTCCACTTATATCTCTTGCATATGTCTCAGGATAAGTCATAGCTGTTTGAGTCATAAGATCATCAAAAGTAATTGCTTGTCCTGGCATAACTGAAGTTCCCCATCTAAATCCAGGAGAGAGTGAAATATCAGCTCCCTTTACATCCATTAATGCATCACAAATAATTTGATCCCATGAACCATTAAAGTTTCCTCTTCTAAATAGAGTCTCTTCGGTTGTTGCAATTTCTCTTGTTAAATCTTTTAAGTATGGAGCTCTTACATCTTGAATATATTTTTTCATAGACTTATCTTCAGGAATTAAATCAGAAAAAATTGGAAGAAGTGTAAATTTAAAATCTTTGATTTTTCCGTTTTGAATATCTAAATCAAGTACATTTAAAAATTTACCATTTGAACCCGCATTACAAACATATGTAACATCACTTTCATTTTTAACAGGATACGCTTCTGGAACACCATCATGTGTATGTCCACCCATGATAAAATCAATTCCAGTAACAATTTCTGCCATTTTTTTATCAGTATCATAACCATTATGAGATAGCACAATAACTGCATCTGGTTTCTCTTTTTCTCTTACTTCATCTACAAGCTCTTGCATTCCATCATCATTAATAGAAAAAGTCCAATCAGGAATAAATCTTTGTGGATTTGCAATTGTTGTATATGGGAATGCTTGTCCAATAATAGCAACTCTTGCATTACCAAGTTTTTTTACAGTATATGGTTTAAAAGCATGACCTGTATCTTCGTCATAAGCTTGTGCTCCATTAAAAAGAGCATCCTCTTTTACTTTAACATTTTGTGCAATAAACTCCGCATCAAGCATTTTTACATTTTCTAAAACTTCTTGAGCATTATATGTAAATTCCCAGTGTCCAACAGCAACATCAACACCTAAAAGATTCATTGCTCCAACCATATCTTTACCTCTTGTGTAAAGAGCAGTTGCACTACCTTGCCAAGTATCTCCACCATCTAAAAGAAGTGTTTTCTCTTTTCCAAAGTTATTTCTTAAAGAATCAACAACAGTTTTTATCTGTGCAAAACCACCTGTTCTTCCCATAACTTCTGCATGCTTTTCAAAGTTAACACAAGAGTATGCATACTCTAATCTCTTATTACCTTTTATTCCATAATAATCTAGGAATTTTTCACCTACAATATGTGGAGGCTTACCAAAGTTTTCAAATAATCCTAAATTTACGCTTGGTTCTCTAAAATACACTGGTAAAAGTTGTGCATGAGAATCTGTCATATGCATTAATCTTACATTACCAAATGGCTTTAACTTATAGTAATCTTCCAACTTATTAGTATTTGTCATTCTTGTGTGAGAATTAGCAAATACCGGTGCAGCACCAAGTAGTGCCATCATATATACAAACTCTCTTCTACTTAATTTACTCATTTAATTAATCCCTTTAAATAAATTTAGAGACATTCTAAATTAGTTACTTGAACCTACGACTGAAAATCCCAAAGATGTCCAAGCTTGCATACCACCTCTGTAGTATTTAATTTTTTCTGCTGGATATCCCATTTTTAACAGTGCATATTTTGCATTTTTTACCATACCTGGAGTTTGTCCACACCAATAACCATTACAATATAATGCTAAAGTTTTTGCTTTTGAGAAATCAAGAGTTCCATCATCTTTTTGAACAACTCCCATCTCATCTTCCATCATCTCAATAGCAGTATCTTTCTCATCAAAATTTGTATAAGGAACATTTACTGCTCCTGGTATTCTAAGCCTTGCAAACCATCCTGGTTTTCTTGAATCTATAATTGCAATAGAAGTGTCAGTTTGAGCTTTTTTCATATACTCAATAAATTCTAACTCACCTAAAGTTTCAACTCCAGGAGCTAAAACCATTGGTTGAGGAACTCCCCTATCCGTTGTATCATAAAGTGATGATATTTTATTTCCTGCAGTTTGATTTCTCATTAGAGTAAATTTTTCACCATTTAGATTCATATCAATAGATTTAACACCCTTTGATATTGCAACATATTTTTCAGAATCTTCTGCCACTGCTGTTACAGAACAAACTCCAGCTATAGCAGATGCAATAAGTAACTTTTTTAAAATAGTCATACTTTTATCCCCAATTTCATTTCATATCTATTTTAAGTTAAAGTCAAGAAGATATCTTGACTTTTAACTAACAATTTTAATATTTAAACCCATCACCTGGAACAGAAAGTCTCCAAGTTTTTTTACCCTCATCTGCTTGAATTAAAGCAGATATAGCAAATCTACAAGCTCTCTCAGCCGCATAATCTGTAGCTAATTTTGTTTTAGATGGTTTTCCTTTAAAGTCATTAGGATTAACTTCTTTTGCACCTGTTTTAATTGCCTCTTCAACAGAGATAATTAAATCACTGTTATTTACATCAAGTCTTCTAAACTCTAAATGTTTTGCTTTAGCAACTTCATTATATTGTTTTGCTGTTGCAATTACATTTTCAATTCCACTTTTCTCTACGCTACAAACAGTTTTTAAATCCTCTTTTAAAGCTGATTCTATACTAGGTGTAGAAGAGCTAACACAAGCAGTTAATGAAAAAGCAGCAACTGTAGCTAATGATAAATTTAATAGTTTTTTCATAATAATCTCCTACTTACTTTCTAATATCTGGACCGTCAATTTTCATACCATTTGACATATATGCCATGAAAAATAGTAGTTCTTTCATATCTCTAGAGTCATCTTTTGGTGGTACTTGACCTTGATCTTTAATACACCCTGACATTCTTCTCTCTAAAGTTCCTAAACCATCATTATTTTTATCACTAGCCGCCCATTTAAGTCTATATACAGGGAAATGAGTTACTTGACCTAAAAATGGAGATAAACTTTCATTTCTAACTCTTTGTCCAGCACCAATAACATGGCACTCTGCACAATTTAGTTTTAAGTATCCTCTTTGTGTATAGTAATATTCTTTACCTCTTTCATAAGCCTCTGCTGCAGTTGCACTATCAATTTTTACATCAATAACTTTTTCAGCATCTTGTGCTGATTGAGCAAAAAAAGCTTCCAAATGAGCAATAGGTCCTTTTGATGTTTTCCAAGGTTTTTCTCCATTTGCAACCAAACACTCATTAATTGCAACTGTTAGAGTTTGCACATCCTTTTTTGTTTCATCAAAATATGGATACATTACACCTGCTTGTGATGGATCAGGGAAACAGTCTTTAAATGATTTTCCATTTGCAAAAGGTTTTTCATATAATGCTTCACCTTTTTCTACAAACTCTTCATATGGAGGCATCTCTTTGATTTCATCATAAGACATTCTTCCATTTTTAGAAAATGAGTAGTTACCCTTTGAAAAGTCCTCAAATTTTAATCCAGACATAATATTATTTTCCAACTCATCATCTGTTGAGTATGGGAAAAAAGTATTTCTGTTTTTCAATGGATCTTCAAATTTTGCTTCAAAATATTTTACTAAAGCAATTCTATCTTTTTCAGCTTGCGCATTAAAATCTGCTGCATTTAATGTATAAGCAGTTAACGCAACCAATGCAGTTGTCTTTGCAATATTTAATAACATACATATCTCCTTATAGTCTTTTAATCAATCATTTAAATGATTGATTATTTAATTTTTTCTTTATCTACTTGAGTATTACCTTTTAAATCAACCCAAGAAAACTCTAACTCATCACCAGATTTTGCCCCAACTGCATCTGCATTAAATGAGAATTTCATATAAGGATTCTTAGATAAGAACTGACTTGTCGATACTTCATAAACTATATTTCCATTAACTTTTGCTACAACATAAGTAATAAAGTTCGCCTCTTTTTTTGCTCTTTCAGCCTCTTGATAACTTAACATATCGTGTTTTGCAAGAGCTTTTACAGTTACAACACCTTTTTTTAAACTTGCTTTAATTCTTGTACTTGACATTATTATTCCTTTTTATTTTTATATATTATGAAATCTTTTTATTAGTGGTAAAACTAAATCAACCACCACATCCACCGATTGTAACTTTTACAGCTTTTGTTGCAGAGTATAGTTTTCCACCATCTTCAACAACAGCAGTTACATTACCAGTTTTTGCCATTTTAATTCTGATACCATAATCAATAATTCCACCTTTTGGAACTGTAAATACAGCAACTGTAGCTTCAGGGTTAGCATCTTGGAAGATTGCTACTTTTGATCCTGATTTTGCTTCTACTGAAACAGGAATAACTGCACCATTTTCAGCAATATCTGGAGCTTTTAACTCAACATTACCTTCTATTGTTTTTGATGTACCAAATAACTCTTGAATTGCTACATCAACTTTCTTTGCAGTAAATGCTTTTGGTTTTGTTTCTCTAAAGTTAACTGCACTTAATGTAGTTGGTGTCATTGAAACAGCTAATGCACCTAAACCTAAACCTAAAAAATTTCTTCTATTCATCATTTTTTCTTCCTTTTAAAAATTTATTATTCAACAGTTTTTAAATAAGCAACAACTGCTTTAATTTCTGAATCACTTAACCATCCATTTCTACCAAATGCTGGCATTTGTGAGATTGGATTATCTGTATATGGGTCATAAATTTTGTTATACAAAGCTTCATCAGGCCAATATTTCAAAGCTTGAAGTTTTGGTCCCATACTACCTGGTCCATCAATTTTCTTACCATTAACATCATGACACGCTAAACAGTTTCCAAGATTTTTTGTATTAAAAATCTTTTCACCTTCTTTTACTAAATCATCATTTGCTGATGATAAAGTAACAGTAAGAGTACTAATAGCTGTAGCTACAACTAAACTTTTGATTAATTTCATTGCTTTCTCCTTTTATTTACTAGAGTTGATCATAAAATCAACAACTTTTTTAAACTCTTCATCAGATAGATCTGATCCACCTTTTGGTGGCATTGCATTGATACCATTTAAACCATTTGCATATACTGCATCCATACCTTGCGCAACTACCTCTTCCCAAGCATCTTTGTCTCCAACTACAGGTGCTCCTATTGCGTCATTTGCATGACAAGCAGCACAATAAGTTTCATAATTTTTTTGCTCTTGAGAAACCTCTTTTGCACCCACTTCTTTCCAAGATCTCTCAGTTGAAGCTGGAGGGTTAAAATCATTTAATTCATTTTTAATTCTAAGAACTGGAACATCACCTTTGATACAATCATTCATACATCTTGTACCTGTTCCATAATTTTTAGGGTCACTTAAAAATGTTTTAATATTTTCAACACCTTTTTTAGGGTTTTCAGGAGTATCTACATTTGGATAAAAACCATCTGCATTTGGCATTTTGATTTTTAAGAATTTCTCTTTGTCTAAGACAAAATCATCTTCTAAATCTACACCATCAATCTTTACACCATTTTCCATTAAAAGATATGCAACTAATGCATAGGTTTCACTATTAGATAATGATTTTGGATGAGGGAAAGGCATAGAGTCTTGAATGTACCAAAATAAAGTACTTGCATATGGCCAATAAGTACCTATCACTTTAACGGGAGGCTCAACTCCTGGATTCTCATCTGCAGGATTTAACAATTGATTTTTCAATGATGATGTTGAAGCAGTACCAGCTGATAATGGAGGATAACCTTTACCACCTGTTCCAAATTCACCATGACACATTGCACATTGTTCATCATATAACTCTGCACCCCACTCAACTGAACCCTCAGCTTTTTTAGGTTTACCATCATCATCTAAAACAACTTTCCCTTGTTTCACATCATATTCAGGTAATCCTGTTCCATCTGGCATAACATCTTTATCCCAAGCTGCAATTTCTGTTTTTGTTGGAGTTCTTCCATAGTTATATTTACCAACTACTTTTTGAGTGTTTACATGATAAGAGGTATATTTACCATCTTTAACTTCATACTTAACAGCACCATCAACTGATCTTGTTGTTGTAGAACATGCAGAAATTAATAATGCTGTAGCTATTACAGTAGAACTTACTACTATTTTATTAAGCCTTATGTTTTCTAATGTGAACATTATTAACCTCCCCATTTGCTGATACTTCCCAAGTAACCATCCCATTTCTATGATAGATTGATTCAACACCAACTGCTGCTGTTTCTTGATCTATCGTTGGTTGAGTATTACCTGAATCATCAGTTGCTCTACTTGTTAAAAGTAAAGGTTTCCCTTCCCATTTAAAGATGTAGCTAAATCTAGTCCAAGCTTTAGGTAAAACTAAGCCTTTTAAACTAGCTTCAACCCAGTTGTCACCACCATCGAAAGAGATGTCAACATGTTTGATTGTACCGTGTCCAGACCAAGCTAATCCTTCGATTTCAATTAAATCACCTTTTTTAAGATTTGTCCAAGGTTTTTGATGACAAGGAGAAGTAATTACTGAATTAACTTCATTTGGCCAAAAATATTGAATTGCTTTACCACTTTTTTGAAGAAGTGTATATTTAGAAGTCTCCTCTTTAGAGTGCCAAGGTTTGTCTGAGAACTCTAATCTTTTTAGCCATTTAGTATTTAAGTTTCCTTCCCATCCAGGAACTAGAAGTCTTAAAGGATAACCTTGCTCAGGTCTTAATGCTTCACCATTTTGTCCCCAAACAAGCATTGCATCATCAAGTGCTTTTTCAACAGGAATTGTTCTTGGATTTCCAGCATTATCACTACCTTCTGAAAGCATCCATACTGCATCATCTTCTAAACCAATATCATCTAATACAGTTTTTAGCATAACACCTGTCCACTCTGCACAACTCATCATACCCTTCATAAATTGTAAGTTATTGAATTGTGGTCCTCTCCAACCAGTGGAACCATTAGCAGGACACTCTATAAAATATATTCTACTTTCACTTGGATATTTTTTTAAATCATCTAAAGTTAAAACAACCTCTCTTTTAACTTTACCATGAATCATTAACCTAAATTCTGCTGGATCTACATGAGCTGTACCACCATGGTTTCTAGTAAAGAATAATCCATTTGGTGTGATTATTCCACTTAATTCATGTACTGGGCACATAGATACAGAAGCATACATATCACCTGATGAAAGTAAATCTGTAGTTCTTCTTACAACATTATGTTCATAAGGTGAAGGCATACCATATAAATTTTTTGTAACCATGTCACCAAGTTTTGTCCCCCACTCTGCTTCATCAATAATTGCGGGATCATCAGCTTTTAAATTAACTGGAGACAAAACATTAGCTGCAGCAATAGCACTTGCTGAATAGACTGCAGTTTTTCTAAAAAAATCTCTCCTACTAAGCTCTTTTTTATCAGAAACTTCATCGGGAAAATTTTCAGAAGTATTAGTAACTTTTGTCATTATTCCTCCTTGAAAAATCAATTATAATGAAAATGTCTAAATTAAATTTGTTTTTCTTATAGTTATTATAATTGCCTCTAATATTGGTAACTAAAGAAAACATGTTAATTTAAACTTATATCAATTATAATAGCCAATTATATAAGTTTTTGTTATATAACGATAAATCTATTATTACGATTTTTCTTTCTTAAGTCAATTATTTTTTATTGAATGTTATTAATTATTCCTTTTTGTAACAAAATAGTTAATAATGCTATTATAAAGCTATTTTAGGCTTAAAAAACAGCCAAATTTACCTCATAAAGTTAACTTTTTTTAAGTATATGTTAATATTCAAACATTATTTAATGGAGTAATTTATGAAAAAATTTATTGATTATGATGAGTCTTTAACAATCTTAAGTAATATCGAATTTAAAGTTAAAAATAAGGAAAAATCTTTTTTAACAAACTCTCTCGGTAAAATCGTTGCAGAGGATATAATTGCGAATGACAATTCACCAATACTACCAACTTCTGGGATGGATGGCTATGCAATCAGATTTGAAGATCAGGAAAAAGAATTTATAGAGATTATTGATAAAAATCCTGCAGGGACAGTAATAGAATCTGAAGTTACTAATGGAACAACTATTAAAACTTTTACAGGTTCACTTATGCCAAAAGGTTCTGATACTTTAATACCAATTGAAAATGTTGAAGTAAAAGATAATAAAATTTATATAACGCAAAAAGTTGCAAAAGGTTTTGCAGTAAGAGCAATAGGTGAAAACTATAAACAAGGAGAAGTTCTTATTAAAAAAGGAACTCTTATTGGTTTTGCTGAAATAGGAGTTTTAGCTTCACTTAATATATCTCAAATTTATGTATATAGCGCACCAATAGTTAGTATTGCAAGTACAGGAAGTGAGATACTTGATATTGGAGAAGAGCAAACAAATAATTCTCAAATAAGAAGTTCAAATCACTTTACCATTGAAGCGTTAGCAAAAAAAGCTGGAGCTAAAACTATTCAAATGGGGACAGTAAAAGATGATATGGATAGTATTACTGAAATGATGACAAATGCTTTAGAACATTCAGATATTGTTGTAACAACAGGTGGTGTTTCTAAAGGAGATTATGATTTTGTACAAGATGTTGTAAAAGATAGACTAAAAGCTGAAGTTTTATTTCATGGTGTAAAAGTTAAACCAGGTGGTCCTATTTTAATAGCAAAAAAAGAGAATAAACTTATTGTCTCTCTGCCAGGATTTGCATACTCATCAACAGTTTGTGCAATTATCTACCTTCTTCCTATGATTTATAAGTTTATGGGAACAAAAAGAGAACTTCCAATAGTAAAAGCTAGAATAGATAGAGATTTTCCACTACTTATGAAAAAAACCATCTTTACTGCTTGTAATGTTAAATATATTGAAGGAGAGTATAAAATAGATTTTGATGGTAAAAAACAAGGTACAAGTGCTATTTTAACAAATATGTTAGAAAATCCTGCTCTTTTAATACAAAAAGAGGATAGTCAAGATATAAAAGCTAATGATTTAGTTGATATCATTTTATTAAATGAATTGAAATAATAGTATGAGTGAACAAAAAGTATATCTACTTTTAGGATTGTGTGTTCTATTTTGGTCAGGAAACTTTATTTTAGGAAGATTTGTAAGTGGAGATATTCAAGCAGTAGAATTGGCATTCTTTAGATGGTTTTTTGTTATTATTCTTACAATACCACTTCTATTTAAAATTGATATTAAAAAAGTTATTACTATATATAAAAAGAATTTTATTTTTCTAACATTTTTAGCTATTGTAGGGATTACTCTTTTTAATACGGTTCTTTATATAGCTTTACATACAACAACAGCTACCAATGCTCTATTGATTAACTCAATAATTCCTATTCTAATTCTTCTTTTCTCTTTTTTAATACTAAAAAGCAAAATTACAAAGGTACAAACAACAGGAATAGTTATATCAACTTTTGGTGTTATATTTTTAGTGCTTAAAGGAGATTTAACAAATATTTTTCATCTAAAATTTACCCATGGAGACTTATGGGTTATTGTAAGTTCACTTTTATGGGCAACCTACTCTACTTTTATAAAGTTAAAACCAAAAGACTTAAATCATGTGGAACTATTTATATTAGTAGTTTATATAGGTTTTATTTTCTTATTACCTTGGTATTTATCTCAAGGTTATAGTTTAGATAAAGAGATTATGATTCTAAAAGACAATTGGTATTTTTTTATCTATGTTTCTGTTTTTGCTTCTTTATTATCTTTTTATTTCTGGCATATAGGAATAGATACAATAGGAGCTGAAAGAACTGGACAATTCACTCACTTAATGCCACTTTTTGGTGCAATTTTAGCTTTTATTTTTTTGGGAGAAGTTCCATATCTCTACCACTTAATAGGAGCATTATTTATTGCTCTTGGAATTTATCTTTCACTATTTATAAAAAAATAACCCAGTTTTTCTGGGTTATAAAAGAATAAGAAGTAAAAGAACTCTTATGAGCAACAACTACTCTTTTCACCACTACAACAACTCTCTTTTTTATTAAATAAAGGTTTTAATAGATAATAAAAGATTAAAAGAAGCATTATAATTGAGCTTATTCTACTAAAAATTGAGTAATTCTCTTCACTACTACTAATATTTAAAAGTTCAACTGTACCCAAAAAAGTATCAAAAAGAACTCCAAAAACAACAGAAAGTACTGCGATAGTTGAAACATATATTATTAAAGACTTTTTACCCAACATTTTAAATATTACACTCATAGTAACAGCACTTGTTGCAGGACCAGCTGTTAAAAAAATAAATGCAGCACCTGCACTCATACCTTGAATCATTAATGCAGCTGCAATTGGCAGTGAAGCTGTTGCACAAGTATAAAGAGGAATAGCAATTAATAAAATCACAAAATATGTTAAAACTTGATTCTCAAAAAGTAATGAAGAGTACTCTCTTGGAACAAAAGTTGTAAACAAAGCTCCCAAGATAAGTCCAACAAAAAGTGCTTTTACCATATCTGAGAAAAGAGTTACATATGCATAAGTAAAAACTCCTTTTATAGAAAAACTTTTTGATTTTTCAGAACAACCACAAGATGAGCTACAACAACTACTACTCTGTTCTTTTTGTATAGGAGCTGTTGAAAAAAGAGGTTTTACAATTTTAATTTCCTCTTTTTTATCAAAAAAGTTTTGAATCAATCCCACACATATAGCAATAATAACTGAACTTACTACTCTAAAAATTGTAAAGAATAAACCAAAAAAAGAAAAAGTTGCTAAAATAGAGTCAACTCCAGTTATAGGTGTAGAGATTAAAAAACTCTGTACTGCACCTTTACTAGCACCCTCTTTTTTAAGCCCTTGAGCTATTGGAATTACAGAACAAGAACAAACAGGAAGAGGTATTCCAAAAAGTGTTGCTTTTATTACAGAGGAGGTAGAACCTGTACCAAGATTTTTTGAGATAAAGTTATCAGGTATTAACTGTTTTAAAATCCCTGCAATTAAAAGTCCAACCATTATATATAAAGACATAGCATCAATAAGTAGAAAAAAATTAGATAAAAACTTTTCAATATATAACATAACTATTCACCAATCATTTTTTTGGAGTCAATTCTCTTTTTAGCTTTAACTCCTAGTTCAATAAACTCTTCACTTCTTCTTAATAAGTTTCCTTTTCCAGTACTTAGTTTATTCATAGCATCATCATAAGCTTTTTGACTTCTTGCAATATTTAATCCAATCGCTTCCATATCAGTTACAAAATTTGAAAACTTGTCATAAAGATCAGCTGCTTTTTTTGAAATTATAAGAGCATTTTCATTTTGATGTTCGTATCTCCATATATTCTCTATTGTTCTTAGAGTTGCAAAGAGTGTTGAAGGTGAAACTAACATGATATTGTTTTCAAAGGCCGTTTTAAATAGATTATTATCACTTGAAGCAGCAAGCATAAAAGCCCCTTCAATAGGAATAAACATCAAAACAAAATCTAAACTTTTTACATCTTCAATATTTTCATAGCTTTTTACACTCAAAGCTTTTATATGAGCGTAAATTGATTTAATCAAATCTTTTGTAGCTAAATCTTTTTGTACATCGTCTTGTGCTTCACTATAGTTTAAATAAGCAGTCAAAGAGACTTTTGAATCAATTACAATATCTTTATCTTGAGGCAAATGAACAATTACATCTGGTCTTAGTCTTTTACCATTTTCATCTGTAAAAGAGCCTTGAGTTGTATATTCTACTCCCTCTCTAAGTCCTGTTTGTTCTAAAATTTTAGATAAAATCAACTCTCCCCAATCACCTTGGGTTTTATTTTCACCTTTTAGTGCTTTTGTAAGATTTATTGCATCTTGAGAGATTTGGTTATTTAGCTCTTTTAGGTTTTTAATCTCTGTTAATAAAGAGACTCTCTGTTTTGTTTCATCATTATAGATATCATTTACTCTTTTCCCAAAACTTGCCAATTGCTCTTTAAAAGGCGTTAACATTTGAGTCAAGTTATTTGTAGATTTTTTTTGATTCTCTTCAAAAAGTTTATTTGCTAGGTTTTCGAACTCTATTTTTAATTTCTCTTTTGAAGACTCTAAAAGTTCAATTTTTTCTTTTAAAGCCTCCTCTTTTATAGCAAACTCACCTTTTATCTGCTCTTTTTTATCTTCAAAAGATTGAGTCAAAGAGTCTTGTTTTATTTTGGCAGTATTTTTTTCATACTCCATTTTTTCTGCAAAATTTTTCTCCAAAAGAGAGATTTTTTCTTCATTTGTTTTATCTTTTAAGAGTAGATCCTCTTCAAGTTTCATTATAGAGGTTTTTAAATTCTCTACCAAACTCTCATAAGATTCATGGGTTAGTTCAATTTTTTCTTCCAAAAGGGATACCCTTTGTTTAAGAACTAGCCAAGTTACTAATACTGCAACTGCTGCACCTAAGAGAAAAGTAAAAAAAATAATTAAATAAAGATTTGTATCAATTTGCATAAATACTATCTTTCAAAGCCTCATCACTTTTTTCATGAACATCAAAACCTAACTCTTTAAACCTTTCAACCAAAGGAGGATGAGAGTAATAAAAGAATATATACAAAGGATGAGACAGAGGAAATGATTTATTCTCATTTGCCAATTTTAATAAAGCACTAACCAAATCCTCTTTACTTTGCATATTTGAGCCAAATTCATCTGCTGCATACTCATTATGTCTTGAAATCAAAGAGATTAATGGCATTAAAAAGAATGAAAAAATAGGTGAAAAAATTAAAAATATTGCAATAATTGCATAGGGTTCATTGTTTAATCTAAGTCCTAAAAACATCTCTTCACTAATGTTTCCAAAGATTGCAAAAAATACAAACATAACAAATCCCATGATTGCTATATTTTTTAAGATATCACCATTTTTAAAATGCCCCAACTCATGACCTAGAACTGCTAAAAGTTCATTATGAGAGAGTTTTTCTATTAAGGTGTCAAATAAGACAACCCTTTTTGTAGTTCCAAGACCACCAAAATAAGCATTTAATCTATTATCTCTTTTACTAGCATCAACAGAGAAAACTCCTTTGCTTTTAAATCCAACTTGATTTAATAGATTCTCTATTTTTGATTCTAACTCTTTATCTTTTAAAGGTTCAAATTTATCAAACATCTTATCTCTTATTACTGGATATAGCATATTAATTAAGATAATTACCGCAAAAATAAAAACAAATCCCCAAACCCACCAAGTGTTAAAACTGCTTATTATCCAAGAGATTGCAGCTATAACTAAAGAGCCAAAAACCAAAAATAAAATGGCTGTTTTTATTGTATCTTTGATAAATAGCGCTGGTGTCATATTTGAAAAGCCATATTTTTTATCTAGGTTAAAAGTTGAGTATAAATCAAAAGGAAGCCCCAAAATCCAATTTATAATTATAAACAGATCAATAAAAACTACTGCTTTGAGCCATGAAGATTCAATATTTACGAAAGAATCAAGGGTTTGTAATCCAAAACCTATCCACAAAATAAAAAGAATAAAACTATAAAAAGAAGAGAGAATTGCCATTCTCTCCTTTTCTATTGAATAGTTTGCAGCTTCAAGATATCTATTTTCATCAAGAATAATTGCTTTTAATCCTCTCGCATTTTTTACAAAACCAATTTGCATTATAGAAGTATAAGTTGTAAGGAGAAAATATAAACAGTATAAAACAACAAAAATTTCTAACACTAAATTATCCTTTAAAAGTTATTATTTAGCGGTATTCTACCCTTTTAGAACTTTTTGTTTATTGAAAACTTCTCTCAAGCTTCAGCATTAAGGTCTGTTTTAGAAAGGCATACTCTATTTCTTCCTGCTCTTTTTGCATCATATAAGGCTAGGTCTGCTCTGTGAAGGATAGTATCTAAATCAGGATCATCTGAATGAAGCATTGTAACACCAACACTTACTGTAAATTTTACTATCTCATTTTTTGGACTCTTAATTTCAAGATTTTCAACTTCAAATCTAATGTTTTCTGCAGCTTTCATTGCTCCTCTTTCAGAAGTATTTGGTAAAACAACTGCAAACTCTTCTCCACCAAGTCTTCCAAAGATATCAGATTTTCTTAATACACCTTGTGTTTTTTGAGCCATCAATTTGATAACTTTGTCTCCTGTTGCATGACCATAAATATCATTTATCATTTTAAATTTATCAATATCAATCATAAGTACAGCAAGCTTTTTATTTTCTCGTCTTGAGTATCTAATCATTGGTCCTGAAGATTCATAAAAACTTCTTCTATTGTTTACTCCACTTAATGAGTCAGTTGTAGCTAAAATCTCAAGTTTTACATTTATATCATTTAACTCTTTTGTTCTTCTTTCAACCGCACTTTCTAATACTCTTTGATAATCTTTTAATCTTTTTTCAACTGCATTTTGTTTTATTGCTTCAAGAATTATTAACTCTAAATCAACTTGATCAAATCTTTTTGGTATTATTTGGTAAATAGAGGCTTCATTTATTATTCTTTTTAAAGAATCAATAGTTGCTACATCTTCAAAAAGAATATTTTTTGTATTTGGGGAGTTTTTGTTAAGTTCTACAATAAACTTATCAATAGACATTTCTGAATTATTATTACCTAAAATTGTTATAAGTATTTCATTTCCTGCAATAATATAGTTATAACAACCAATTAATGCTTGTTCAGCATTTACATAGCTTTCTACAATATAGTCAGAATCTACTATTCTAGATATTTTATTATATAGTCCATCTAAGATTTGAATATCATTTACGATACAAGCAATCACATATTTACCCACAATACTCCTCCTAAAATCAATACTACCCTAACAGATTTTTTTCGAAAAGGGAGGAATTATATCTAAAAAAAGTAAATAAAAAGAATATTTATTATGTTCTAGTTATGTAATAAAATTATTATTAAAAAATAATAAAACTTTAATATTATGGAAATGCCTATTTTAAGTATATACTAAGAAACTGCACTTTTATTATAAATAGCTTAAAAAATTTCTAAAATTTCTTTTGGAATTCTTGATGGTTTGTTATTTTTTAGATAAACTAGCATGATTTTTGCTTCAAAGAGTAACTCTTCACCTCTAAATATCTTATGAAAAATTTCTACAGTTGCACCTTTTTTTGATAAAACCTCTGATGTAACTTCTAAAATATCAGCAAAAGTAGCTGATTTTATATAATCTGCTTCAACTTTTTTTACAACAAAAAATTCACTCTCTTGATGTGGTGTCATACCTTTCTCAAAAAAGAGATTACTTCTTGCTCTTTCACAAAATTTTAGATAGTTTGCATAATAAACAACACCACCTATATCTGTATCTTCATAATATACTCTAATTTTCATTCTTTAATTACCTTCAAATAAAATATTATATTTTAATAAAAATTAGATTTAGGTTTAAAACTCTTTGATTATTTATAATAGAAAAATAAATCTAAATAGATATATAATTATTTTTTAATTAATTTATAAAAAAGAAGAGAAAATGAATATATTTTTTATCTACTATATTTTAGGAGAAAATATTGGTGCAAGTACATCAATAATAATTAACAAGCACAAAATAAAAAAATTCTCTTTTATAATTAAATATATAGTTTCAAATTTTTTATTTTTTCTTATTCTTTTTAATTATTATGAAAAGATTTAAAAACTACTCAATTTTTATTTTTTCTATCAGTTTTGGCATAATTTCAGCTATATCTATATAACTATAAGAAAAACTCTGTTTTACTACCTCATACAAAATATGATTTTTATATTTTTGATGCCATTTTTCTTCTTTCTCTTCATAGAGATTATAGTATTCAAATCTTAATTTATAGGCTTCTTTTAACAAATTATTATTCATGGAAATATTATATTACTTTTTATCTTTTTTTATTAAATTAAAAAGACTTTTTTTATAGTTTTTGACTACTTCTTAGTATTTAATCTTCATCTAGGTATAATATATAATATAAGTATTGGGACAAAAATAATGTTTAGAAATATTAAAATACTTTATGCGGAAGACGAGACTTTTATCCGTGAAAATATGATAGAGCTTTTAGAGTTTTTATCTGTAAATGTCATTGCAGTAGATAATGGAAATGAAGCTTACATAAAATATAAAAAAGAGAAACCAGATATTATTATTGCAGATATTGAGATGGAAGGTCTTAATGGACTGGAATTAACAGAACTTATTAGAAAAACAGACAAAAAAGTTCAAATTATTATTACTACAGCATATACAAATACTGAATATTTGCTAAAAGCTGTTGAGTTAAATATTGTAAAATATTTAGTTAAACCTGTTCCTTTATTAGAGATTGAAAAAGCTTTAAACATATGTATAAGTAATATGATAAAAGAGGATAACCCAAAAAAATTTCTCAATGATAAAGACTACTATGATACAAAATTAAATCGTCTAATTATAAATGATGAAGAGGTATATTTAGATTATAATGAAAAAATATTTTTCGAACTTCTTTTAAAAACTCCTGGTAGAGTTATCTCATATGATGAGCTTGAAAATACAATTTGGCAAGATGGAATGAGTAATTCTGCTGTAAGATCACTTGTATTTAATCTTAGAAAAAAACTTCCTGAAGGATGTATAAAAAATATATCTAAGCTAGGATATAAACTTATCCTAAAAGAGTAAAATGAAAAAGTCAATTTTTCTTATTTTAATCTTTATAAACACTCTATTTGGTATAGATATTACTATTCCTAAAATCTCTATTTTTAAAGAGATTGATATGTCAAAAGAGATAAATAGTATTACTCAAGCAATAAATATGCCAAACAGTTTTAAAACAGAAAAAGCTTTTACAAGGGTTTTAAGAAGGAATGAGTCAAATGACAATCTTTGGCTAAGAATTCAACTTGTAAATGACAGCGATTCACCAATAAATAAAATTTGGCTAACAAGATGGGAAAGAAGCCATTTTGAGCTATATTTAGTAGATGAAAATAAAAAAATTCTCTCAAAAGATATAATTGATTCAAATGACTTTTTAAAACAATCTTCTATTATTACAATACCACAAAAAAGTAAAAGAACTTTATATATTCAAGTAAAAGCAAAAAAAGGTTTAGATCAATTTAATTATATGTATTTTGTTGATGCACATCTTGCAAAACAGTTTCTATTGGATACTGAAAAATTATATCACCACGGGCTATTCTTTGGAATATTGTTGTCAATGACCCTTTATAGTATTTTTACCTTTTTTATTATTAAAGAGAAAGCCTACTTATATCTAGGTTTATATCAAGCATGGGTAGTTATTGCAACATCTGATGCATGGCAATATTTTTATAAATTATTAGAAAACGTTCCAACTATTGCCCACATTTTACTTAATGATTTATATGCATATAGTATGATGGTTTTTTCTATCATATTTACAAAAGCATTTTTAAATACAAAAGAGAAGATGCCTAAAATAGATGCTTTTCTTAATTTGTCAATAATTCTCTCTTTACCACTTGATTTAATGAGAGGTCCAGTTTATTACGGAGCTTTTGGGGAAATCATTTTAATTGTAATAGGTTTTTATGCAGCATACAAAGGAAATATTGCCTCTTTAATCTATGCGTTTGGATTTCTAGGATTTGTAAGTTATTATGCCTTAGTAAATCTCTCGAGACTACTTGGTTGGGATTTCTATCTTGAGTTTACAAATGCAAAACAGATTTTTACTTGTATAGAAGGTTTTATCTTTAGTTTAGCAATCTATCTAAAATTAAAAGAGATAATGAAAGAAAAGATTTTAGCTCAAGAGGTATCTTTTAAATATGAGAAAATGATTCTTGAACAGTCTCGTTTTGCGGCAATGGGTGAGATGATAGCTGCAGTTGCCCATCAATGGAGACAACCTTTAAACCATCTAAATCTTATTTTTAATAATATTCTTTTGGCTGATAAATCAAATAAACTCACTTCAAAATATTTAGAAAAAAAGAGTTTAGAAGCAGAGGGTCAATTACAATTTATGTCAACAACAATAGATGACTTTACAAACTTTTTTGCTATAAAACAAAAAAAAGAGACATTTACTTTAAAAGAGGCTTGCCAATACTCTATAAATCTTCTTGATAGCAGAATAAAAAAAGAGAGAGTTGAGGTAACTGTTAGAACAGTATATGATATGCAATATACCAATTATAAAAATGAGTTAATTCAAACTTTAACTATTATTTTAAACAACTCTTTGGATGCTTTTCTATCTGTAAATGAATCAAAAAAAAGAGTTACAATAACTATTTTGAAAAACAAACTATCTATTGAAGATAATGCTGGCGGAATAAAAGAAGATATCCTTTTAAAAATCTTTGACCCTTATTTTAGTACAAAAAATAAAAAGTTTGGTACAGGTTTGGGTTTATATATGGCAAAAAAGATTGTACAAGATTTAATTAGAGGTTCAATATATGTTGAAAATACTACAAAGGGATGTAAATTTATCATCCTATTTCATAATGAATAATAAAAGAAGATAAAGAGATGGAATAACCATCTCCTTATGCTTTAATTGTTTTTTATACTTTCAGTATGTTTTGTAGCCCACTCTTTATTATAGTGGTGAGCAACTCCCCTATGGCAATAAATACACTGTTTTTGATCTTCAACAGATTTTGCATTATTGTATTGGTGAATCTCTCTTGCTAACGGTTCCATATCTTTTGGTAAATCACTTTTAATTTTAGAGTGACATTCAATACATGAAGCTGAACTTGTTTTTGCAATATCAGATAAAGCTTTTTCAGCTAATTCGCTTCTATGTTTATCAATCCACTCTTTTGTATTAAAATCTCCATTAAACATATAAGTAAAGACGTCTTTAAATCCTCCAGCTTTTGCTTTTAAATAATTTCCTATACCTGGTGCAATATGACAATCTGCACATTTTACAGTAATCCCTTTACTATTATAAAGGTGAGAGAACTGCGGATTATCAGGAACTAATGAATGATTAGTATGGCAACTAATACAATATTTATCGCTACTAGTTTTATGCATTACTACTACAGACAGCCCCATAAATGAAGCCCCTATAACGCATCCTGCTAATAGTAATAAAACAATTTGAACTATCTTTGTTTTCATCTTGTACTCCAATTTTTGATGATATATTGTCTCATTATTTAATAGCCTATCTCTATCTCAAATCTTCTGCTATTAATAATGTCAATTTTAAAGCCCCATCGTAAAACGGCGTTTTTACGTGAGCTACAGCTAAATTTCTAAATTCTCCAAACCAAGATGTAAAATATTGATGAACCACAGAGTCAAATATTAGGCTTAGTCTTTTATACTCAACTTCGTTGTCCTGTTCAATACTCTTTTTTCTTAATAATGTAATTATTGTAAGAGCATCAAGGACAACACCAATGTAATCAAGTCTATCATTGATTTTTTCATAACCTTTATATCCCACATCCAAATACAACTCTGCTAGCGATGAAAGAAAATCAGTGCTAATAGAGTTTTTATAAAGTTGTGCATATGGTGGTTTTGGACCATATGTAGGAGAGATTCCCCTAAATAATTTAGTCCAGTCCCTTTTTAGTTCCAACATATTCTCTTCTGATTCATCTTCTCCACATATAGCAGCATAATCACGTATTTTTTTTAGCTCTTTTTTTATTGAACCATCTTTTATATCATCAATTTCTAATTGTGAAATCCCTTTTACATAAACGCCATTTGGGTTTGTCAAATAGAAACTTGACAATAGTGCAAAAATCTCTGCATCATTTTGAAGAGTACTCGCAATGTTTTCTTTATTCTCAATATTCATAATTTTTTACCTCATTATCTATGTGGTTTTATCTTCTCGTCTTCTATATAGAAAACATTAGGTTTTGCTCCAAATTTAGAAGGTAGAGGTTTTGGATTCTCTTCTCTCATCAAAATTGAAATTTGACTATTTGGATCATCTAAATCCCCAAAAATTCTCGCACCACCAGCACAAGTCTGTACACAAGCTGGAAGAAGACCTCTTCTTCTTCTATCTACACAGAAAGTACATTTTGATACTGTTCCTACTTTAAATCTAGGTTGCACAGCCTTTTCCCACTCTGTTTGTTTTCCTGTTTCCCAATATGTTGGAGTTGACTCTTTTATTGGGTATCTTGAACCGTAAGGACAAGCAGGAACACACGCTTCACATCCAATACATTTATTTAAATCTATTTGTACTGTTCCATCATCCATCTTCATTGAAGCCCCTGTAGGACAAACTTTTACACAAGGTGCATTATCGCAGTGATTACAAATTCTTGCTTCATACTCGATAAAAGCATTTGGATAAGTTCCATGTTCATGAAGATATGTTTTACACCAAAAAACTCCTGGAGGTGTACCATTCTCAGCTTTACAAGATACTGTACAAGCTTGACACCCGTAACATCTTCTTTTATCAATAATTAATCCAAGTTTCATTTTCTACTTCCTTACGCTTTATATACTTTACAAGCAACACTATTGACAATACCTTGAGAAATAGCACATGAGCTTTCTGGTAATCCACTTGTCAATCTATTGTAGTGAGGATAATCTGCAGCTTTTTGCCCTAATGAATTAACCATACGACCAGTTGCACCTGAGAATCCAACTATTCCTGGTCTAAGCAACTCTGTTACATGCACAGGCGCTTTAACTTTTCCAAATTTTGATTCACACCAGCATACGTCATTTTCAACTACTCCAAGTTTTCTTGCTGTACTAGTATGTAAAGACATTTTCCCATGTGAAGGGTCAAAATTTGCAGCTGCTTCTTGTAACCAAGGCATTTGGTCAGCTCCACCACAACGTGTTGGTAAAAATGGTGATTTCCAGTTAACAGAAGTTAAATTGTACTCATCATCATCACTAATTTTTAATAACTCTTTATTTCTCCATTTGATGATTGGTTCATAATAGTTAAAGTTATCTCTCCAATCCAATCCTGGGAACTTATCAATAGTTTCTGCATGTTCCTCAAAATATTTTCTTTGTTTTTCTCCAGAGATTTTTGTTGTACTCCAATATACAGGGTGTCTTGTTTCACCATCTTTGTACCAGTATCCGTTATATGCTTCAGCTGGTGCTCTATAAGAAACAATCATTCCATTCTTTTTGAAGTGATCCATCCCAACACCAAAAGATTTTTGAATACCTTTATTCCATAATTCTGTAATTGTATATCTTTTATTTAAATCAAGATATTCTTCTTTATCAAGGTGTGCAGTAGTAACCTCTCCTAAGATAATTCCAACTTTATTAATATCAGAGTTAAATTGTTTCATAATACCGATTCTCTCTGCTAATTCCATAACAATATCTTGTGGTTGTCTAGTATTGTAAATTGGTTTAATTGGATCACGATACATCATAATTCTTACATTGTTTGTCTCTTTTCCAGAGATATCAAATGCACCTTCAAAACAGTTAACTGACTCTTTTTCAAGTAAAGAGTGAGAGGCAAAAAGAATATCTGCCATTTGTGCCATTTCATCATAGTGATAAGCAACAACTGCTCCAAATGGTATTTTTTTAATTGTTTCTGTAATCATATAAGGGTCAGAAGTAGATGAAATTGGGTTACTTCCAATAGTTAAAATTGCTTTAATTTCATACTCAAAACCATATTTTTTAGGTTCAGCGGCAACTCTATAAGCATGCACAGGAAGTGTATGTTTATGAGGGAACCAATCCCAAAGGTTAATATGTTCAGGAGGCCATTTCATATTTTCAAGTCTACTATTTTTTGCCTCACCTTTTGGAGCAACAACACCATCCTCATCTGGTGCCATATGATGAATTCCTCTTGCTTTACCAACAGTTCCACCAGGTAACTCAACTGCTCCAACAATCATTGATAAGAATTTAGTCATAAGGTCACTTGCAACACCATCTCTTTGGTTTTTAACCCCTCTTTTTGCTTCAATTAAAGAGGTCCTTTTTGGCATTTTTACCATTTCACCTTTTGAGTTTTTAAGATATACAAATTCACCAATAGAAGCGTTATTAATATAATCAAATGCAATTTGTCTAATTTTTTCTGCTGGAATTTCGCAAATTTTTTCAGCCCATTCAGGGGTATATTCTTTAAATGAATCTTTAATTAATGTTAATGCACTTGTTGCTTTTTGTCCATTAACTTCAATGTTTTGAGCCCAAAGATCAGGCTCTTTTAATGATTTATCATCAAAAGATTTTACTTTTCCATCAAATTTATCTAATATTTGTGGTTTTCCATCTTTTCCTCTAGCATACAATCCATCTTTACCAATTAAATATGGACTTGTAGTTCTCCATTGTAAGAAGTGGAAATCCATTTTTTTAACTTCATAAAAAATAACTTGTGACATTGCAAGCATAAATGCAAGATCTCCTCCAGGCTTAATAGGAACCCATTCACCTTTTGATGCTTCTGGTCCACAGTGTGGATCAACAACAAGCATTTTGAAATCTCTATCTTTATACATTCTATCAAAAAGGGTTCTAGCCCCACCATCCGCAGAAGCTAAACCTAATCCAAGGTTCATTCCTAATGCAATAAAATATTTTAGATATGTACCATCTGGTCCAGAACCAGGGAAAACCCCTTGAACAAGGTCAGAAGCATAGTGTAATGTACATAAAATACCATTTGATTTTACATAGTTTGGTGTTCCAAAAGCGTGAGCAAAATAGAACTCAAAAGTACAGAAATAATCCATATCACCAAAACCAACTTGATATAACAGACCTCTTGGATCCTCTTTATGTACCTCTTCAAGTTTTTTAGCTGTTGTACTTAATGCCTCTTCCCAACTGATTTCAACCCATTTTGGGTCAACATCAAGACCTTTTTCTGGATTTGTTCTTTTCATTGGTGCTTTTACACGATAAGGGTTATATGTATTTTGGATAATAGATTGTCCCTTAGCACAAAGTGCACCTTTTGTTGTTGGGGCTTCAACATTTCCTTGTATCTCTACAGCTATACCATTTTCAACCCTATACATATTTGGACAACATCCACGCATACACATTCTACAGTGTCCATAATGCCAACCATCACTGCTAGTATCTTTAATATTTTTTTCTGCAGCTTCTAATAGTTGAGTTAACCCAAAATTAGCTCCAACTGTTACAAGAAATCCTGCAATACCAGCATTTTTAAGAAATGATCTTCTCGATAATTGTGGCATAATATTTGATTCTATTTCCATATTGACTCCTCCTAATCAATTTATAATTAAACTTTTATTGCAAAAATCCTATTCTAAATCTATAAAAAAGTTTTGCAATAATAATTGACTCTTTGGCATTTTTATTGCCACCTTTAGATTAACAGCTTGTTTAATAAATTAAATTTTCCTTAATTTTTAAACTAACTAAATCTTAAAATCTATTATAAAGAAAATGAATCTAAGGAAAAAATAAAAAAAATCTAAAAACAATTTTTATTTAAAATTGAAGCTTGAATTGAAATCAAATAAAAATCTCAAAGTAGAATTATTTTTACTTTATACTCTTATGTTTTCTTTTGTAAAATCGCCTAAAAATCAGAAGTTTATATATAATATTAAACTCTTATCTTGTATAATCCCACTAAATAATTTGATACAATAGATGAGAAATGAATATAAAAACTAAAAATGAAAGAACCCTTGTAAACATCATAAAATTTGGTGCAGTTATACCAATTTTACTTTTATCTGTAATATTTACCTACATTTTTATCCAATATAAGAATGAAGAATTAAAAAAAGAGATTGAATCTATTAAAACAAGATATATGAATCAAAATAAAAAAAGTGTTCAAGATGAAGTAAATAGAGTTATAAAAACAATAAACTATGAAATTGAAATCAATAATGAAGAATTAAAACAATCTTTAAAGAATAGAGTTTATGAAGCATATGCAATAGCTCATACTATCTATAAAGATAATATAAAATATAAAAGTAAAGATGAAGTTTTTCAAATAATAAAACAGGCTTTGGTAAATATTAGATTTAATGATGGCAGAGGATACATCTTTATAGATAATATAAATGGAATAAAACTTTTACAACCACTAAATAAAAGTTTTGAAGGAAGAGACTTTAGTAATTTTGAAGATCCTAAAGGTTATAAGTTTGTTCAAAAAATAATAGAGACAATAAAAGATAAATCTGAATCTTTTGATCAATACTATTGGTACAAATCAAAAGAGGACAAAACAGCCTACGAAAAACTTAGTTTTTATAAATATTTTGAACCTTATAATGTTGCAATTGGAACAGGAGAGTATATAGATGAATATACACAAAAACTCCAAAATAGTATTATTGAGAAAATTAAAAGAATTAGATTTGATGACAATGGCTATATTATGGTTTTTGATAGAGAAGGAAAATACCTATCTCATTTTCAAGAAAACAAAATCGGAATTGACGGATTTGAAGTAAAAGATAAAAATGGAAAATATTTTGTAAAAGATATGGTTAATTTTGCAAAAATCAATGGAGAGGGTTTCTTCTCTTACATAGCAAGTGCAAAACCAAATGGAGAAAATAAAAATAGAAAGAAAATATCTTTTTTAAAATACTTTAATGACTGGGGTTGGACTATTGGAGCAGGCTTTTATTTAGAAGAGTTAAATTATGAGATAACCCAAAAACAACAAGAGTTAACACAAAAATATGAACTAATAATTAAGAAAATAATATTTATAAGTATTCTTGTAACTATTCTTCTTGTTCTCTTTTCATTCTATATTTCAAAAATTATCTATAATAAATTTAATGAGTATAAAAATGAAATAAAAAAAGAGGTTGATAAAACCATAGAGAATGAAAAGATGTTAATACAACAATCTAAAATGGCAATTATGGGAGAGATGATTGGTAGTGTGGCACATCAACTAAAACAACCTCTAACACTTATTAGCACTTCAAATAGCCTTGTTAAGCTAAATAGAGAGATAGAAAATTTTAGTACACCTGAGCAAATTGATGATGCTTTAGAGAATATTGATAGCTCAGTAGTTAATCTTGCAACAACTATTGATAACTTTAAAAACTTCTTCAATCCAAACAAAGTTAAATCAGTTTTCAAAATAGAGGATCTGTTTAATAAAACTTTCATACTCTTAGACTATCAACTAAAAACAAATAGAATTGAAGTGGTTAAAGAGATAAACAATCTTGAATTTTATGGCTATGAAAATGAACTACTTCAAGTATTGATTAATATAATAAAAAATGCTATTGATGTTTTAGTAAAAAAAGATGAAAATAGAATTATATTTATTGAAGCTAAATATAAAAATGATGAAATTACAATAAAAGTAAAAGATAATGCTGGGGGTGTCTCAGCTGATATTCTTGATAAACTCTTTTTATCTTACGTTAAAACTGAAAAAAATGAAGATACAAAAGGTGTTAATCTTTATATGACAAAACAGATTATAAATAGTATCAAAGGGGAAATTTCAGTTTCTAATGTTGAATATGAATATAAAGATCAAAAGTGCAAAGGAGCTGAATTTACCATCAAAATACCTTTTCAATCTTCATTATAAAAAGTTTTACTTTCAGTTTTTTACATTAAAGTAAAACTCACTTCATTTTGTCTTAAATAATAAAAACAAAATTAATATTTCACAATAAATTCTTATTAAATAAAAAAACTTTATTGATTAAGGTCAATGATATAGATTATCAATAATGATATATTTACAAAAAATAAAAGGAGCTAAAATGGAAAAAATTGAAGTTATGCACTCAACAGTAGATTTTTATAAAGAGATTAAAGATAGTTTAACAATATACCAATTTGATACAAGTATGTGTGGTCCTCCAGAACCAATGGTAAATGCGATGATAGGATTACAACTTCTAGACAAAAATTCACAACTAATAATGATAAACCATCAATCTCCAAGTGGTTTATTCCCCAAAATAGAACAAGATTTCAATTTTATAGAAGAGAGAACAAAAGAGGGAAAAGTAAAAATTACATTTACATTAAAAAATAGTTCTCCTAAATCTACAAATTTTTTAGAAAATTCTTGTAACGGGTAGATAGATGAATATTTCTCAACAGTTTGCTCCACCTTTTAAATTAGTTATACCTTACTTTTTATTAGGTGTATTTACTTATTTAATCAGCACATTTTTGTTGTTTAAAATTGATATATCGATTTTACATAGCCTAAATAGCAATATAGTGGCATGGATACATCTATTTTTACTCGGATTTGTTATGATTATAATATTTGGAGCAATGGCACAATTGGTTCCTGTTGTACTCGAAGTTGGTCATTTTGCTGTTGATTTGTATTATACAATTTATCCTTTACTTTTCATTGGGGCTATATTAATGGCAATGGGCTTTGTTTATTATCCTTCTTTGTTACCATTTGGAGGAACTATTGCCTTTGTCTCTTTTTCAATATTTCTATTTGAAACATTTTTAACTATTTTAAAAGTAAAAAAAATAAATTTTGTAATTGTTTCCGTTTTATTAGCAAATATATTTCTATTTTTTGGTCTAATTATTGGAATTATACTTGCTTTAGGTTACAGTGGAACAATTGATATTAATATATACCAGTTTCTAAAAGCCCATATTTACTTAGTATTAGTAGGTTATGTTGGTATAACTATAATGGGAATGAGTCTAATATTATTGCCAATGTTTTGGTTAAGTCATGGTTTTTCTTGGAAATATATCAAAAGTTCTCTGAGTATATTATCTGTAGGAATTTTATTTGTTGTATTATCTTCTTTCTCAAATATAACTTTTTTTGAATATTTAGGATATTTTTTTACTCTTATTGCTCTTTTTTTATATTTTTATCAAGTTTTTATAATCTATAAAACTAGAGTTAGACTAGAAAATGACATATATTTCAAAAGTATTATGTTTTCATTTTTATCCTTATTATTATCACTTATTTTAGGAATAATTTACATTTTTTATCCTATAGAAAATATATTTCTTACTCTCTCTTGGATTCTACTTGGTGGTTTTATTACTTTTATAATAACAGGTCATCTTTATAAAATAATCCCTTTTTTAGTCTGGTATGAGAGATTTTCACCATATGTTGGAAAAAAGAAAATACCAATGTTAGTTGATATAGTTCCTAAAAAAAGTGCAAATATGCAATTTGTTTTTTCAAGTATTGGTGTAATTTTTGTTTCTTTAGGAATATTAAACATAAATGAAACTATTTATAAAAGTGGGTTAAGTTTTTTATCTATTGGTGCAATTTTTTTGTTAAAAGATATTTTATATATGATAAGGTTTAAAGAAGATGTATAGTAAAGATGATATTTTAAAAGCTGTATCAACAGTTATTGATCCAGAAGTAGGTTTCAATCTTGTAGAGATGGGACTTATTTATGATGCTATATGTAATGAAAATATGGAAGTTACAGTTACTATGACACTTAGTACAAAAGCTTGTCCATTACATCAAATGATTGTCCAATGGGTTGAAGAAGCAGTATTAAGAGAGTTACCCAAAGTAAGACTAACAAAAGTTGATCTAGTTTGGGAGCCTGTTTGGAATATAAGTATGGCAACAGAAGAAGTAAAAGCAAGATTAGCAGGTTAAAGTTGAAAAATTTTTTTAAACAATTTAAAAAAGTAAACACCGAACCCCTTGAGCGCTCAAATATAATATGGTCATGGATAGGTTCCTTTATAGGTATTATGAGCATAGCCATATTTCATAGAGGTGTGTTGGGAGATGAAGATTTAAGTTTAGTCATAGGTTCTTTTGGAGCCAGTGCAGTTTTAGTTTATGGGGCTATTCATTCTCCCTTGGCACAACCAAGAAATCTTATAGGAGGACATCTATTATCTGCATTAGTGGGTGTAATATCCTATAAACTTTTTTTTGGAAATCTTCTTTTATGCTCAGCTTTTGCCGTTGCAACTTCTATTTTGGTTATGCAATTAACATTAACACTACATCCACCAGGAGGAGCAACTGCATTAATTGCTGTTTTAGGTAGTGAACATATTCATAATCTTGGTTTTATTTATGTTTTATATCCCGTTTTTACAGGATCTTTAATCTTATTGGTTATTGCATTAATAGTTAATAATATTCCAAAACATAGAGCTTATCCAGATAGAACATTAAAAAGAAAAAAGGAGTAACAACTTTGACATATCTAGTTATAAAACTATTACATATCTTCTCAGTACTAATTTATGGTGGCTTTCTATTTACTGATAATCTTATATTAATGAGAATGCAAAAAACACTCTCAAAAGAAAAATATGAAGAGGTAAGAGCTTACTTTAAAGATTTTACAAAAGTATTAGTTCCTAAAGCTTTAGTTATAGCTGTAGTTAGTGGAATAGTTCTATTTTATTATAGCTTTGGAACCATTGGGGAAAATGGATTTTCAAATTTTCAAATTCTATTATCAATAAAGGCTATCTTAGGTCTATGGTTAGGAGCAAGAGGCGTATTACAAGTGTTTTTTGGAATACAACCTTTTATATTCAAAAGTCATAGACTCCCTTTTATATTAGTTATTTGTATTGTATTTTTATCACAAACTATGTATTACATTTGACAAAAAAATCTGAAATATATTAGAACTTCTTTTTAAAGAAGTTTCTAATATTTTAATCATCCCATAGGATAAAGAATCTCTTTTTGTACCTGTTCAATTCTCTCTAAAAGTTCACTATCAAGATTAAAATCTAAAGCAGCTAAAGATTCATCCAGTTGAGCTAATTTTCTAGCTCCAATAATAGTTGAAGCTACAAAATCAAAATGTTTTGAATATGCAACAGCTAAAGTAACAGGTGAGATTCCATACTCTTTTGCTATTGCAATATATCTGTTTGTTGCTTCAATAGTTTTCTCATTTACAAATCTTTTTGCTTGAGCTTGTACTCTAGGATTTTGATGTTTTGCATAGGCTGTAAATCTACAACCTTCTGGGAAAAATCCACCATTATATTTACCAGATAAAACTCCTCCACCAATTGGAGAGTATGGAAGAAGTGAAATATTTTCTCTTTTACATACATTTGCCAACTCATCATGGAATCTTGGGTTTAAAAGAGAGAAGTTATTTTGAATAGATTCAAATCTTGCTAAATTTTTATGTTTAGATACTTCATTTGCTTTTGTAAGTCCATAGGCACTATCATTTGAAGTTCCTATATATCTCACTTTTCCCTCACGTACCAACTCATCGAAAGCTTTTAAACTCTCTTCAATTGGAACAATAGTATCAGGCCAATGCATTTGATATAAATCAATATAATCAGTATCAAGTCTTTTTAGACTTCCTTCAACTGCTCTTTTAATATGAAAAGAGTCAATTGCAGTCAAACCGTGTCTTGTAGGAGGAACAAACCAACCAGAAGCAGCACCAGCTATTTTTGTTGCCAAAATTATTGATTCTCTAGGTTTGCTTTTTAACCACTCTCCAACAATTTTTTCTGTTGTACCTTCGTAAGAAGCTTTTGGAGGAACAGGATAAATCTCAGCTGTATCAAAAAAATTTATTCCTCTATCATAAGCTTTATCCATAATTTGGAAGGCTTCACTTTTATCAGTACTACTTCCAAAGGTCATAGTTCCCAAACAAATGGGAGTAACTCTTAATCCACTTTTACCTATATAGTTATAATTCATAATTTCACCTTTAAAAAAATGAATTATAACGCTTTATTTTTTAAGAGTAGATAACTACTCCATTATACAAATCTCTTTTTTAAACATATGTACTATAGTCTCTTTTGCAACTAAAAATACTACAAATACGGTAATTGCTGTAAAAAGATAAGCTAAAACTGCATAAATATTTTCATGGCTTAACTCATACATTAAAACTGTTGCAATACTAATAGCAGCCATAGGAAAGGTAAATGCCCACCAAGAGATAAAAAATTTAATTTTAATATAATTTTTATACATTACAAAAACAAGTATTGTAAAAAATAGTGCCAAACTATAAAGCATATGTGCAAAAAAATCAAGCTGTAAAACCAACTTTTCATAAGCAATAAATCCAATTGCAGGTGGAGCTATAAGAATAAAAAGTGTTGGCATAAATTTTGGTGCAAATTGATTGTGAAATATAATTCTATTTAAAATAATTGCAAAAAGAATAATCCAAAAAAACAATCCAACTGAAAAGAAAAAATATAAAATTTCATCAGGAGCAAAACCTTTTCCTGCAATAGGTACAATAATATTTCCTACAATTGGAATAAACCAAGCTGGATTTGAGTGTTGCATTTCAAGATTATTATTAATCCAATATTTAATCGTATAAAATGTAAAGAAGAAGTGTAAAATAGCTCCAACTACAAATATAACATATGAAAAGCTTGGTAATGAGTGTCTAAAAAATATTGACAAAAGAAGCATAGAGATTGAAATTGCTGCAAAAAAATTTACTCTAATTGGATGTGTAAACTCTTTTTTTACCTCTTCTGTATATGTTATAATCTTTTTTAAATAGAAAAAAGAGATAACTAAAAAAAGTGTTAAAGAGATATATCCAAAAATATCAGCAATAATAATTGGGAATAGTAAATCTTCACTCATTTTAAAAAAAACAATAGATAACCCTGTAAATCCCATAACTACTGCAAACATCATAACTGGAAAAAATTGTAGTCTATTAGAAGGAATAGCCGTAATTTGTTCACTTTTCTCCATAATATTAATCCTTTAAGAAATCTTTTTTTATAATGGCTTGAGAGAAGGAGAAGCATGGGTAAAAAACCAATAATAGATTTAAAACCTTTGGATTTGTCATTTCAAGATAGAGATCAGATTATTAAACTGTTAACTTTCAAAAAATCAAATATGACTCTGGACATTGCCATATATGAAAAAGATAAGTTTATAAAAAACAGTACAATAGTATTTGCTCATCTTCCCAAAAATCTTAAATCTGCCATCAAACCATTATAATTGCGAATTATATAAATTTTAACTTAAAATTATATTAAGTATACTTATAATATTTTGATAAGATTAGCTTATAATTATATCAACTGACTCTAAATACTTTAGGTTAAATGGCGAAGAGAAGTACTCTTCATTATTTAAAATAGAGTTCATCATCTTTATAGTTCCCCCATGGGAACAAATAAGTATATTTTTATTTTTTGGAAGTTCTTTAATAAAAGAATAGACTCTTTGCTCAAATTTACTAAAACTCTCTTTACATATAAATTCATGCCAAGCAAGAAAAGAGTCCAAATATTTTTTCTCATAAATATCCATTTTCTCTATTTCATCAAAGCTTTTTAGTTCAAAACTATCTTTAAATTCAACTTCTCTTAATCTACTATCAATACTAAAGTTAAAACCTAATAACTCCAAAGTTTGAGTACATCTTTTTAGATCAGATGAGAACACTAAGTCATAATCTTTTAGTTTTAAATCTTTAACCAAAGATAAGTCTGTCAATTTTAAATCTATCTCTATATTTGTGTGTCCAATATATCTTTTTTGATACTCTTTTGGTAAAGGAGCATGTCTTAGAAGTGTTATTAAAGCCACAAAAAAGATACCACAAAAGCCAAAATAATCTCTAAACTCTCCAAAATAAAACCTAAGGCATCACCATTTAAAAAGCCTAAAGCTTTTTTTAGAAAATTTGCTATTAATAGAGTAAATAAAAATGCAAAAAATAAAATAAGGAGAAAAGAGAAGTCTGTTAAAAATAGTATTAATAAAGAGTAAAGAACAATTGAGACTAAAAAACTCTTTTGCGTAAAAGAGTCACATAATAAAGAGACAAAAGAGGATCTAAAGGTAAAAAAATAGACTGAAAATTGTATTGAAATTCTACTAATAACTAAAATTGATAAAAACTCTAAAAAGTGTTCATTCATTAGCAAATACGAAAACAAAGAGATTTTTAAAATCACAAAAACAAGAGAGTATAAAACCCCAATTGCACCAACTGTTGGCTCTTTTATTATCTTATAGGCATCTTTACCACTATGTTTTGCATAAATTGCATCAAAAACATCTAAAACTGCTTCTGTGTGAATAAAACCATACAAAACAAAATATATACATGAAGCAATAATGGCTCCCAAAAAAGGAATTGAGTCTAAAAAAGAGTAGATTATAAGAGTTAATAAACCTAAAACAAAACCAACAAATGGAAGGAAAAATAGAGTATAGTTTAAAACCTCTTTTTTTGATAAATCATCCTCTTTTTTAAAACTAACTGGCAAAATCGAAAAATAGCTAAATACAAATTTTAGCCCTAAAAATAGATTATTCATCAATACTCTCTCTTATCTTTTTTACATCAAGTTTTGATTTTAATAGATTTACAAACTCATCAATTTTTGACTCTTTATATACTTTAAAATCAAAACTTTTATAGTTTTTATCTATTTTTTTAAAAATATTATCTCTTAAAATATCACTATCAAAAATTGCATGAATAAAAGTCCCTTTTATATTCTCTTTTTCAAAAAAAAGTGGATATTTAAGGCTTTTGCCGTGATGTATTTCAAAGCCATCAACTTTGCAAGAGAAGAGTTCATACTCTTTTTTCTCTAAAGTTTTCTCTTTTTCAAAAACTATTTTATCAGCTATAAATCCAAAACCCACTTCTAAGGTCGGTTTCTCATTTTCTAAAGCATATTTATCGTCCAAAGTCTCAAACATCATCTCATATCCACCACAAATACCAAAAATCTCTTTTTTAAACTCTTTTATTCTTTCATATAGACCAATTTGCTTTAACCATCTTAAATCTTTTATAACAAGTTTAGAACCAGGTAAAACTATCATATCAAACTTCTCTAAAGAGATATTTGACTCAATAAACTCCAACTCAATTGAATCATCAACAATTAAAGGCTCAAAATCATTGTAATTACTCATATATGGATAAGCAATTACTGCAACTTTTATAAAAGCTTTGTCTCTATTTTGAACATAATTTTTAAGACTTTGTGAATCTTCAAATCCAAAATTAAAAGGGGTATAGGGCAAGACTCCTAAAACTGGAATTTTAAAATCTTTTTCAATTATTTTTATTCCCTCATCAAAAAGAGTTAAATCCCCTCTAAATTTGTTTATAATTACACCTATTACATTCTCTCTTAATTTTTGAGGAAGAAGATTATATACTCCATAAATAGAGGCAAAAACTCCACCTTTTTCAATATCAGCAACTAAAATGATTTTTGTATTGTATTCATTTGCAATAAAGATATTTGATAAATCTTTATCCATTAGATTTAATTCAACAGGACTTCCAGCTCCCTCACAAACAACAACATCATATTTTGAATCAAGGTAATCAAAACATCTTTTTACAGCAGGTTTTAAAATATCCAAATCTCTATAATACTCTCTAACATCTTTGTTTGTTACAACCTTACCTTCGACTATAAGTGAAGCACTACTTCCTCTTCCTGATTTAAGCAAAACAGGATTTAGATGGTATGAAGTTGGAACTTTTAGAATCTCTGCTTGAAAATATTGAGCAACTGCAATTTCGCTTTTATCATCACAAACAAAGGCATTATTTGATACATTTTGGGCTTTAAAAGGAGCAACACTATATCCCATCTCTTGGATTATTTTTGCAATTACAAAAGTTAGAGTTGATTTCCCTGCATCAGAACTTGTACCAAAGATTGAGATATTGTTCATCTATTTTAATCTGCTTTCAAGTCCGAATTTAACTTCATAGACCTCATCACAAATCTTTGCTAGTTTTTGACCTATTATTCCAGTTAAATCTACAAACTTTCTACTATCTTTATCAAAAGGAATTACTCCAGAAGTCACTTCATTAAGTACAAAAACAATATTACAATCTATTTTTTCAAGCTCTTCTAGTTGTGTTTTTAAGTATTGTTCCTCTTCATCAAGATTATTAAATATCCACATAGAGATACAATCAACTAAATAGGTTTGATTTGGTTTAAGAACTTTTGTTAAATCTCTTTGCTCTTCAATAGTAATAAAACTATCTTCCCTACTCTTCTTATGTTTATCTACTCTTTTATGCATCTCTTTATCATCATAAGAGTTATTATATGTTGCCACATAAAAAGGTTTATTTTTTGTTAAGGCTAAAGCCTTTTTTTCAGCCAAAGATGATTTTCCTGATTTTTGTCCACCAAAATATAAAATTTTCATTATTATCCTAAAAGGTTTTCTATTTTTTTAGTAATAGAGAGTTTGTCAATTCCATTTAATAAAGCATAGGTTAATGCAGCCCCTGCTCCAACACCCTCTTTTGCTTCACCATTATCATAAAGTTTAAGTGCAGGATGGGAAGATAAAGAGAAATCAAAATCTGCATAATAAGCATTAACTTTAAAACTTAACATCTCTAAAAGTGCTTTTATATCACTATTTTTATCTTCATATACCCATTTAGTTGTACATAAAGCTAAATTTGAAGTGTTAAATTCCCCTTGCATAGTCTTTAACATTGCATTTATTATTAGAAGAACACAAGCTAATTGAGTTCCACCAGCTAATATAACTTTTGTTTTATTATTTAACCCTAAAATTACGCCCGCGTAAAAAATCAACATATTATCAGAGACTTTACTTAAAACTGCAAAGAGATCATCCTCTTTTGAAATATTTTCCAAAGCCTTATCTATAGTTTGATCTCTTATACTATTTGGGACATCTTTAAAAGAGCTACTAAAAAGCTCTTTACATTTATATCCTAAAGCAAGTGCTGTTGCTGTTGCTGTTGTAGTCCCAGAAGGAACTGATTCAGCTAATATCAAATAATCATCTTTTAGCTCATAGGCTTGTCCAAAAACCAAACCCTTTTGAAATATTGCCAAAGCATCTATTTTTGCATTTTCTGCAATTGAATTAGAGGGTTTTATTTGCATATCATGTATCTTAAAATAGTCCAATTTTGGTTTAACCTCTATTCCCAAATCAAGAAGTTCAATATTTGAAAAAGGTTTTAATAGATGAACTGCTCTTGTTATAAGTGCAGGAGTTGGTACACCTTTTGGAGTTTTTGCTATATCTTCCAAGCTTCGAACCTCACCACAACACAAAAATTCACTATCAAGGGTTGGAGTAAGATATATTTTTCCTGGAATCCCTGCTTGGGTTATTCCTTCTATCTCTGCTGTTTTTGTATTACTCATAGCTAACATATATGTTGCTTTTTTGCCTCTTAGACTCTCTATAAAATCAACTTTCCCTAAAATACTCTTTATCATTTTTATTCCTAAATTATTTTTATATCTTTTAGACTCTTTTTATCTTCCCATTTAATCTTTAAAAGCTCTGGCTCTTCTAGAAACTCATCCACATACCCCAAAGCAAGATATGCTATAAGTTTATGTTCACTACCTATTCCTAATATCTTCTTTACATTTTTTGGTTTTAATATACTTATCCACCCTACTCCAATATTAAAAGCTCTTGCCATCAACCAAAGATTTTCTATAGCACATACAACGCTATACTCTCCCATCTTTTTTTGTGTAGTTTGTCCTAAAATACTCTTTTTGGGTTTTTCATATAAAACTGCTATATTTATATATGACTCTTTTATTCCTTCTAGTTTTAAAGAGGCGTAGAGTTCCTTATCTTTAAATATCTTTTTAGCTTTTTCGTTCTCTTTTATAAACTCTTCATATATCTCTTCTCTTTTACTTTTGCTCTTTACTAGTAAAAATTTCCAAGGTTGTGAAAAACCAACAGAAGGAGCCATATTTGCAGCATTTAAAATCTCATCTAAAATTTCATCATCAATTTTTTTATTGTTAAATCTATTTCCTCTAACATCTCTTCTTAAAAGCATAATCTGCTTTAAAGTCTCAATATCCTCTTTAGTAAACTCTTTCATCTATAATATCTTCTCTAATATCTCATATTTTTTTAAATACTCATCATAATCTTCTCTTCTTTTATATAACCTTTGCAAGGCATAATATAAACAGGCATAAAGAAGATATATTTTCATACTATCTTTTTCTATTTTCTTATTTGAGTAGCTGTTGTAGTTTTCAATTATTTGCTCAAAGTATAAGTTATTAAAACTATACTCATTAAAACACCAACTTATTACAACAACTGCTAAATCAAACTTAATATTACCAAAACATGACTGTGTAAAGTCATAGACACCACTTAGTTTTCCATTAATAAACTTTGCATTATCAGGGAAAAGATCTCCATGTATCAAAGCACTACTTTTTAAATCAATCCCTTTTATTTTTTCAAACTTATTTTTTATCTCTTCTTTTATTTTATTATCCATCAAAGAGTTTAACATCTTGTTAAATGAACTAATCTCATATATATTTTTTTTAGGAAATCTAATATCTTTTATATTGTGCAAACTTGCCAAAAAAAGAGTTATTTGTTCAAGATGATTTAATGTTATAAAATAAGAACAAGAACCTTCAATATATGAAAAAAGGGTAAAGGGTTTATTTTTATACAATTTAATATCTTTTGAGAGAACATTAGGAACATTTAGGCTTTTAATAGAATCCAGAAGTTTTATTTGGCTTTTAACATCTCTTAATGAAGCATTTTCAAAGAGTTTAAAAACATATTTATCACTATTTGAGACTCCAATATAAGTTGTATCACTAATACCTGTAGAAGTCTCAAATATATGATTAAAAGATATATTTGTATCTGCTATTAAACTATTTATCTCTTCAATTGTAAGTTTTGTTAAAACTGCCAAATCCTTTGACCTTTTCTATTTTGGTTCATAAAAATCTATAAAAAGAGTCATATATTTATCTACACTCTTCTTTTTATAATCCAACACCTGTTCCCCTTGGAAATTTAAATTTTCAAAGGTATAAATTGAGTTTTTTTCTTTTACTTTTTCTGTATTCATACCAATTTTTGGTCTCATATAAACAGTTGTAAAAGGTACTTTACTTTTATGTAGAGGTCTTATTAAAAAACTACTATCTCCAACACATAAAGGCTTTTTAACTTTTGCAGAAGCACTTGAAAAAGAGGTTACTCCAGGAATCACCTCACACTTTTCATAAACTTCATTTTTTTGCTCTTTTATTATATCAAGCAGATAATAAACTGTACTATAAACAGCACTATCTCCTAAAGTAACAAAAGAGAGTTTTTCATAAGATTCAAAAGAGTCTAAAATAGTATCAACTTGTCTTTGCCAATCCTCTTGTTTAAACTTCATTGGCGTATACATAGGAATTATTGGTTTATCAAAACCAAACTCTTCCATAAGCTCTTTTACAATTTTATAAGTCATAGATTTTTCAAAACTATTATTTGTACTCTTTGTCGGAATACATATAGCATCTGAATCTTTTAATGCTTTTAGTGCCTTTATGGTAATTAGTTCATGATCCCCAGGGCCTAGTGAAACCATATATAATTTCATCTACTCTCCTAATAGGTCATAGTCTTATGACTAATACCAAGCATTTTAAAAGATTCTTTAATATTATTTATAATAATCTCACTAGTTTTTGGAAACTCTAAAAGATTAAAGTTCTCACCTTGTGTTATAGATTCTACAATTGAAGATTCAAAACAATCTTCTAAATCCTCTTTTATTTCAAACATATCTTTTATGTAATGATTTCCACTAACTAATAGTAAAGGAACAACTTGAACTTTTTTATAACCTTTAGCTTTTATCTCTCTTTTTATTGAGTCATTAATAGCAAAATATGGGAAAGCACCCTCTAAAGAGCATGAAAAGTTTCTCGCATCTAAAGTTTTTAAAAGCTCTTTTGTATAAGAGATTGACTCTATCCCTATAGTATTTAGTTTGGGCGTTCCATGTATAATATATAAATTTGCAGTATCTTCTTTACTAACTTTTTCATTTAACTCTTTTAAATATTCCGTTGTATCTTTTGCAGTAGTTAAAATGGCATTTGTAATACCAATATTAGCCAATGAAAAAATTTTGAAACCATCTACAATTTTTTTTAAAAACTCATGTTCATCAGTGGGATAGATATTTACAGAAACAACCACCACATGTTTAAAACCTAACATATCGACATCAGCTAAAGTTTGAGGAAGATTTTTATAAATCTCTTTTTTCTTTTTCTTTAAAAGTTTTATTACCATTCTTGAAGAAAAAGAGGTAAATACCTCACAATCGGGATACTCCTCTTTTACTTTTTCTTCTAAATCAAGATATTTTTGTTGTTCAATTACTGAACCAAAACAAGCAAGAACAATAGCTCTTTTTCTATTATAGTGTCTATATCTTTTCATTATTTTGCGCTATTATAAAGTCTAGCTTCCACATATGAACTTGATTTTAAACTATTTAAGGTTTTTGCTCCTGCAAGTACAGCTAAATCAATGAAAGGTTCAAGTATTACTACACTCATATATGCAACACCAAAACTAAATACCTCACTCAAATTTTCTGTACCAAAACCTTGACCATATAGTGCCCAAAAAGCAACCCAAGTTACAATTCCACCTTGATACATTAAAGATAGTTTTAAAGCAGCAACATATTTAATATCTTTATAAGCAATATCTTTTGGAATAATCTTTGAAGCAACATAAGACATTGCAAAAAGTGGCATTAAAAGAGTAGTTACATTAATTCCATATTGAGGTAAATCAAAAGGGGCAAAAAATAGACCTTGAATCAATAACCCAAGAGCCAATCCAAAAGCAGCTGAAGAAGCACCAAAAATTAAAAACAGTGTAGTTCCCAAAATCAAATGAACTTCTGAAACTCCAACAGGATGATGAGGTAAAACTTCAAAAAAGAAAAATACTAAAATTGTTGAGATTAGAGTTTTTACAGCAAATGGTAAAACACCAGAATCTTTAATATTTTCATATGCCAACTTTGCAGCAACAGAGAATGAAACTGCAGCAGTTCCATAACTTAAAACCATTTTTGCGCCTTGCACAACACCAGCTTCTATATGCATGGTAGTCCTTTATAGTATGATATATTTATAAATAAATATTTGTGTGTAAAATGTTGATTATTTTGTTAAAAAAATTGAAGTTTCTAAAATAAAAGGGGGATCTAAAGAGTTTATTTCATTTTCATAAGCTCTTTTGTGGTATAAATTGTTGTTGATTTCTACATTACATAATTTATTCATTGTCGAATACATTGCAATTATTGACAATTTAAAGTAACGTTTGTTATACCCTCGAAGATTTCTCATAGCAAAATTTTAGCTAAAGAAAATTATAAAGAGGTAAAAGTGAAAGCAATTTTAATATCTTCTATTGCATCAAATCAAGGTAAAACACTATTTACAACCGCATTATTAAATCACTATAAAACTAGTGTAAGACCTTTTAAAATAGGTCCAGATTTTATAGACCCCCAATTTCATCATGCAATTTGTAATACAAACTCAATAAACTTAGACTCTTTTATAATGAATAAAAATCAAGTTAAATGGATATTTGATAACTACTCTGACAAAGATATCTCTATTTTAGAGGGAGTAATGGGCTTTTATGATGGGATGGACAAAGGGTGCTCTTCTTATGATATTGGAAAACTTTTAAATATACCTTCAATTTTACTTCTTGATGCAAGTGGTTCTTATATAACTATTAGTGCAGTATTAAAAGGTCTTAAAACCTATAGAGATGATAATACAATAAAAGCAGTTGTATTAAACAAAGTCTCTTCAAATATGCACTTTGAACTTATTAAAAACCAAATTTTAAAAGATTTTGATGACATTGAAGTTTTAGGTTGGATAAAAAAAGATTTAAAAAGCTTAGAACATACCCATTTAGGACTTGATTTAGCACAAAAAAATGATAAAGAATTAAAAGATTTAACTATAGAAGTTTTAGAAAATATTGATTTAGAAAGACTTGAAAAGCTTGCAAACTATAAGAGAGAGAATATAAATGAATATCCCTTTTCGGATTTTAAAAAAGTAGATAAAAAAGTCTCTATTGTTTATGATGAAAATTTCTCTTTTTTATATTATGATAATTTAGTTTTTCTAAAAGAGCTGTTTTCAAAAGTAGAACTTGTAAACCCTACAAAAGATGAAACAATTTCAAATGATACCCATTTGGTTTTAATTCCTGGCGGATACGTGGAGACAGAGAAGAGTTATAACAAAATAAAAGATTCAAACAATTTTAAAAACTCTTTAATAAACCACGCAAATAAAAATAAACATATATATGCAGAGTGTGCCGGACTTTTATATTTAGCCAAATGTGTTGATGATAAAAAAATGAGTGGAATTTTGGATGTTGAATTTACTCTTACACCAAAAAGAGTAAGACTTGGCTACTACTATAGCCAAACAGGACTAAAAGGTCATGCCTTTCACTATACAAAACCACTTGATACAAAAAATGCAATTGATATATTAAGTAAAAAAGAGAACTCAAAAGGAGAGTTAGGAGCTTGGAGAAAAAACAATGTCTATGGAACTTATTTACATACAATGTTTAGAAATAATATAAAAATATTAAAGGATTACTTTGGAATTTAAAATAGAACAACCACCAATAAATATTGGTGCAGATATCTCAAATAGATCTTTTGAAATCATTAATGATGAGTTAAAAGAGTATGAAAAAATAAAAGAGTTTGATGAAGAACAAAAAGAGGTAATAACTAGACTGATTCATACAACAACTTGTTTTGATGAGGTATTAAACAATATCTACTTTTCAAAAGATGCCATTAAAAAAGTACAAAACCTACTTTTAAACAAAGCAAAAATTATTGTTGATGTAAATATGATAAAAGTTGGACTTAGCGATTTTTATCTAAAAAAATATGACAATGAAGTAGTTTGTTATATAAATGAACCCTTTACTTATGAGATGGCTGATAAAAATAAAACTACAAGAAGCTATGCAGCAGTTGTTGAAGCAATAAAAAGGCACAAAGATGAACCTTTGGTTTTAGCTTGTGGAAATGCACCAACGTTTATTTATGCGGCAATAAACACGTTGCTTGAGCAAAAAGTAAATTTAAACAATGTTGCACTTTTACTTTTTCCTGTTGGTTTTGTAAATGTGATTGAATCAAAAGCCTATGGAAAAAGATTTTGCAATAGCTTTGATGTTGCAGGAGTTATTATGGAGGGAAGATTCGGAAGTTCAACTATGGCTGTTGCAACACTTCATGCTATTTATAAACTAATCAAAGATTATGATAAAGATGAGAAATATAATGGAAGATAAAAAAGAGAAACTCTACAACACAATGGGAAGTGAAATTGCAGATGGTTTTACTTGCAAACCAAAAAACTTTGATGCAAACAAACCAATTATGCACCTAAAAACACAACTTTTTATATGTACAGATGAGAGATGTGGAAAAGCACACAAAGATAAAGATATAGCTGCAACACTAAGAGAGCTTATAAAAGAGGTAAACCTTTCAAAGGGTGAAGATAGAATCAAAGTTGTAAGAACAGGCTGTTTTGGAGCTTGCAGATTTAGAAGTGTTGCAAATATTTATGAAAATACAAAAGTTAACGGAAATCTAAATAACAATGGAATTTGGCTTAAAAACATCCATCAATACGACAAAGAGAAATGGAAAAGACTATTTATAGCTTTAAAAGAGAATAGAAGTATTGATGAACTTGAAGAGTTCAAACAAGTACCAATGAGTGACCCAAGTTTTTATAAATAATGGAACAAAAAATATTAAGAAAAGGCTACACAACAGGAGCTCACACCTTTGCATCTTTTAGATCTGCTTTAGACACTCTTTTGGCTACAAATGAAGCTTGTATTACTAAAACAGAAAAAATAGATAATGATGATTTAGATGTTACAAAAGGTTGTGAGATAATTGTTGCTTTAGACTTTTGCCAAAAAGAGTTTCAACTAAACCCAACTTCTCAAAAACCACACTATTTTGAGTACCAAACAAATAGTTTAGAGATTTTTGCTGGTTTAGGAGTGGGAGTTGTAACCAAAAGAGGTTTAAAAATTGCTCCGCCCTATCCTGCTATAAATCCAGCTCCATTAAATGCAATAAATGAGTATTTTAAGATAAGAACTAAAGAAAAACAAAACTTACATCTAAAATGTTGTGTAAGTGTTACAGATGGAGAAAATATTGCAAAACAGACTGCAAATTCAAAAGTTGGTGTATTAGGTGGTATTTCTATACTTGGAACAACAGGAATAGTTAAACCTATCTCAAGTTCAGCATATATTGATTCAGTTAAAATAGAGATAGAGTTTGCCATACAAAATGAGTATGAAACTATCTACTTTACCCTTGGAAACTCTGCTTTTCAAGTTGCATGTTCAAAAGCCTCTTCTGAAGCAGTTATTGAAATAGGTAACTTTGTTTATGACTCAATTGAACTTGCAACAAAACTAAAAGCAAAAGAGGTAATCTTTTTATGTGGGATAGGAAAAATGACAAAGGTTTACCAAGGTTTTAAAAATACCCATAATAGATTTGGAGTAATAGATTTTAAAAAACTTCAAGAGGATATAGAAGAAAATCTTGGTTACAAAGTTGATATTGAGGAAACCTTAACAGTAAAAGGAATCTCGCAGGAGCTTGAAAAAGTTGGATTATTGGAAGATTTTTATAAAATGATTGCAATAAAAGCAAACAAACAGATAAAACAGTGGTTTGAAACTTCAAATGTTAAAGCCATAATATTAGAACAAAAAGAGGTTTTAGGATGGTAACAATAGCTGGAAATGGAATGGGAGATTACAACTTTTCAAATCTTGATTTTGATATTTCAAAATTTGATAAAATCATTTGTGACCCAAACTTTCTCACAGAGAGTGCAGAGCACAAGAAAGAAGAAACTAAAAATATATTAAAACTAAAATATAAAGAGGCAAAAGAGTATCTTTTAGAAAACTATGAGAAAGAGGAGATTTTGTATGTGGTAACAGGTTCTCCACTATTTTTTAGTGCAGGAACTATTATTGCAAAAAACTTGCCAAAGAGTAGTGTAAAAATCATAAATAATACCTCTTCAAAAAACTATCTGCTTGAAAGAGTATTTATCTCTGAGCTTGAAGTTGATTGTGTCTCTTTACATGGAAGAATTGAACTTGATTTAAAAAACTTTTTACAAAATAGATACACTTTTGTACTTTGTGATAAAGAGAGTATAAAAAGATTAAAAGAGAAACTTTTTTATTTTGAAAGTAGTGATATTACTACAACCCTTGGATATAAATTAGGTTTTATTGATGAAAGAATAGAAGAGATTGATTTATTAAACTTTGATGAAAATAGTATTGATATTACAGCGCCTTATGTTTTACTTATAAAAAGGAATTTTGAAAATAGTAGTACCATAAGTGAAGATTGTGAATTTGAAACTGAGAGAGGAATGATTACTAAAAAGTATAAACGAGCTCTTTCTTTACAAAATCTTGATTTGGAGCCAAATCAGCTTTTATGGGATATTGGTGCTGGAAGTGGAAGTTGTGCCATTGAAGCATATAAAAGATACAAAGTAAAAACAACACTTTTTGAAAAAAATGAGACAAGAGTTGAGTTTATAAAAGAGAATCTAAAAAAACATCATGTGGTAGAAACTAAACTTTTTGTAGGAGAAGCACAAGAGTTTTTTGATAAACTACAAGAGATTCCACAAAGGATTTTTTTGGGTGGTGGAGGAGTTGAAGTTATAAAACAACTACCTAAGCTATATAAAAAGTTGGATAATAGAGGAATAATACTAATAAATGCCATAACTTTAAAACATCTAAACTTGATGTTAACAGTTTTAAATGAGGCAAAAATTGAGTATGAAATTCACTCTATTTCTCTTACCACATATAAAGGTAAACTAGATTTAGTAGAGCCAGAAAGGCAACTATTTCAAATAAAAATTTATAAAATAGAGGAAGAGTAATGGTATATTTTATAGGTGCTGGATGTGGAGATCCAGATTTAGTAACAGTTAAAGCTCAAAAAATACTTCAAAAAGCTGATGCAGTTTTATATACAGGTTCACTAGTTCCAAAAGAGGTATTATCTTGGTGCAAAAAAGATGCAATAATAGAAGATTCTCAAGAGATGAGATACCCTGAAATATTTGATTTTCTAAAAAAACATAAGAATAAAATTATTGCCAGAGTTCACACAGGAGATCCCTCTTTATACTCAACAATAGCAAAACAGATAGATTTTTTGCAAAAAGAGAAGATTAACTATAAGGTAATTCCAGGAATTACAGCCGCTTTTGGAGCTGCTGCTAGTTTAGGAATAGAATACACAATTCCAGGAGTGTCTCAAACAATTATCCTTTCAAGATTGGAAGGAAGAACTCCAAATCCTGAAAAACTTGAAAATCTACTTGCTTGCAGACACTCTTCTTTTGTTTTTTATTTATCAATACAACTTCTAAAAAATCTTAAAAGAAAAGCTTTAGAGATGAGTTATAGTCCAGATACTCCTTGTTGGGTTGTGGAAAAAGCAACTTGGATGGAAGAGGAGATATATAAAGGAACAATCTCTACAATTGAAGAGCAAGTTCAACATATTAAAGGTGTGGCACTTATTCTTTTTGGTGATTTTCTTCATCAAGATGAAAAAGAGGAGTCTCACTTATATGTAAGTCCTTTGGTAAAAGAGCTAGAGAGGTTAAAAAAACAAAAATGAGCAGTAGATTAAATATTGCAATAGTATCAATAAATCAACCAAGTCTAGACTCTGCTTCTAAACTTTTGGAGTATTTAACTGACTTTAATGTGGATATATATGGGAAAGAGGATTTAAAACACAATCTAAAAAAATTTCAAAGCTATGAAAAAATTGATACAGTATTAGAAAATGGCTGGAAAAGATATGATGCTATCATTTGTATTCTTGCAATGGGAATTGTTGTAAGAAAAATTGCTCCTTTGTTAAAAAGTAAAGCAAGTGATCCAGCAATTATAGTAATGAGTATGGATTTGTTAAAAATTGTACCCCTTTTAAGTGGTCATATTGGTGGAGCAAATGAGTTAAGTGATTTAATAGCTTCAAGAATAGAAGGATGTCTAAACTTTATTTCAACTGCAACAGATCAGACAAAAACCTTTGCTTTTGATATGTTTGCGAAGAGAAACAATCTAGAGATAGAAAACCTAAAGTGTTTGGCAAAAATCTCAAACTCTTTATTAAATAAAAAAGAGATAGAAGTTAAAACTTATGAAAATATTTTTAAAACAATACCTAATAAAACAAATCTAAAAAGAGTAGAGGAACAAAGTTCTGAACTATGCGTAAATATAACTCCATTTAAAGATGAAAATTTAACTTTAAAACCTAAAGTATATTTAGGACTTGGTTGTAATAGAGATACAAGTTTAAAAGAGATAGAAGAGGCTTTTTTTCTATTTTTAGATAAAAACAACTTAAAAAAAGAGCAGATAGAAAATATAGCTTCATTTGAAGCAAAGAGTGATGAAAAAGGACTATTAGAGTTTGCTTTAAAATACAATTTTGATATTAAATTTTTTAAAGAAGAGCAGATAAACTCACTTGAAAGAGAGTTTTCCCCTTCTCAAGCTACAAAGTTTTTTAATCTAAAAGGAGTAGCTGAACCCTCAGCTATTTTAGTATCAAAATATAGAGAATTAATCCTCAAAAAAGAGGTATATAACAAAAAAATTACAATTGCAGGAGCAGTATAAAAAAATGGCGAATAGATTATATATAGTTAGTTCAGGTGCAGGAGGAACATCATACATCACACCAGAAGCAAAAAAAGCGTTAAAAGAGTGTGAGGTTGTAGTTTCATATAGTAAATATGCAAAAGAGCTAAAAGAGTTAATAGAAGGCAAAGAGATATATACTTCAGGGATGACTCACGAAATAGAGAGATGTAACCAAGCAATTGAGTATGCTAAGCAAGGGAAAACCACTTGTATCGTATCAAATGGCGATGCAAATGTATATGGAATGGCAACACTAATAGTTGAAATTATTGATGAAAAAGAGTTATGGGATGAGATTGAACTTATTTCACTTCCTGGAGTTACCTCATTTTTAGCAGCAGCAAGTAAAGTTGGAGCACCTATTTCACAAGATTTTTCTATTATTTCCCTATCTGATAGACTTACAGATATAAATCTAATAGACAAAAGAGTAAAAGCAGCTCTTGCTTGTGACTTTATTCTAGGAATTTATAACCCAAAATCTAAAAAAAGAGTTCTTCCTTACCAAAACTTTTTAAAAGCTTTAGAAGATGGATATCAAGATAGAATTGCAATCATTGCTTCAAATGTGGGAAGAGAGGAAAAAGAGAAAATCACCATAACAACAGCAAAAGATTTGATAACTCAAGATATAAATCATGAAGCAGTATCTATGTCAACGCTTATAATTATTTGTAACTCAAATACAAGATTAACAAAAAATGGCAAAGTCTTAACACCAAGGGGATATTTAAACAAATATGAACTTTCTGGAGAGTTAAAATAACTAATGAAAGAGTTTCAACATGGTGGAGATATAGACTCTTTTGTAAAAGAGTTAAAGTGTAAAAAGGAAGAGATTATAGATCTCTCTTCAAATATCAACTTTTTAAAACCAAAACTAAATATTGATTTTAACAAAGTTGATATAAGTTTTTATGCTAATTATGAAAAGCTTTATAAAACAGTTGCAAAGCACTACAAAGTTAAAAAGTCAAATTTAGAGCTTTTTAACGGTGCTAGTAGAGCTATTTTCTCTTTATTTGACTCATTGGGTCTAAAAGAGTGTTTTATCTACTCTCCTGCTTATTTGGAGTATAAAAAGGCAGCAAAACTTTTTGGATATAAAATAAATCTAATTAATAGATTTGAAAATCTAAAAAAAGAGATTAAAAAAGGCTCTTTGGTTATCTTTGCAAATCCTTCAACACCTGAGGGAACATTCTATAAACTAGAAGAGTTATTTCAAGTGTGGGCAAAAAATGAGTGCACAATTTTAATCGATGAGAGTTTTTTAGAGTTTACAAAAGAGAGCTCTGCAATAAGATTTTTAAAAGAGTATAAGAAACTTTATATTCTAAAATCAATGACAAAGTTTTACTCTTGCGCAGGAGTTAGAGTTGGAACAATTATCTCAGATAAAAAAAATATAAAACAGTTAAAAGAGAAAGAGCCAAAATGGAAACTCTCAACTTTTGATATGAACTATATTATTGAAGCTTTAAAAGATAAAACTTTTGTTTCTAATAGCTTAGAACAAAATAGTAAAAATAAAGAGCTTCTAAAAAGCATTTTAAATAACTATTCTTTCATTGAAAAAGTTTATGAAAGTGATGCAAATTTTCTTCTTTTGAAGCTAAAAAATATTGATGCAAAAACTATGCAAAAACATCTAAAAAAATACAAAATTATGATTCGTGATTGCTCCAACTTTGATTTTCTAGATTCAACTTTTGTAAGAGTTGCCATCAAAGACAAAAGTTCAATTTTAAAGCTAAAAAAAGCTTTGGATAGGATCTGATTTTGTATTTTTCTACTGCACTTATTGCTTACATTATTGACTACTTTTTTGCAGAATTTGAGAAAATCAAGTTCTTAAAACACCCTATAATTTTTATAGGAGATTATATAAAATGGTTTGAAAAGAGATTCTATTTGGATAATATTTATAGAGGGTTTATCCTTACACTAAGTTTGTTGTGTATAGTCTTTAGTATCACCTACATCTTTACACTTGTTGATAATGTTCTTTTTCAAGGATTTCTATGTTCTTTTGCAATTTCATCTAAAATGCTCTATGAAAGTGTAAAAAATGTTATAAACTCTTCAAATCCAAAATATGCAATTTCAATGCTTGTTAGCAGGGATACAAAAGAGATGAAACAGAGTGAAATAAACAAAGCAGCAATTGAGACTTATGCAGAAAATTTAAGTGATGGAGTGATAGCTCCACTTTTTTATATGATCTGTTTTGGTCTTGTTGGAGCCTTTATTTACAAAGCAATAAATACACTTGATTCTATGGTTGGATATAGAAATGAAAAGTATGAAAACTTTGGAAAAGTATCCGCAAGACTTGATGATATTGCAAACTATATTCCAGCTAGAATTACGGCACTTTTGATAGCCCTACTTTTTCTATCAAAAAAGGCTTTTTTAAACTTTAATAAATATGGGAAAAAACATGAAAGTTTAAATGCTGGACTTCCAATCTCTGCCATAGCTTTGGCTTTAGATTTAAAACTTGGAGGGCCAACTTCTTATTTTGGAAAAATAAAAGATAAACCCTACTTTGGAGAGGGAAAAGAAGAGATAACAAAAGAGGATGTAAAAAAAGCTTTAAATATAAAAATACGAATAGATATTTTTATACTATTTTTTCTATCTCTTTTTACTATTTTTTCTTATTAAAAGATATATAAAAAATGGTGCTCCAATAAATGAAGTTACTACTCCAATTGGCATAGTTGAAGCAGTATTTAGATTTCTTGCAATTAAGTCTGAAAGAACCAAAAAAACTCCCCCATAAAAAAATACAGGGAAAATAAGTTTGTGGGAACTCTTTTTATATATAAGTCTAATGGTATGAGGAATAATAAGACCTATAAATCCTATTGGACCTACAAAGCTAATACTAACTCCCACAGCTATTGAAACCACAACCAAAAGAGCTAGATTTACTCTATTTACATTTAAACCCTTTAAAAAAGCCATATCATTTGAGATTAAAAGTAGTTTTAACTCTTTTTTATAACTATTTACAAACAGATAAAAAAGTATTGCTACAAAAGAGATTATAAGTGGTATTTTAAAACCAACGATATCCAAACTTCCAAGGGTAAATCTTACTATTGTGTAGTTTTCTTGCAATGTACTTAAAAAGAAAACCAACATCAAAGCTGATGAATAAAAAAATGACAAAGCAATCCCAATAAGCAAAATAGCATTTGTTGAGGCTAACATTGAGTTTCTGTTTACTATTTTTGAGATTAGATATAAAACCATAATTGTAATAAAAGAACCAAAGATTCCTGAAATATAAAGGGCAAAGCCTGGTAAAAAAACAATAGATAAAGCTGTAAAAAGTGTAGTTCCACTAGCAATTCCTAAAGTATAAGGAGTAATTAGAATATTTTTAAAAAGAGTTTGAAAAATAAGCCCACTTAAACTTAATATACCTCCAATAAAAAAAGCCAAAATAATTCTAGAGACTCTTAAATCCCAAAAAATCATATAACTACTTGAACTGTTATCAAAAATATCACTAAATACAATACTATTTTCTCCAATAAAAGGTGCACAAAGCACAAGTAAAAGAGCCAAGATATATAGTATTATTTTCATAAATTTACCACCAAATGATCATTTACAATCTTTAAAGAGTTGTTATAAAACTTAGAGAGATTTTCACTTGAAAAAAACTCTTGCGAAGTTCCAAAAAACTCTATTTTTCCATTTTTTAAATAGAGAATTTTGTACTTTAAATGATATGCCAAATCAAGATTATGGGTAATAATAATCTTTTGTTTTAAATATGGCATTTTAAAAAGGGTATAAACCTCTTTTACCCTTGAGATATCCATATTTGCTGTTAGTTCATCAAAAATAGTTATTTTTGCATTGTGTATCATACTAGAAGCCAACAAAAGAAGCTGTTTTTCTCCACTACTTAACTCTTGACAAGATCTATGTTTTATCTCTTCAATTCCTATAAGTTTTATTACTTCATCTACTCTTTTTTTATCCACTTCACAAATAAAAGAGAGCTCTAACAACTCATAAACAGTAATATAGTCATCAAAAACCTCTAACTTAGGTGGAATATAGTTTATATACTCTGCTCTTCTTTTATCTTCCAATTTAGAGATATTTTTGCCCAAAAGTTCAACTCTATCACTTTTTACAAGATAAGATAAAACTTTGGCTAACGTAGATTTTCCCGCACCATTTTGACCAAGTATTATTAAATTTTCATCCTCTTTTAAATCAAAAGAGATATTTTGTAAAATATTACTTGAATAGTTATCTACTTTTAACATCTTCTAACACTTCTTTAAAATCTTCTATAAAATTTATTACTCTATTGCTTGGTATTCCTGCGTAATCTTTATCAATAACATAGATGTTATTATCTTTTGTGGCTCTAATAGGAAGATTTTCCCAAGGGGAAATCAACTGCTCTTTTTTTAAACCTAAAGAGCGCATAAAAGGAGCTAAAAGTATTACTATATCAGGATTCATTTTTATGATTTTCTCTACATTTACTACTGGTTGATTATTACTCTTTGAGCTATATGCATTGCTATTTCCAGAGTAATTTATAATATCATTAAAATATAGATTATTCCCTGAGATATAAATTGACCTATCAAGTTCTAATTTGGGACTTATTACTATCATGATTTTTCTATTTTCAACTATGTTTTTTATACTTTCCAAAGAGTTATTTATATCTAAAATCAGCTCTTCTGCCCTGCTCTCTTTTTTTAAAATTTTTCCAATACTTCTTATTGTGTTTTTTATTGAATTTAGATTATCTGTTCTAAAACTATGAAAATTTAAACCAAGTTTTTTTAGTTTGTCTAAAAGCTCTTCATCATAATCTTGCACAAGAACTAAAGAGGGTTTTGCCAAAACAATTTTTTCCAAAGATAAAGAGGCATAGCCTCCTACCTTTGGGATTTTTTTAGACTCTTTTGGATAATCACTATATAAAGTATTTGCAACAATATCTTCTCCACATCCTAGAGCAAAAACTATCTCATTTAAAGAAGGAGAGAGGGTAACTATTCTTGAAGAGGCAAAAATATTTGAAAAAATAAAGATTAAAAGAAGAGTTTTTTTCATCTAAAATGTTACCTTTATACCTGCGTATGCACTAAGTCCAGCTGTTGCATAACCGTTAACTGTTTGATAATTTGTACCAAACATATTATCAACTTTTAGATATAAAGATAGAGTTCTTGAAGCTTCATAATTAATAACACTGTTAACTATTCCATAATTTCCCGTTTGAATAGTTTTAGAACTGTTATCATATCTGTCTCCAATATATTCTGCATTTACATTAATATGAAATTTATCAAAACCATAATAATCAATACTAGCTTTATAAAGCTCTTTTGCTCTTCTTGCTAAATCATCTCCATCTTCATCTTTAGCACTTTGTAAAGTATAGTTAAAGCCTAAAAGAGTATCTTCTGTGAGTAGTTTTTTATAGGCAAACTCTATCCCTTTAAATTTTGACTTTCCATTTTGATTTAGATATCTTGAAGTTGCACTCTCCCAAGAGATTAAATCTTTTACTTTTGATTCAAAGTATGTAAAAGAGAACTCTTTATACTCAAACCCTATATCAAAACTCTGTGACTTTTCAGGTTGCAAATTACTATTTGCTGTTCCCCAAGGATTTAACTCTTGCATTATACTTGGAACATTATAAGCTGTTCCATAGTTTGTTTTAAATGCTAAATCCTTTGTAAAATTATACTTTGCTCCAATTTTCCCTGTAAGCTCATCATCAAAGTTATTATATGAGTCAAATCTTAGACTTTGAGTTAAAATAAATTTATCATTAAAACTATTTGTATTTGTAAGATAGATAAACTTTGATTTACTATCATCACTATTTTTTGAATTATCTGTTAAAAGATAATCAACTTCGCTTTTATTAGCACCAAATCCATATATCAAAAAATCTTTATTTAGATAACTGTAAGTATCACTAAGCTCTATATTTTGAGTTTTTCCTTCAAATTCTAAAACTGATTCACCCCAGATTGAGCCAGCTGTACCTATCTCATATCTTTTAAATTTTGAGAGTTCATATTTTAAATTTAAGTTATGGTTTTCTATTTTTTGAGAGTAATTTAGATTATACAAAGTCGTATCAACATCACTTTTCATATTTGTATCATTACCATTTGCTGTATCATACTGGGCAAAAGCATTAATATCTTTAATACCAAAAGAGATTTTTGAGTCATCATTTATATAATATGTTGTTCCAAAAGTAACAGTTCTATTTTCATAACCATCATTTTCATAGTTGTTTCTATTTTCACCTTTTGGAAGCATTGTAGTAAAACCATTTGACTCTATTTTGTTTGCTGTAAATTTCACATCAAATTTCTCACTGCCATAATATAAAGCTGTTCCAAATTTTCTTGTATCGTATGAGCCATATTCGCTATTTATAGTTCCACTAAATCCCTTTTTTGCTTTTTTTGTAATAATATTAATTACTCCAGCAGCTGCATCAGCACCCCAAATACCACTTTGTGCACCTTTTATTACTTCAATTCTTTCAATATCATTCATCATTAAATGTTGAATTGATGCTCCACTTGTATTTGAAGGATCTTTATAATTTATTCCATCAATTAATACTAAAACTCTATTTGAACCCATTCCTCTTAAATAAAGACTTGTAGTTGATCCTAAACCACCATTTGAAGTAAATGTCAAACCACTCACACTATTTAAAGCTTCTGCAACTGTAGTAAAATGTCTCTCTTCAAGCTCTTCCCTTGAAATAACTTCAACATTTGAAGTAATATCTTTGATTGATTGTTCTGATTTAGTAGCACTTACAACAGTAATTGTTCCAAGTTCTTCTGATAGTAGATTTGTTGCTAATAAAAGTGTAGCAACTACACTTGTAGTTATTTTTTTCTTTCCCATATATTTTTCCCTAGTTATTATTTGTTGAATATAGTTTGATTGGTTTTAACTGCTTTGATAATAAAAGCTTTATAATTTTTGGAATATCAACTTTTAAAAGCGCTAAAATTTTGCTCTCATTTGAGTGAAGTTGTTTATTAACAGTTGCACACAAAATTCCAAAAAATGAAAAGTAGTTTTTATAATTTCTAATCATCAAATCATACCTCCTTTACAAAATTTTTGTATTATAGTAAAAAAAATGTAAATAAAAGAAACTTTTTTGATACTATATTAAGTTACAATTAATTTTCCAGCATAAAACAAAAGAAGGGAACAAAGATGAATAATCTCTCAACTAAGTTTAAGTTGTCAATACTAATAATTGTTACATTAATTGCACTTTTAATATTAGGAATATTGTCCATTTCCCAATTACAAAAAGTAAATAATGGCTTAAATACCGTTTATAATGATCGTGTTGTTCCCCTTGAACAACTTAAAATAATTGCAGATGAGTATGCAATTGATATTGTAGATACTACACATCAAACAAGAAACAAAAATATAAGCTTTGAAAAATGTATTGAAAATATTACAAATGCACAAGAAAAAATTAATAAAAACTGGAGTTCTTATATTTCAACAGAATTAACAAAAGATGAACAAAAACTTGCAAATGAAACTCAAGAGTTGATGAAAGTAGGAAGTGTTATTGCAGAAAAAATTAAAGCTGCATGTGAAGAGAAAGATTTTGATTTAGTAACTAAAATTACAATTGAAGATTTATATCCAAAAATTGATCCAATAGGTGAAAAAATATCTCAACTTATAGAATTACAATTAAAAGTGGCAAAAGAAGAAACGAATAAAGCAATCGAAATTTATAATACAAGTAAAATTATCACAATAGCAACAATTGCGATTGCTCTTATTATAATCGTGCTTTTGGCTTTTTTAATTATCACAGATATAACAAATAAATTAAATCTTTTTAAAGAGGGATTACTTTCATTTTTTGCTTATTTAAACAGAGAAAAAAATGATGTGGAAAAAATCAAAATTGATAGTAAAGATGAATTTGGACAGATGTCAAAAGCTGTAAATGAAAATATAGAAAAAACAAAACAGGGTATTGAAGAGGATAAAAAACTAATTAATGAAGCAATTAATGTTTTAGGAGAGTTTGAACAAGGAGATTTATCTCAAAGATTAAATATAAATGTAAAAAATCCTGCATTAACTGAACTTAAAAATGTTCTAAATCAAATGGCAAATATTTTAGAAACAAATATTCAAAATATACTAACTATTTTAGATCAATATAGTAACTACAATTATAAAAATAAAATATCAGTTTCTCAATTAAAAAAACATCTTTTAGCTTTAGCTAATGGGGTGAATAATCTAGGTGATTCAATCACTTCTATGCTTATTGAGAATAAATCAAATGGATTAACTCTAGATAAAAGTTCAGATATTCTTTTGGCAAATGTGGACGAACTGAACGATAGTTCAAATGAAGCAGCTTCGTCTCTTGAAGAAACAGCAGCTGCATTAGAAGAGATAACAAGCAATATAAGACAAAATACAGAAAATATTGCAAAAATGTCAAAGTTTTCAAATGAAGTTACAAATTCTGCTTCAAATGGGGAAAAACTTGCAAATGAAACAACTAACTCAATGGATGATATAAATGAACAAGTAACAGCAATAAGTGAAGCTATTACAGTGATTGATCAAATTGCATTTCAAACAAATATTTTATCTCTTAATGCTGCTGTTGAAGCTGCTACTGCTGGGGAAGCTGGAAAAGGTTTCGCTGTCGTTGCCCAAGAGGTTAGAAATCTAGCTTCTAGATCTGCTGAAGCTGCTAAAGAGATTAAATCTTTAGTTGAAAATGCAACAGCGAAAGCAAATGGAGGAAAAGAGATTGCAAATAATATGATAAAAGGATATAAAGTTCTAAATGAAAATATTTCCCATACAGTAAATCTAATTTCAGATATCGAAAATGCTTCAAAAGAACAATTATTGGGAATTGAACAAATAAACGATGCAGTTACACAATTAGATCAACAAACACAAAAAAATGCGATGGTTGCTTCACAAACTCATGATGTAGCACTAATCACAGATGAAATTGCAAAACTTATTGTAAAAAAAGCAGATGAAAAAGAATTTAATGGGAAGGATGAAGTTAAAGCTTCAGATATAGAAAAAAAGAGGAATTAAAAAAATTTAAGGATGTTTTCATCCTTAAATTATTACCTTAGATATGACAACTCAAAATTGATTTAGTAGGGTCTGTTAAATAAGTATAACCATTATGCATTATATAAACTCCAAAGAGTATAACTAATATAGCTGCTATAGTAATAAACAGATTTCTAAGGGCAATTTGTTTAAAAATACCAACAAAAAAACCAAGTGAAAACATTGCAGGAAGAGTGCTGAGTCCAAAAATCAACATTACAAATGCACCCCAAAGTGGGCTTCCTGTACTAGCAGCAGTTATAGCAAAAACATATACAAAACCACAGGGGAGAAGACCATTTAACATTCCTAAAAGATAAAAACTCAAAAGTGTATTTGAACCTATTAATGATCTAAATGTTTTTTGATATAAATTTGATTTTGAAACAGAGTACTCCAAAGAGGTAAGAAACTTTAACTTTCCACTAAGAGATAAACCTACAAGAATCATTAGAAAACCTGTAATTAAAAGTAAAATACCACTTGTCGTATTATCAAAAGTAACAACGCCACCAACAAAACCAAAAATAAACCCTAAAATCACATAAGTTGTAATTCTTCCAAAAGAGTACAAAACATGAGATAAAGCTTGTTTTGCTTTTGACCAACCATTATCTATTTTTGTGCTAGAGTAAGCTATTACTATTCCTCCACACATTCCAATACAGTGACCAAAAGAGCCTAAAAAAGCTATTGATATAATTGTGATAATACTTATACTTTCCATCTATTCACTTAATAATTTTTTTCTTAATAGTGGGTTTGTTAAATTCTCTCCCCTATACATTCTAAGAAGCATCTCATTAAAATCTATCATATTTTCACCCTTCTTTTCATATGCTCCAAATCCATATCCCATAGGAGTTTTATCCACTATATTATAGTGTGCAACTCTTCCATCAATATATTGATTTGTATCATTTGTATATACCCATATTACAGCATCTTTTTGAAATGCAATATTTTTAAACCATAATGCAAAACAACCCACATCATCAAAAAACCAAGTTTTTCCATCAGGAGAAACAACTTGAACAGAGTGTCGTAAACTCTCTATTGTCATACCACACTGCGTATCTTGAAAATGATTTAGTGTTATATCAAGAGGTTTATGTTCATGATTTCCTTCTTGAATAGTCACCATCTTTTTTTGGCTGGACATTGATAAAAAAATAAAAACTATAATTAAAACTAACACAAACACTGTAATAAATGGCATCAACTTTTTCATTTTAAATAATTCCTTAAAAAATAAAAGTAATCATATAGAAACTATCTTGATAAATGAATAAAAAAAGCTCCACCTTTCGATGAAGCCTTTAAAAAATTAAATAATCTATTTGGAGGAGAAATTTAATTTTTATTGCTGATTTACAAAATTTTAACTTCACTAAGTTAATTATCTGTTAATATTATTTTAATCCCATAAAAAACTTATTAGTTTTAAAATATTTTATATACACATTTTAATCACTTTTTAGACTTAAAAGATATATAATCTATCTTTAAATAAAAGGAAGTTTATGCGTATTATTATGTTTGATATGGATGGAACTCTTGTTGATAGTGGCACCTCTATAACAAATACAATCAACCATGTAAGAGTTAATCTTGGTTTTGAAAAGATGGAAAAAAGCTTTGCTCTTGAGAAACTAAATGATCCAAATATTAGTACTTCAAAATTTTTTTATGGAACAGATGATTTCACTTTACAACAAAAAGAGCTTTTTGAAGATTATTATAAAGAGAATTGTCTAAAAGAGTTAGAACTTTATGCAGGAATTGAAAGTCTTCTTGAAGATTTAAGTAAAGATTTTACTCTAGCAGTTGCAACAAATGCAAACTCATTTTTTGCTAAAAAAATGCTTGACCATCTAAATATTGGGAGATATTTCCAAACCATTTTAGGCTATGATAGTGTAAAAAATCCAAAACCACACCCTGAAATGATAAATAAAATTTTAGATAAACACAGTATGAGAAAAGAGAATGCTCAAGTGATTGGAGATTCTCATAAGGATATTTTAGCAGCTAAAAATGCAGGGGTTGACTCAGTTTTAGTTAACTGGGGTTTTTCAAACCATGACAAAGATGCCATAGAGACTATTGAAGAGTTAAAAAATAGAATTTATATAAAATTTAACTCTTAAATCAAAGCCTCTAAGGTTTTGTACTCATTTAAAGCAAAATCATCTGTCATACCAGATATATAATCAATAAGAAGTCTTACTCTATAGTACCACTCCTCTAACTCAAATCTCTCTTTGTCTTTTTTGTTTAAGCCCTCAACTGCATCTTTATATGCAACAATATGTTTAGAAGAGAGTCGTCTAATTAATCTTTGAGATAAGAAACAAGAGATTTTTTCTGCTTTTACTAACTTCTCAAATTCACTGCAATGAAGTTTTAGAAGTGGAGTATATTTTTCAAATAAAGAGCTTAATATTTTATGCCCTTTTAACTCCAATGTTTGAATATCTTTGTGATTATAAATATACTTTATAGAGATATTTTGAAGAACTTTTACAGCTTTTGTATATTTAGATTCTTTATCATATTCTAAAAGAGCTGAATTAAAACTACCCTCAAATATCTCTTTATGATTATCTAAATATATTCTTGAGACATGTTCAACTAAAGCATGGGTTAGTTTTGCTCTTGTTAAAGTCAAAAAAAGATTAAATTGATAAGGTTCTTGCTCATTTTGTTTTGCTTTATTATAAAACTTCTCTACTAACTCCAAAAGATAGGTTTCCCCCATAGTTTCACACTCTTGTTTTATTAAAGTATAAACATCATCAAATTTTAATATTTTTTTATCAACAGCATCTTCCATATCAGCATTTAGATAGCTTATATCATCTGCTGCTTCCATTATATATGTAATTGGAAATCTATGTCCATCTTTTATATCAAGAGAGTCTTTGATTTTTTCAATAATCTCTCTTTCTGAATAATAAAACCCTGGTTTCTTTTTTAAATATCCTAAAGAGTCATCTTTTTGAGGTTTCTCTTCAAAAGCTCCCCTTGTATACTTGATTATAGAGGCAATTTGTGAATATGAGAGATTAAGTCTTTGTAGTTTTGTTACAATTCTAATCCCTTGTGCATTTCCATCAAAACTGCAAAGATCTTTTAAAAGCATCTCTTTAAACTCTAAATTACTTTTTGAAACGGGAATTAGTTTATTTAAAAGTTCAACCCCTTTTGTACTCATCCAATTATTTATGGCAACCTCTGCAAAATGTCCAAAAGGAGGATTTCCAATATCATGAAGCAAACTTGTCATCTCTGCAATAGAGACAAATGCATTTTCCAACTCTTCAAGCCCAAACTCTTTGTTGCACTTACTTAAGATTGTTTTTGCAATAAATCTAGCTGTTTGAGAAACTTCCAAAGAGTGTGTAAGTCTGCTTCTTACAGCTGCATTTAACTCCAAAGGAAAAACTTGAGTCTTTTTTTGAAGCCTTCTTAAAGAAGGCGCTGAAAGGATTCTTCCCCTATCACTCTCAACTGACATATCAATTTTATCAAAAGCATAAAATTCTCTATCTAGTTTAATCTTCTTTTTGTAGTCAATCATAATATCACTTTACTTTAATAGTTTTTCTTATTATAATATTTGCTACCCAATTAAAGGATAAAAATGTTTGAAAAATTCAAATCTATCTTTAAAAAAGAGAAGACCTATTCATGTATTGTTTTTGATGGGAAGATGATGAGCTATCCACAACTTACAAAAAAAAGAATTGATGAGATAAACAACGACCCAAAATATAAAAATTGGCAAGTTATGATACAAGAGGATAAACTAAAGTAGAAAACTACTTTAATCTATCTTTTCTGAATAAGTGCAGAGTTTTTATAGGTTTTTAAAACTTCTACTTTTTGATTTTCTTCAAGCTCAAACTCTTCATCTGCAAATTCAACTTCCCAATAAGTTCCTTTATAAAAAACCTTTGAGTTTTTTATCTCTCCTACTCCTTTTTCATCTAAATAGTTATCATTTATCTCATCTTCAGATTTTAAAAACTTCTCTATAGCTCTTTTTCTTAAAATAGTAATTAGAAGTAGTGAAATAATAGCTACAGTTCCCAATTGCCATATGCCATCACCATAATCATAAAAGTAGCTAATTATTGCTGCAATTAAAAACCCTATTCCAAACCAAATTAAAATAAACGAGACAATAAATGCCTCTAAAGCAATTAATACAATTCCCATCCCAAAAAGGACATAGGGATTAATTACATCAAGAAGCATTATTTGTGTTTCCATTACTCATACCTTTAAAAAAAGCATCACCCAGAACTGAAGTACTTCCTATAAGTTGGGATACTTCATAAGGTATAATCATTTTATCTTTTGAATTAGACTCTGCCAATGCTTTAAATGCTACAATTCTATCTTTTGCAAGTAAAAACTCTGCTGCTTTTTCATTTTGTGACATAGCTTCATTTATAAGCTTCATTGCCTCTTGTTGCCCTTGGGCTAACTTCTCTTGTTCATATTTTTTTGCATCTGCCATTCTCTCAATTGCTTCTGCTTTTAAAAACTCCTCTTGTCTGAAACCTTCAGCTTTTCTAATAACTGCCTCTTTATCAGCCTTTGCTTTTGTTTCAATTGCTCTTTTTTCTCTCTCTGCTTCCATTTGCATATTCATAGCTTTTTGAATTTCATCGGGTACTTCTATATCTGAGATTTCAACTCTTGTAACTTTTATTCCCCAGTTAGCAGCAGCGGAACCTAACTCTGTTTGAAGTTTTATATTTAAAGTCTCTCTATTTGAAAGGGTATCATCTAGCTCCATTGAACCAATTTCAGATCTTAAAGTTGTCATAGCTAAATTTGCAATTGCATTTTTAAAATCCACAACATTATATGTTGCTTCTTTTGCATCTTCAACTTTACAAAAAACAATTCCATCAATAGAAATATTTACGTTATCTTTTGTAATAACAGATTGTTTTTCTATATCAACTAGTTGTTCTCTAGAGGTTAATTTAATTCTAATATTATCAATAATTGGGATAATAACATGGAAGCCACCATGCAAAATTTTATCAAACTTTCCTAATCTCTCTACTACATATAGATCCGATTGAGGTACGATAGTTACACCTTTTGCAATAATTATCACTGCAAATACAATAAATGCCAATGGCAAAATTAATGCTTCATTTAAAATCATGAAAGTCCTTTATGAATTAAAACTTCCATAATATCATAGTTTAGATTATATTTTAGTTGCTTAAGAAATTATTATTTATCATCAATAATATTTTTTAGGCTTAAAATAAAAGAGTTTCCATCTTTTGTTGGTTCTATTTTTATGGCAATTTTATTTTTATCACAAAACTCTTTTACCATAAAAAGTCCTAAACCAAACCCCTCTTTTGTTTTGTCTTCTTGAAAAAACTTATCAAAAATCATAAAGAGATTTTTTGTATCTATCTCTTTGCCTTTATTAAAAATTGTCAAGTTTTTATTTTTGTAGACTATTTTTATAAGTCCATTCTCTTTTAGGTTGTATTTTAAAGCATTAGAGATTAAATTATCTAACATCTTTTGAAAACCATTTCTATCACTGTTTAAAGTCACATCTTGGATATCAACCTCAATTTTTATATTATTTTTCAAATCTGCAAACTTATCCAAACTATACTCAATAACCTCTTTTAAAGAGAAGTTTATAATATCAACCCTATCAATCTCTTTTTTTATATGATACTCCATATCTTCATAGAGTTTTAAAAGCTCATTTGAGGCAAGTTTGATACGATTTAGCCTAGTTAAAGCCTTCTCATCACTTATCTTTTTCTCTAACATTTGGGTATTTAATTTTATAGTTGAAATAGGAATATTTAACTCATGAAGAGTCTCTTTTACAGTCTTTTGAAGATTTTCATCACTTTTAAATATTGGTTCAAAAATTGATTTGCTAAGAAGCAGATATAAAATAAGTCCAAATATTAATACTGACAGCGTTATTACAAGATATGTCTCTCTGTTAAAGCCTAAAAGTGAAGTTAAATAGTAGTTTACAAACAAAGATAAAAGCAATACAAAAAGCACAATTATAGCATTTGTAATTAAAAAATTTGTCTTTTTATTATAACTCAATTTTATACCCTACACCTTTTAGATTTTTTATCTTATCTTTACCCAAAAGTTTTTTCAATGTATTTATATAGACTCGAATAGAGCCTTCACTATACTCTTCTCCATAATTCCAAAGTTTGTCAATTATCATCTCTTTTGTGATTATTGCATCTTTTTTTTCTAAAAATAGCTCAAGCAGATCAATAACTTTGCCTGCAAGATTTATATCTTCACCATTTTTAAGCACTCTTCTATTTCTAGGTTCAAAAGTAAAATCATCATTTAAAACAATCTCTTTCATAGATTTACCACTTCTTTTAAGTAAAGAGTGAATTCTAAGTAAAAGTTCATCTAAATCTATTGGTTTTTTAAGGTAATCATCACAACCACTTAAAAACCCTTGTTTTAAAACATCTTTATCTTTATATGAAGTTAAATAGATTGTTGGAGTATCATCTAATGTTTTTCTAAGCTCTTTTAGCGTCTCTATTCCATCCACAATTGGTACATTTATATCAAATAAATAGAGATCAAATTTTTGTTCATAACAAATTTCAAATACCTCTTCGCCATTTGAAGCCGTTACAACTTCAAACTCCTCATCTTGTAAAAAATCTTCTAAACTCTCTTTGAAGAGTTCATCATCTTCTAAAATCAATATTTTATACAAAAATACTCCAAAATTTGCAAATATATAATATTATAGGACAATAGAGTTAATTTTGAGTTAAATAGAAAAAATTATTTGAAAAAACATTAATACAAATAACTTATGCTATTATAATAAAAATTACACTGGATGGTTGATGATAAAAAAAGCTCTAATTGTATCACTATTGATTATTACTGCATTTTATGTTATTTCTCAAGAGAATGTCAAAATAATACTTGCTGGGATTGCTATTTTCCTAATTGGAATGAATTTTATGGAAGATGGCTTTAAACTCTTTTCAGGAGGAACATTAGAGAAGATTTTAGAAAAATTTACTGCTAATAAATATAAATCTCTTCTAACAGGTTTTATTACAACCTCAATTGTTCAAAGTTCCTCTTTGATTTCTGTAATAGTTATCTCTTTTTTATCTGTTGAGATAATCTCTCTTACTCAAGGTATGGCTATAATCTTTGGTGCAAATTTAGGAAGTACTACAACTGCATGGATTGTTTCAGCGCTTGGATTAAATATAAAAATATCTTTATACGCTATGCCAATGATTATATTTGGAGTAATCTTTAGATTTTCAAAAAATAGCACCTATGCTGGTTTTGGTAATGTTCTTTTGGGTTTAGGTTTTATTTTTCTTGGTATTTCATATATGAAAGATGGATTTGACACCCTAAAAGATGCCATTGATTTGGCTAAATATTCTATTGGTGGTATCTTAGGTATATTTATATATTTTCTAATTGGTATTATTGCAACTATTATTATCCAATCAAGTGGTGCAACAATGGCAATTATTATTACTGCTTTAGCAGGAGGAAATATTCTTTATGTGGATGCCTTGGCGTTGGCAATTGGTGCAAATGTTGGAACAACTGTAACTGCAATAATTGGTTCCTTAACCTCAAATCAAAATGGTAAAAGATTAGCGTTTGGGCATTTTGTATTTAATGTAATAACAGGACTTATTGCTCTAGTTTTCATATATACTTTAAAAGATATTGTTGATTTCCTTGCCCCTATACTTGGTATTGCAGAAGATAACAACTCAATGAAACTAGCACTATTTCACACCATATTTAATATTTTAGGAATAGTTATTTTACTTCCTTTTATTTCAAATATTGTTTCATGGTCAGAAAAATTTATTAATGATGATAAATATAAAAAGAGTTCAAAACCTAAATATCTTTCTAAAGAGAATATGAAAATCCCTTACAATGCAATGGTTTCAATACAAAAAGAGGTTATCAACTTATACGAAAATGCAGAAAAAGCAATCTTACATGCTATTTCAATACATACAAGTGAACTTAAAACAAGAGAGGATTTAGATAATCTTCCAACAAAAACAAGTAAAAAAATTGATACAAATTTAGATGATATATACCAAAATAATTTAAAACTTCTTTATAGTGAGATTATAGAGTTTGCACTATTAGCTCAACAAGGAATGAATAAAAATCAAAATGAGTATGTGGCAAATCTAAAGACTGCTTCAAGGGTTATAGTTAAAATTCTGAAAGATACAAGAGATATCCAAAAAAATATGAACTTTTATCTAAATAGTAAAAACGAGTTTATTAAACAAGAGTATCTTCAAATTAAGATTCAACTTGCAACTTTTATTTTTGAAATAAACCAGCTAAATAATGATGCAATAGATGAAGTTGAAACTTCTGCTTTAATACAAGCAAATAAAGACAAACTTTGCACTCTTGATACTCAAAACAGTCAAAGAATAGAGGATTTGATTAGAACAGAAAAAATTACATCAAAAATGGCAACATCATTGATAAACGACTCTACAACAACATCAAATATCTGTAGAAATCTAATAAGAATTGCAAATATAATGTATATTAGAGATAAACAGCTAAGAAAGCTAGGAGAGAGCGATGAGAATTAAAAAATTAATGGAGAGTTTTAATGAACTCTTTAAATGGGATGAGAGTAAATTACAAGATAAAGATAATGAGATAGATGAGCTTATGGATAAGCTCATTGAAAAAAGAAACTCTTTAGAAAAAAAGATAAAAAAAGAGGATGATAAAGGTGAAAAAAAAGATTTAGTTAAAAAACTAAAAGCTGTTAAAAAACTAATCAAAAAAGCAAAAGAGAGTTTTATTATTTAAACTCTTTAAAATTTTGCCTTAACGCCTCATAAGCCACAATTGACACTGAATTTGCCATATTTAAACTTCTTGCACTATTTGTCATAGGAATTGTAATACAATTTTTCTCATTTTTTGCAAGCAAATCTTCTGGAAGACCTGCATCTTCTCTTCCAAAATAGAGATAATCTCCAACTTCAAATTTCATATCAAAATAGACCTGTTTTGTTTTTGTTGTAGCAAAAAAGTGTCTATTGTTTAAAGGATTTTTTGACCAAAAATCCTCAATATTTTCATACTCTCTAACATCCAAATCAAACCAGTAATCAAGCCCCGCACGTCTTACTTCTTTTTCTGTAATTTCACCAAAACCATAAGGTTTTATCAAGTGCAAAGTACAATTCATCGCAAAAGCAAGTCTACCAATTGTTCCTACATTTCCAGGAATTCTTGGCTCTAATAATACTATATTAAACATCTTATAAAATTACTGTTTTATTTTCAAATACAAAAACTCTATCTTCTAAAAGAAGTTGTAAAGCATTTGAAAGTACAACTTTTTCAACATTTTTTCCAGCCATTCTCATATCTTCCCAAGAGTATGTATGGTCAACTCTTAGAACATCTTGAGAGATAATTGGACCCTCATCTAAATCATCTGTTACATAGTGAGCTGTTGCACCAATAATTTTAACACCTCTGTGGTGAGCTTGTTTATATGGATTTGCTCCTATAAATGCAGGTAAAAATGAGTGATGGATATTTAAAACTTGTTTTGGAAAAGTGTGAACAAATTTTGGAGTTAATATTCTCATATATTTTGCTAAAACTATAAGCTCTGGGTTATACTCTTTTATCTTCTCAATAACTAAATCTTCGTGGGTTTGTCTATCCATATCATCTGCACTAATACAATGAAAAGGGATATCAAACTTTTCAACTAAATCTCTTAAATAGTCATGATTTGCAATTACTGCTTTAATATTTGCATTTAACTCACCATCTAAATATCTAATGAGCAAATCTCCTAAAACATGAGACTCTTTAGTTGCAAGAATTACAATATCTTTTTTTGATTTTAAATTTAATTTTATTGTTGACTCTTTTGGAAGAACCTCTTTTAACTCTTTTAACAAAATCTCTACATTAACTTCACCAGAGATAACTGTTCTCATAAAAAATTTATTGGTATCTTTATCAACAAACTCAGCATTTTGTTCAATATTTAAGTGGTTAGCAAAAAGGATTTTAGAAATATTGTAAACTAAACCTTTTGCATCAATAGTATCAATAAGAAGTATATACTCTTTCATTTTTTTCCTATATAAACGGTATTATTTCAATTAAGCTTGAAATAATACCATTAAATAGTTTTAAATCATTTTAGATAGTTTCTCTTTATACTCTTCAATGTTAAAACTTTTAACTCTTGCAACACCTGTATCAACTGCTGCTTGTGCAACTGCAGCTGAAACTTCAACAATAAGTCTTTTGTCAAATGGTTTAGGTAAAATATACTCTTTTGAGTAAACTAAATGATCTCCAAATATAGCTTTTATATCATCTGGTACTGGTTTTTTAGCTAAATCTGCAATTGCTTTTGCTGCTGCTTTTTTCATTGCCATATTTATCTTTTTTGCTTGAACATCAAGCGCCCCTCTAAAGATAAAAGGAAATCCAATTACATTATTTACTTGATTATTAAAGTCACTTCTTCCAGTTCCAACAATAGCTTTATCTCTAATAGCTAAAACATCTTCAGGAAACAGTTCAGGTGTTGGATTTGCTAATGAAAATACAATAGGTTCATCAGCCATAACTGAAATATGCTCTTGTGTAAAAGTACCTGGTCTTGATAATCCTAATACAACATCTGCACCTCTAAATGCTTCTATTTTTGATAATGGTTTTGGATGAGAAAACTCTTTTTTATATTTATTTAAATCATCTCTTTTATCATGAATTACACCTTTAGAGTCACACATAATAATGTTTTTAACTCCAACTGCTTTATACATTCTAGCACATGAGATAGCCGCAGCTCCTGCTCCAACAACAACAACTTTTAAATCTTCTAAATTCTTTTTAATAATATCACAAGCATTGATTAAACCTGCTGTTGTAATAATTGCTGTTCCATGTTGGTCATCATGCATAACTGGAATATTTAATTCTTCAACAAGTCTTCTCTCAATTTCAAAACATTCAGGTGACTTTATATCTTCTAAGTTAATTCCTCCAAATGTAGGTGCAATAGCTTTACATACATCAACAAATCTATCAATATCTTCTTCATCAACTTCAATATCAAAAGAGTCAATAGCTGAGAATTTTTTAAATAGTACAGATTTTCCTTCCATAACTGGTTTTGAAGCCAATGCTCCAATATTACCAAGTCCTAGTACGGCTGTACCGTTTGATATTACAGCAACAAGATTTCTTTTTGCTGTGTATTTATATGCATTTTCAGGATTTTCTTCAATCTCTAAGCATGGAAATGCTACTCCTGGAGTATATGCCATTGATAAATCTCTTTGTGTTTTTAATTCAGTAGTAGTTTCAATAGCTAATTTACCAGGTTTTGGAAATTGATGATATTCTAATGCTTCTTCTTTCGTAACTGCTTTACTCATAATAACTTTCCCTTAGTTTAATTTGCAATCAAATTTTAACTAAGAAAAACTTATAAATTTAAAGAAAAAAATAATTTGAACTTATAAAAATATTAATTAAAAATGAATTACATCATTTTTACACCAGATTTACATAATTCATACATAATTACGATAATATCGAAATTATACCTGCAAACCTTCCACAATTTTTATCAATTCTATATGAAAAAAAATTTACTCCACTACATTTTGTACAAATATTAGTAATATTTATATTTGTCACATCTATGTCACTTAATTGTTTTCTATTAATTCCTTGCAAATCTATATATCTATTGTTTTCAAACTCTATTCCAAAACTTGTTTTTACAATATTTGCTAACTTTTCATCAACTTCATAACAACATTTTTGAATAGAAGGTCCCATTACAACTTCAATATTTTCCAAGATAGATCCAAACTCATCTCTCATTTTAAGTGCTGTTTTTTTGGCTATGTTTTGAAAAGTAGAGTTTCTTCCTGCATGAACAGCTGCTATTACACCTTTAAATTTGTCAAACATTAATATTGGTATGCAGTCTGCAACCATTACCATAAGAGTAAGACCTTTTTTATCAGTAATAATCGCATCACATTTGTCAATTATATTTGGTGAATTTTCATCTACAATTACAATATTATCTCCATGAACTTGATTCATTGAGATAAGTTTTTTAATATCAAAACTAAACTTATTTGCCAACTCTAATCTATTTTTGTCTACATTCTCTTTTTTGTCAGGTACGTGATAAGCTATATTTCCTTCGTCTTTATTTGTAAAGGTATAAAAAATATCATACATAAGAAATCCTTTTTTGATTATAAGCATTGTACAATTAATAATTTAATATATTCTTATCAAAAATTTAATAAAATGGCTCTCTTTAAAGGAAAACAATGTCAGATAAAAAAGAACTATTCGCAATATTTGGAAATCCAGTTGAGCACTCAAAATCTCCTCAAATGCACAATGCAGGTTTTAAGAAGATAGATTTTAATGGAAACTACATAAAACATTTAGTTGAAGATGGAAATAAAATAAAAGAGATTTTTTTAGAAAACTCTTACAAAGGAGCAAATATTACTGTTCCTCATAAAGAGTATGCTTATGAAAATGCAGATGAAGTAAGAGGCTTAGCAAAAGATATAAAAGCAGTTAATACTTATATAAATGAAAATGGAAAAGTAATAGCATATAACACTGATGCACCAGGTTTTATAAAAGCAATTGAGAGTTTTGGGGGAATAAAATCTGTACTACTTTTAGGAGCAGGAGGGACTGCAAAAGCCATTAGTTTAGCTTTACAAAAAGAAAAAATAGAAGTTACAGTTTTAAATAGAAGTGAAAATAAACTTGATTTTTTTAAAGAACACAATATTAAGTGCTACTCTTGGGAAAATTTTCAAGCAAAAAAATATGATTTAATAGTAAACTCTACAAGTGCAGGATTAAAAGATGAATATTTACCTTGCAATAAAAAGCTTTTAGAGACTCTTTTTAAAACTGCAAAATTTGCCTTTGATTGTGTATATGGGAAAATTACACCATTTTTAGCTTTGGCAAAAGAGAATAATCTAGAGATAAAAGATGGGGAAGATATGCTTTTATATCAAGGTGTTCTTGCATTTGAATACTTTACAAATACAAAAGCTTCTAAAGAGCTAATTGAAGCCATGAGAAAAGGTTTAAAAGAGGGATAATATATTAATTATTAAAAAAAATTAATTTAATTTACAATTTCAAGCCTATTTCTTCCTGCTTTTTTTGCTTTATATACTGCTTCATCTGCTCTTTTTATAGTTTGTTCAATACTTTCATCTTCAATATATAATGTGGCACCTATTGAACAAGTTATATGTTTAACTACTTTGAATTCTTCTAGTTCAACAACAACTCTTATATGCTCTAATGCTTTAATTAAACCATTTAAAGAGTCTGTTTTAAAAATAAAAACAAACTCTTCTCCACCCCATCTAATTAGAATATCATTTTCCCTTGAATACTTTTGTACTGTTTTAACAAAATCCATTAGAACAATATCTCCAACATCATGGCCAAATGTATCATTTACTGATTTAAAATGGTCAATATCAATAAATGCAAGACCGAGTTTAGAACTATTTTGAGTAAAGTTTTTAATTAACAATTTATAGTTTTGTTCAAAATATTCTCTATTTAAAGCATTGGTTAATTTATCATGAATTGTTTTATCTTCCAACTCAATATGTTTTAACATAGTTTGTGTAATATCTGTAAAAGTTAAAATATAATAACCATCTTCAAACTTATTTACAGTAACAGCAAAAGCATGGATTGTATAGTCATACATTAACATTCCTACAATTCTTTTTGAGTGAGGAATTTTCTCTAAATGCTCTATCCAATTTTCACCGTTTTCTATTTTTCCAAGATGAAAAAATCTATCATTTTGAACAAATAGATCACATATACAATTAAATTTTTTCTTGAAATCTTCCAAAGATTTAAAACCTAAAAATATAAAAAACTTTTTATTTGCATAATTTATCTCTATTGAATCAGATACAACAACAATATTATCTTGTAAGTCTATAAATTTTTGAAGCTTTTTATAAGCATTTCTCTCTTGTGTTATATCCCTTGATGAAGAATATAAATACTCTTCACCTTCAAGTTGAATCCATTTTGCATTTATTTGGGCATCAAAAGTTGTACCATCTTTCCTTTTATGTTTAACATTAAAAACCTCTGCTTTATCAATCTTTATTTCAACTTCTTTTGGATTGTAATTATTTGTATCAAAATCTTTTATATTTAATTTCAAAACCTCTTCGTAGGTGTATCCTAACATATTTGCAAAAGCTTGGTTTGATTCATAAATATTTCCATTTTTATCAAGGATATGTATCCCATCACTTGCTAAATTCATTAAATCTTTATATCGACTTTTCTCTTTTTCTATATCTTTTTTAGATCTTAAGGTTAACTCCTGAATTTTCATTAATTGATACAGCAAGAAAAAAACTACAATTAAAATTAAAGAGAATAATACTGTTCTATCATGTCTATGTTCTTCAAAAAGCTTTAAATCTTGACTTTTTTCATAAAAAACAAAATAGATGATACTCTCTCCCTTAGGACTAACTATAGGCAAAAAAGATACAATATAGTGCTCATTTGGTAATTCAAGATTAAAAAATTTCTGACTTTTTAAGCCTTTAGCAACTCTTTCATAAAATTCTTTATTAAAAGTTATCTTATTAAAAAAATCTCTACCTTCATCTTCTTTTAGCTCTACATAATCACTATTTTCAGCACTTAGCTTATAATTCTGCTTCTCTTCAAGGAATACCATTTTATCAAAATCACTTTTTTTGATTAAAGAATGGGTATATATTCCATAAACTTTCTCTATCTCATTTTCAAATTTATCCAAACCAAAAGAGAGTTCCACACTTCCTATATACTCACCTTTAAAAAAAAGAGGAAAAAGATTTCTTATTCCAGGAAGGACTCTACCTATTTCAAATCCATTTATTCCTTTTTGTAATCTATTGGTATATTCAACTGTATATCTAAAAGAGCTAAGATCATCTCCAAACTTTTCAGGTCTATGCATTCTTAAAAATGAAATATTATTTGGAAGATGAAAATCTATCTGTTTAAAACCTAAAGAAGAGAGATATAAATAGTCAGTTTTTAATAGATTAAATAGAGCTTCTCTATCTCTTTTTGCAAAAACTTCAAGAATCTCTTCTCTATCAATAAAACCTCTAAAAGAGCTATCTGCTAACTCTGTTAAATTTTTATTTACTATTCTAAACTGGGCTTCAATATTAGAAATATTTTGTTTAAGAAGCTCTTCTTTTTTATCATCATAATACTTGTCTATTTGCAAGATAAGCCCTGCTTCGCATACTATAAAAAGAACAAAAAGAAAAACTCGATTTACTATCTCTTTTTTTCCCAAAGAAATCCTTAAAAATCATATATTTTTACACAACTATTAAATTTTACATATTGAGTTATAAAAAATGAGTTAAATTAAAAAACTACTAAAAACTCTTATTCATCTTCTTGAGAATTTCATAGGTTTTACTTACATCATATGTTGCACTGTGATATGACAAAGGATCAAAATCAATTCCATAAAAAAGGCAAGTCTCATCCAATTTTGGATTTTTTATACTTCCATTTCTATTTATTGCTTTGACTATATTTTTATTCTCTTTCATAGTACAAAAATGTTTTTCAAATCTTACTAATCCTTCTAAATGTCTTAATTCAAAATTTATATTGTGTGCAATAAGAGTTTTAACACCTCTACAAAACTCTATAAACTCTAGATCTTCACTAAAATATGAGCTATAACTAGCACCATTTCTATGGGCAAGAATTTTTTCAGGAGTTAATCTATGAACTTCATATGAGTAAGGATTTACAGGATATCGTGAAAGATAATATCTATGAAATTTATCTACAACTTTAAATTCATTGTTAACTAATTCCAACTTCACAGCTGCTGCTTCAATAACATCTTGGGGATTCATTGTATTTGTTTCAAAATCTATAATAATCATAATGGAAGTATATTATAACTTTAGTAAATTTTAATCCTCAATATTCTCCTGCGTTATTAACTCTAAAGATGGAAACTCCAAAGCACAAAGCCTTGGGATCAAACCTATATTTTTTGAGTAGCAGCATCCTAAATCAATTTGAGCTCTAAACTCTTTGATTATTGGTTCTGTTGTTGGGGTATGTCCATATACATTATATATCTCTTTGTTGTCATAGTTTTTATATCTGGAAAATAGTGTGCTATGTTTAAACTCTTCATACTCAAAAGAGTCTATTGGATAATCTCTAAACTTCCAATTCTCTTCAACACTTGAATGGGAAACAACCAAATATCTGCCATCTTTAGTTTTTATATCTTTATACTCAATAAATAGGGGTAAGTTTTTAAAATATTCCACATCACTTTGGATTTTATCTATTCTATTATAGGATTTTAAAGTTGAGTAGCCCCCTGCCCTTTGAATCCATTTTGATTCAAGCATATAATCTCTGTTTTCAAGTATTTTAGGAGTATCTTCAATCATAAAAAGTTCATGATTTCCTAAAACACAGTCAAAATTGTTTTTTTTAACAAAATCAACAACTTTAGAAGAGTTTGAACCTCTGTCAATCAAATCACCAACAAAACAGATTCTTGCATTTTTGGGAAGTTTTTTTATTAAAGCTATAAGGGTTTTAAAACAGCCATGAACATCACCAATAATATATATCTTATTTTCTGACATATCAAACCCTCGTAAAAGAAGTTACTCTATTTTTTACCAAAAATTATTAAAAAAACTTCTTAATATCAAAAAGTAATATTCAACTTTATCTATCTATAATTTTTCTTTTTCATCAAAATTTATTGAAATATTTAGTAATATATTTACTTTAAAATTTAGAAGGATTATAAAATTGAAAAATAAAAATATTAAGAAATTTGCAAATTATGCTGTTATTGGTGGACTTGGTGCATTTTTGATTTCAGGACTTACAGGTTGTGATAACAAAGGTTCAAATAATCAAAATCAAGGGCAAAGTGATGCTTTTTCACAAGCTAGTCAAAAACAAGCAGCTTTTGTAATTATTGAACAAACAGAAGAGGGAAAATATAAAATTGCAGAGGAGTTTCCTGCTTCAAAAAATACAATTGTTTTAAGAAGCCCAGATGGAACTGAAAGAATTTTATCTCAAGAAGAGATTGATAAGTTAGTTAAAGATGAGGCAGCAAAAATTGATGCAGGAACCTCAGGCTTAACAAATCCACAAATGAGTAGTGATATGGGGCTTGGAGGAGTTTTATTATCATCTATTGCAGGAGCAATGCTTGGTTCATGGATAGGAAATAAACTATTTAACAATCAAAACTATCAAAATCAAAGATCTGCACAATATAAATCACCACAAACATATAGTAGATCTCAAAGTTCATTTAGTAAAACTCCTTCAACTTCTACAAGTAGTACTAAAAAAACTGGCTTTTTTGGAAGTAGTTCGGGAAGCTCTAAATCTGGCTCTTTCTCTGGAAGTGGCTCTTCTTCGTTTGGTGGTTAATAATGAAACTAAAAAAATTACAACCATTAACCAATGATTATTTAGAATCGATTGGTTTTGTATGGCATACGGATATTGATAACAGCTCTTATGTGGCAAATGAAGTTGTGGAGATTAGTGAAGAGGAAGCTAATACTTACTATGAAGCTTGTAATGAACTATATGATATGTTTTGTGAAGCTGGAGAGTATGTAATAGAAAACAACCTATTCCATGAGATAAATATACCTTTTAACTTAGTTGAGATTATAAAAGAGTCATGGGAAAATGATGTTCATTGGCATTTATACTCTAGATTTGATTTAGCTGGAGGAGTAGATGGGAAACCAATTAAACTATTAGAGTTTAATGCAGATACACCAACTTCACTTTTTGAAACAGCAATTATTCAATGGGCACTATTAAAAGCAAATAACCTTGAAAATGTAAGTCAATTTAATAATTTGTATGAAGCATTAAAAGAGAATTTTAAAAGAATTATCACCCTTGATACAGACACAAACAAATTTGAAGAGTACTACTCAAAACTTAATTGGAAAATACTCTTCTCTTCAATATCTAGTTCAAGTGAAGATATAAATACAACAAAACTTTTACAACATATTGCAAGTGAGGCTGGATTTAATACAGACTTCGAATATATTGAAAATGTTCAATTTAGTGATGAAGGTATTTTTAAAGATGAGGAAGCTTTTGAATTTTGGTTTAAACTTATTCCTTGGGAAAATATAGCTATTGAAGAGGGAGAACTTGCAGTTCTTTTAACTGAAATAGTAAAAGAGAAAAAAGCAATTATCTTTAATCCTGCATATACTTTAATGTTCCAATCAAAAGGTTTTATGAAAATTCTTTGGGATCTTTTTCCAAACCATCCACTTCTTTTAGAGACCTCTTTTGAACCATTAGAGAATAAAAAACAGGTTGAAAAAAGATGTTTTGGAAGAGAAGGAGCAAATATTAAAATTATAAATAGTGATGGCTCTATTGAATTAGAAACAAGTGGAGAGTATGAAGGGCATAGAGCTATTTATCAAGAGTATGTGGAACTTCCAAAAGATATGGAAGGAAACTCTTACCAAGCTGGTGTTTTCTATGCTTATGAAGCTTGTGCTTTAGGCTTTAGAAGAGGTGAAAAAATTTTAAATAATATGTCTAAATTTGTAGGGCATATTATAAAGTAATCTCTTAAATCAGGTTTTCTTAATTTTGTAGTATACTTCCAAATAAATTACTACAAGATTACGAAAATGGCCTATAAACACTATATCTCAATATTCAAAGAAGTAAAAAAAAGTAAATTCTTAAAAATCCAAGCAATAGTTCTATTTATTACAACATATATAGATTGGACTTTAATACCTTTTGTTACAAAATTAGAAGGGACTTTTCTTCCTGTATTTATGATCAGCTTTTTTATGCTTCTAGGTTCTTTAGATGGTTTTATACACCCTCTTTTCAAAAATATTAGAATCTATAATATTTATCTTTTTACAATTATTTTGGATATGATACAAATTGGAAGTTATATCTTTTTTTCAACTTCAATTATATTTTTTACCTATTTAATTCTAACAATCTTTACAATCCAAGCAATAACCTTTGAAGTTGCAAGAATCCATACTGTTGACTTTATGCAAGATGAAAATATTGTATTAAAGGATTATTTAATGCTTCGCTCTTTTATGATATCTTTAGCAATAGTTATGGGAAGTTTAAGTGCCATGTTATTTGATTATTTTACAAAAGAGTTATCATATCTTTTGCTCTACCTTGCTATCTTAGGAGTTATTGGAATTTTGTTCCAATATAAACTTTATGGAAAGTTTAAAAAAAGGGTTATATTTAATGAAGTCCAAATTGAAAAAGACAAAACTGAACTTTTTGAAAAATTCAAAATTTAGACTTCATAAAAATTAATTATAAAAAGAAAAATATATAAAAATAAACACAGTTAAAAACCCTAAAGAGGTAAGATAAACCCCTCTTCTTTTAAAACCATATTTTCCTTTTACAATAAACATAGCAGAGATGGCAAAAAAAGCCAATACTACACTATAAACTAAAGCAAGATAAAACCATACATTTTCATTATTTGTCATATGGGTGTTTGTAAACAATTTTAAATATGGTGGATAATCTTTATATTTTATTTGAGATTCACCTGTTATTTGATTATATTTTATATCAAATTTTCCACTTCTATTAAAATGTAAAATATAATTTTCTTCCCCCTTATACTCCAAATTTTTTATATTTTTTTCCACTGCTTTAAAAGTCTCTTTTGTATAAATCTTATCAAACTTTCCATTTTTTGCTTCTACAATAAGTTGCTTTTTAAAGTGATCTTTTTGAATATCTTTTGAAATAAACGTTGTAAAATTATATTCAACTTTAAACCAACCAAGGCTCCTAGCTGAAAGGATAAAACCTGTAATAGAGTAAAGCAATGTAACTCCAATAAAGAAATATCCTAAATCCCTATGAAGAGATCGCATCATATTGCTTAATGACTTTTTCATAAAACTCTATTAAAAACTTTTTTTGAATGTAAGAACAATTTTTCTTGGTTCACCTGAATAGATACTATAATCATTTGAACCATACTCATAATATTTTTTGTCAGCAACATTTTGAACATTTAGAGATAGACTCCAATCTTTTTCATCATAGTGCACACCTAAATCAAGTCTTGCATATGAGGGTAATTCAACTCTTGTAGATTCTGAAGAGCTTGTAAATACACTATCTTTATATGTAACTCCAGATGTTAATCCTAAAACACCATTGAAAACCCTTGTTGGAATATTATATCTTGTAAATACAAAAGCTGTATTTCTTGGTGTATTTGAAGGTTTCTCACCTAAAGAACTACCTGCAACATACTCTGCGTTGTTAAGTGCATATCCTGCTTTAAACTGCCAATTTTCAGTTGGTAACCATTGAACATCTAATTCAATACCTTTACTTTCAACTTCCCCTGTTAATACATAATAAGAACCATTGCTTTCTGCAACATTCTCTTTATTGATTTTATAAAAAGATAGTGTTGTATTCAATTTCTCATTTATATTAAATTTCGCACCAACTTCATACTGTTTAGATTTTTCTGAGTCCAAACCATTACCGTCTACATCAACTCTTTCAGCTGTTTCAGGGTTATAACTTTGCCCAAAACTTCCATATACAGATACAAAAGGGTTTATATTATAAACTAACCCTAAAGAACCAACAAAGTTAGTTGAATATGTTGTGTTATCATCTGCACAAGAACCCCTTAAACAATAATAATTTATTTTTGTTCTATCTACTCTTCCTGATGTAACAAAAATCAAATCATCAGTTAGATTCATTTTGTCTTGGGCATAAATTGCACCACTTAAGTACTCTGTTTTTCTTCTATTTCCTTCAACTGAAGTATATGTACTTACATGAGAGGGATTATAAATATTTATATTTGGTGTAAGATTTCCTCCAAATGCAATTCTATCATAATCAGTCTCTCTATATGCACCAGAAACTCCTGTTGTAAGATTATGAACAATTGAACCAGTATAAGCTTTGAATTTTAGATTTGCATCAAATGAGTGCCAATCTCTGTCATTGCTTTGATCCCTATGTCTTCTAGTTAGAGTTGTATCTTCAACATTTACTGCTTGATTTACAGTTCTATTTTCATTAAGTGCTCTTTCATCATTGTGGAATACAGAACGCCAAGAGACATTTAGAACAGAATTATTTACAAAATAGTGTTCAAGATTTAAATTAATCGCTGTCCCTTCATCATTATCATAATCACCATCATCTTGATAAACAGTTGTAATATCAGCTGCAGTTGCGATATCATGGTTAGCTACAAATAGTCCATCATCTGCATCACCATCCTCTTTTCCATACTCTAGTGCCAGTAATAATGAGGTATTATCATCTATATCCCATAATAAACTTGGGTAAACATATAAGTTTTTATTTCCAACATTTCCTCTATATGAGTCAATATTTTCACCAACAGCAATAAATCTATAGTATAGACCATTTGTAATAGTCCCTGTTGCATCAACTGATGTTGTAAATCCATTATCTTCACCCAATTTTGAGCTATTTGATAAATAAGAATGATAAGAGGTCTCTATTGTAACTTTGTTTTCAGCTTGAGGTTTTTTAGTAATAATATTTACAAAACCACCTGCCTCCATATTTCCATATAATACAGATGCAGGTCCTTTTAGAATCTCAACTTTTTCAACATTTGCAGTACTTGGTGAACCAAATCTACTAATCAATCCTGGTAAACCATCAACTTGAATATTTTGTAAATCAATATCAAAACCTCTAATAGTTATACTATCTGCACTCTGCCCTATTTTTGTAACACCTGTTGTATAATCATAGGTATCTTCTAATCTTAAAGCTTGAAGGTCATCTATTAGAGTTTTATTTGTAGTAGTTGTAGAATAAGGGGTCTCTTTATCACTACTATCACTCTTTAATGCAGTTGAAGAGTTCTCTTCATAATAGGAATTTTGTATTCCAACAACCGTAACATCATCAAGCTCTTCCGAAGCATTTAATAATGTACAACATAATGGGATTGTGAGTCCCATGATTAATTTTTTGTTCATATCTATCCTTGTGTTTTCCTGAGGGATAGAATTTTATCAATTAATTCTTAAAATTAGTTTTAATAATTACTATCAATATTCACATATTATAAACATAATTTTTTATAAAAAATAATATAAAAATAGTTTAATTATTTATAAAAGTTTATATAAGTATCAATAGATTCTAATTTTTTAGCCTCTAAAATTTCTAAAGAGAGATCCATTAAGATAAGATTTTTTATATTGAGATTTTTTAGTTTAACAAAATCTTTTTGCGTTGTGATTATTGTGTAATCACTATAATTTGCATTTATAGTATCCAATTCCTCTTGTGTAAAACGATGATGATCTTCAAAAGCTTCCATAATGGTCTCTTTAGGTAAAAATTCTAAAAGTCTTTTTGGCTTAGAAATGGCTGTCAAAAGTAAAAGATTTTTTGGTAATACATTTAATACTTCCCCTTCTCTTACAAAACTAACAACCCTAACAAAATCTACTCCCTCTTTTAGTTCCAAATCTGCAAATGAATATGCCATCTTTGGTTCTCTATATCCGCCACTTGGAATACAAAAGATATTTGTAGGCTCAATTTTTGGTCTAATTAAAACATCAAATTTATTAATATCATACTTAGAAAACCCATCATCTAAGAAAACTATTTTACAACCTAACTCTTTAGCCTTTAAAATAGCTTTTTTCCTATCTTCACTTACAATTACAGTTGCATTTGGTAAAGATTTAGCTAAAAGCATAGCTTCATCTCCACTTATTTTAACACTCTGTTTTATCTCACCTTTTTGTGAAATTATGTATAAACCCTTTGATTCTCTTCCATATCCTCTTAAGATAACAGCAACATCTTCATATTTTTTTGCAAGCTCTATTGTCAATGGAGTTTTCCCACTTCCACCAATAATTAAATTACCTATAGAAATCACAGGTATTCCAAAATCAATTGATTTTGCACTTGCTCGTTTTAAAGCAATTATCAACATATATATAAATGTTAAAGGAAGTAGTATAAAAGAGATTATTCTTTGAAAGAAGCTGGGGAAGAAGAGATAATCTTCTACCCATAAATATAGCTTTTGTCTCAAAAGTTATACCCAATCTGCCGCTATTTCTATAATTTGGTCACAAATATAGTTTACCTCTTCATCAGTAAGTCCTGGATACATAGGTATCGAAAGAATTTGTTGATAAGAAGTAAGCGCAGAACTATATTCTGTAATTTTAATAGAGTATTTACTTTTATAGTATGATAAAAGATGTAGAGGTATATAGTTTAGCCCTGTTGAAATTCCTCTCTCTTTTAATGCTCTAGCAAAAGCATCTCTATTTCTAGAAATTTTGATAATAAATTGAGAGAAAATATGCTCATCTTTATGAACTGGAATAGTTACGTGTTTAATTCCAGCTAATCTATCTTTATAAATTTTTGCTATCTCTTTTCTTCTTTTAATAAACTTATTTGTTTTTTTAAGTTGAGCAAGTGAAAATGCTGCATCAAGTTCAGAAATATCATATTTATGTCCAATATCAACCACATCATAAATATAATCTAAGTTTCCAAAATCATCATAAGTAGTTGTAATAGCATGGGTTCTTAAAAGTTTTGCACGTTCCGCTATCTCTTGATTATTTGTAACAATAATTCCTGATCTACTTACAGAGTATTTACCATTTGAAGGGTTTGTAGAGAAAATAGTCATATCTGCTCTTAAACTTCCTACTGTCTCATCCTTGTATGTAACTCCTAAAGCACAAGTTGCATCTTCAATAAGGATAATTCCATACTTCTCAGCAATATCATAAATTCTATCTAAATCAGGTGTTTGACCTGCTACAAAAGTTATAATCGCACCTCTTAGTTTTTTTGTTTTATTCTCTGCTAAAGCTTTTTCAAACTTATTTACATCAATATTCATATCTTCTGTATTTATGTCAATAAATAGTGGTTCTGCATCAAAATGTCTAACAACCTCAGGGATATTAACAAAAGAGTTAACAGACATTAAAATTTTGTCACCTCTTTTTAGTTTTATTGCACTAAGAGCTAAATGAATAGCTGCTGTCGCATTACAAGTTGCAACCGCATATTTTGCACCAACAAAATTTGCCATATTATCTTCAAACTCAATAACTTTGTTTTGATCTTTATTAAGCTCAAGAACAGATTTAATCTGAGCTAACTCCTCTTCACCAATTGATGATTGATAAAATGATATCTCTTTCGTGTTCTCTTTCATTGTTTAACTCCACTTGATATTTGCTATTACAGGTAATTTACCCTTAAACGCATTTGCTTTCATTCTGTAAACTAATCTATCTATTAAAGCTTCATCATGTCCCAAAGCCATAACGTCCTCTTTTGATTTACCTTGGTCAACTAAAAGTTTTAGAACCTCGTCCATCTCTTTATATGAGTGACCTAATTCCTCTTCATCACTTTGACCTTCCCATAAATCGGCACTTGGCTTTTTATTTAAAATTGTTTCAGGAACACCTAAATATCTAGCGAAGTCGAATTCATCACTTTTATAAATCTCTCCAATAGGATTGATTGCACAAGCTATATCTCCAAAAATTGTTCCATACCCCAAAAGAATTTCACTCTTATTTGAAGTACCAACAACAATTGATTTATCTCTTGAAGATGTATCATATAATACAGACATTCTCATTCTTGCACTAAAGTTACCAATTCTAAGTCTATCTTCATCCATATTTTCAATATAGGCTTCTACCATAGGAGCAATTGATTTTATTTCATATTTTATATTAAACTTTTCACAATGTTCTATTGCATCTTCAGCACTACTTTTTGAAGAGAATTGTGAAGGCATAAGAACAGCGCTCATATTGTCACCAAAAGCCTCTTTGCATAAAGCAGAAACAACGGCAGAATCAAGTCCACCTGAAACACCAACGGTAACTCTTTCAAGTCCAGTTTTGTTAAGTTCTGTTTTTAAAAAATCTATTAATTGTATTTTTATTTTTTCCCAATTAATCATTCATATCCTTTGTTTTGGGCTAACCATTTAATTATATTTTATTCTTCCTTTGTTTTTTCATAAATTTCATCTAAAAATAACAAAGTAGTTTCTTTTATTTTGCTTTTTCGTGACAAAAGTTTCTCTTTTATTGAAATAAGCTCCTCAACTTGAAAATACTCTAAATAATTTGGATTAATATCAATTGTCTCTTTACCATCAACTGAAATCAACTCTTTTATATCTTTAATTAACTCTTCTTTTTCACTCATTTTACAAATTTATCCACTATCTGTTTTATATATAATTCCATCTTCTCTTCACCAATATCTTTCTCTTCACTTTGACAACATTTACAGCTAGTTCCTGCATCAGTAAGCTCACCAATGCTCTCAATTGAGTTGGCACCTCGCTCTTTAATTGCATGAATAATCTCTCCTAGAGTTACAGCTCTGCATCTACATACTTCAAAAGAGTGTGGAAAATTTTTAGCCATTTAATACCTCTTTTAATATATCTTTTAAATAAACTCTTTTTTTAATTTTTCCAAAATCTGCTTCAGCCATAATACAATTTCTACACTGCGTTCCAGCCAAAGTAAACTCTTGAATGGCTCCTAAAGTTTTCAAATTCTTTTCTTCTATTACTTTTAGCAACTCTTTTAGTTTGATTTTTTTGCAAGTACACACTTCATAACTATCTTCAAAATCTTTTAACAAACTAAATACCTCTATGTTTTTTTACAAGTTCATAAGCTTGATTTATCTCCTGAAGTTTTTTGGTTGCTTGATCAATAATATCTTGAGAAGCCCCCTGCCCTGAGATAATATCTGGATGATGTTTTTTTACAAGATTTCTATAATTTTTCTTTAAAGTGCTATCATCATCATTAGCACTTGATTGAAGCACTTCATAAGCCTTATCAAGAGATAGTGCCTCACTGTTTTTTTGGTCTCTATAAAAGTTTTCAAATCTATTAACAAGAGTTTCAAAATCTGCTTTTTTAATCTGTAACGCATTTGATATATCTTCAGTTATCATAAACTCAGTTTTTGAAAACTCTTTATCAATAAATGCCAAATTTAAAAGATACTCTAAGATTTTTACTCTTTTTACATAATCATGTTTTGTAATTTTATATAGTTTTTCACAAATAGAGATTGTGTTATCAAAACTATTTTTCTCTTTTTCATATATCTCTTTTAGTTTTTCTCTTATCTCAGAAGAGTTTTCAAAATGGCTTGAGATATCTGTAAAAGTGTGTTTTAACATTTCAGCTTCCAACTCACTTACTTGACCATCAGCTTTTGCTACTTTTGCCATTAAAGCAATTAAAAGCCCTGCTTCGTGATTCATTAAATCACCGTTAAATCTCTCTTTTATATCTAATTTAATATTTTCAAATTTCTCTGTTTTATAATTTCTTGCAATAAAATATAGAATAACTCCTATTACAAGTAAAACTAATAATTTCATTCTAATCCTTTTTAAAATAATGGCAAATTTTAACAAAAATTAGGTAAAATCTTTACCTTTAAAAAAGAATCGGAGAATGATATGTTTGGAATGGGTTTTATGGAAATCCTATTAATTGCTGTAATCGCAATTATTGCATTGGGACCGGAAAAGCTACCTACAGCTATGGTAGAGATTGCAAAGTTTTTAAAAAAGTTTAAATCTGGTATTGAAGATGCAAAATCTACACTTGATAATGAACTAAATATTTCAGAAATGAAAGAGGAAGCAGCAAAATATAAAGCTCAAATAGAGAGTGCGAAAGCAACTTTAAACCTAAAAGAGAATGTTGATTTAGGCTTAAATGATATTATAAATGAAGATAAAACAAAAAAGAGTGATACAGAAGAGAAAAATGAAGGAACTGTCTCTTTAAAAGAACCTAAAAAGAAAAAAGAAAAAAAAGAGAGTAAAGAAGAGACTCCAGAGACAACGCAAGCGGAAGATAAGTTTAAAATAAAACTTGAAGATTTTGATAATACAGAGGAAACTAAATAATGTTTGAAGATTTAAAACCGCATATTGCAGATCTTAGAAAGAGACTTATTAACTCAGCTATTTGTCTGATTATTGCATTTTTTGTATGCTTTAACTTTTATGAACCAATCTTAAAGTGGATGATGGTTCCTGTTGAAGCTGTTCTTCCTCCAAACTCTCATATGGTTGCAGTTGAGATTCAAGAGACTTTCTTTACAGCACTAAAAGTTGCATTTTTCTCAGGTTTTATTGTTTCATTACCTGTGATTTTTTGGCAATTATGGCTATTTTTGGCTCCAGGGCTTTATGACCATGAGAAAAAACTTGTAATTCCATTTGTATTCTTTGCAACACTTATGTTTTTAATAGGTGCTTCATTTGCATATTGGGTTGTTGTTCCTTTTGGATTTGATTTTCTTATCAACTTTGGTTCAGCTGTTGTAACAGTTCTTCCTAGTATTGGAAAATATGTGGGCTTTTTTACAAAACTTCTATTTGGTTTTGGAGTAGCTTTTGAGTTACCAGTTATTACATTTTTCTTGGCAAAAATTGGACTTGTTGATGATAAGATGTTAAAAGATTTCTTTAAATATGCAGTTGTTCTTATCTTTATATTAGCTGCACTTTTAACTCCACCTGATGTATTAACACAATTTTTAATGGCTGGTCCACTAATCTTACTATATATAGTATCAATCTATATTGCAAAAATATTCAATCCAGCAGCACCTGTTGATGATGAAGAATAAGGAACTAAACCCTCTAAAGACTTCAAGCTATGATTACTCTTTACCAAAAGAGCTCATAGCAACCCATCCTGTATATCCAGCTGATAGTGCAAAACTTTTAGTCTATAATAGAGTAGAAAATAAAATCACTCATACTACATTTAAAAATCTTCTTGATTTTATACCAAAAGATAGTTCTATTTTTTTAAATGACACAAAAGTTATAAAAGCAAGAATATTTGGAACAAAAGAGTCAGGGGGAAGAGTTGAACTATTGTTTAATAAACCTCTTTTTATGGATAGATATCTTGTAATGATAAGAGGAAAAGTAAAAGTCGGTACAAAACTATTTTTTGAGTATGATTTAAGTGTAGAAGTTCTTGAAGTAAACGAAGATGGAAGTAGAGTTGTACACTTTTTTCAAAAAGATAAAAAGCTTGATTTTCTATCACTTGTGGAGATTTTAAATAAAATTGGACATCTTCCTCTTCCTCCATATATGAATAGAGAAGATGAAGATAAAGATAATCAAGACTATCAAACTCTTTTTGCAAAAAATTATGGAGCAGTTGCCGCACCAACTGCATCTTTACATTTTACTGAAGAGTTATTAGAGAAAATTAATCAAAATTTTCCTATAAATTATCTAACTTTACATGTGGGAGCTGGTACTTTTAAACCTGTAGATGTGGATGAAATACTTTCACATCCAATGCATAGTGAATATTTTGAGATAGGAATTGAAGCAAAAAAAGCTTTAGATAAAGCAAAAAAAGTTTTGGCAGTTGGAACAACAGTTACAAGAACAATTGAATATTATGCAAGAACAAATAAAATTCAAGGTGAGTGTGATCTATTTTTAAATCCACTAAACAAGCCAATAAAAGTTGATTATTTGCTTACTAATTTTCACTTGCCAAAATCAACACTAATAATGCTTATTGCCTCATTTGTAGGATTAGAAAAGACTTTAGAAATCTATAATGAAGCCATTAAAGAGAGATATAGATTCTACTCTTATGGTGATGGAATGTTAATTATATAAAAAGGAGATATTATGCCATATTACGTACTATTTGATACAGAAACTACAGGAAATCAAGAGGAAGACAGAGTAATCCAGTTTGGAGCTATGGTAGTTGACCAAAAAGGAAATGTAGAAGCTTTTGATGAATTTTGTTCTACAGATGTTGAAATTAAGATTGAGGCAATGGAAGTTCATAATATCACTCCAAATTTGCTTGAAGGAAAATCAAAAGCTAATGAAACCTCTTTTTTTAAAAAATTAGAAGAGCTTAACTCACCAGAAAACTATCTAATTGCACATAATATAAGTTTTGATATGGCAATGATAGAAAAAGAGGGATTTGTAAATGCTTACCAAGTTATTGATACTTTAAGATGTGCAAAACATCTTTTTCCCCAAATGCCATACCATAGACTTCAATATTTAAGATATGCTTTAGAGCTTTATAAAACTGAAGAGAAAGAGGCGGCAAAACATAATATAACTATTAAAGCCCATGATGCAATTGGTGATGTACTTGTTATGAAACTCTTTTTATCAAAACTTGTTAGTAAATGTAGAGAGATCTATCCAGATTATAATCCAATGGAAAAACTTGTAACTTTAACCAAAACTCCTGTTTTTATTAAAACATTCAAATTTGGTAAATATAAAAATAGAGATATTGCAGAGGTTGCAAATGAGGATCCAGGTTATCTAAATTGGATGAGAACAAATTTAGAGCTTGATGAAGATATGAAATATAGTTTAGATAAAGTTTTAGGTTAAAATAAGTTACATAAAACTTTCATAAATATTATACTATAATTACAAAAAAGTATTAAGGAATTGTTGTGAATAAATTTTCACGTTTAGGATTTATCTTCGCAGCAGCGGGATCTGCTGTTGGATTAGGTAATATTTGGAAGTTTCCATATATTACTGGTGAGTATGGTGGTGGAGCATTTGTTATTGTGTATCTGCTTTGTATTGTATTTATTGGACTTGTAGTTTTTATTGCTGAATCATATTTAGGACAAACTTCAGAAGCAAATGTGTCTTCAACTTTTGTAAAGCTCTCAAAAAGTAAAAATTCAAATTGGAAATATAGTGGTTTTATGGTATTTGGAGGTTTAATTATACTCTCTTTTTACTCTGTTGTATTAGGTTGGATTTTAAACTATATTTTTATCTCTTTTGCTTCATTGCCAGAGAGTAGTGAATTAGCAGGGAGCTACTTTAATAGCCTTGTTTCTGAAAAAATTGAATTACAAATCTTTTTCCATACTATTATTGCACTTATTACTATTTTTATAGTTTTAAGAGGAGTTAAAGAGGGAATTGAAAAGATAAATCTAATTTTAATGCCTCTTCTTGGTATAATCCTTTTTGGACTTTTAATATATGCAGTAAATTTAGATAGTTTCTCAAAGTCAGTGGAGTTTATGTTTAGTGCAAATTGGAATAAAATAGATGAGAATGCTCTTCTTGCAGCTCTTGGACAAGCATTTTTTACACTTTCTCTTGGAATAGGTACAATCATAACATATGCCGCTTCATTACCAAAAAATGAAAACTTTATAAAGTCATCTCTTTATGTTGCAATTGTTGATACGATTATAGCTATTATTGCTGGTCTTATAATTTTTGCTTTCCTTTTTGAAGCGGGAGCAGAAAGTAGTGCTGGACCAGGACTTGTTTTTATCTCACTACCTGTTATTTTTCAACAATGGGGCGTTTTAGGAAATATTATTGCTATTGCATTTTTTACTGCTCTTCTTTTTGCAGGAATAACTTCTGCTGTATCTATGATAGAGCCACCTTTAATGCTCTTTATAGAAAGATTTAATATGACAAGAAAAAAAGCTGTAGTAATTTGTGGTTCAATTTTCTACTCACTTGGTATTATTGCACTTTTATCAATGTCAAACTCATTTAAAGATTCACTTACATTTTTTGGAAAAAATGCCTTTGATTGGATGGACTTTTTAACATCATCAATTTCAATGCCAATTGCGGCAATTATGACTTGTATCTTTTTAGGATACTTTGTAGATAAAAATAAAATGAGGGATAAATTTACTCAACATGCACCTAAGATTGTATTTGATATTTGGTATTTTCTAGTTAAATACCTAGTACCTTTTGCAATTGCTATACTCCTTCTTAATAAAATAGGAGTGATTAAATAATGAATAATTTTTCAAGAATTGGTTTTATACTTGCAGCTGCTGGTTCAGCTGTTGGATTAGGTAATATTTGGAAGTTTCCATATATTACTGGTGAGTATGGCGGTGGAGCTTTTGTTCTTATCTATTTAATTGCAGTTAGTCTAATTGGTCTTACAATTTTTATTGCTGAATCATATATAGGGAAAGAAGCAAGAGTTAATGCTGCAGATGCCTATCAAATAGTATCAAAAAGTAAAAATAGCTCATGGAAGTTTGCTGGGTTTCAAATTGTTACAGGTATTGTAATTCTCTCTTTCTATGCATTTATCATAGGTTGGATTTTAAACTATATTCTAATCTCTTTTACTGGTTTCCCTAATGATATACAAAAAGCAGAAAATCTATTTAATAACTTAGTTACAAAGGAAATTGGCAAGCAAATTTTATTTCATACAATAGTTACTTTAACTGTTGCATATATTATTGTAAAAGGTGTTAAAGAGGGAATTGAGAAACTCAATCTTATTTTAATGCCACTACTTGGACTTATTTTATTTGGACTTTTAATATACTCATTTACTCTTGATTCATTTTCAAAAGCTCTTGAGTTTATGTTTATGCCTAACTGGGATAAAGTTAATGAAAACTCTATCCTTGCAGCAGTTGGACAAGCATTTTTTACACTATCTTTAGGGATGGCTATTGTAATAACATATTCAGCATCAATGGATAAAAAAACAAATTTCGTAAAATCTTCTATTATGGTTGCTGTTGTTGATACAGCTGTAGCACTTGTTGCTGGTATTATAATTTTTGCATTTTTATTTTCAGCTGGAGCTAAAAGTACAGCTGGTCCTGGACTTGTATTTATCTCTCTTCCTTTAATCTTCTCTACATGGGGTATTTTTGGACAAATAGTTGGATGTGCCTTCTTTGTAGCTCTTCTTTTTGCTGGTATTACTTCTGCTGTATCTTTGCTAGAGCCACCTTTGATGTATTTAATGGAGAGATATAAAGTAAGTAGAGTAAAAGGAACTATTCTTTGTAGCCTATTTTTCTACATTTTAGGGATTTTTGCTCTATTATCAATGAGTGAAGATTTTGGAAAATTTTTAACTTTCTTTGAAAAAAATCTATTTGATTGGTTAGATTATTTAACTTCATCAATTGCAATGCCGATTTCAGGTTTTATTACTTGTATCTTTTTAGGATATTTTGTTGATCAACAAGAGTTAGAAAAGAAGTTTACAATCCATATAAACAAAATTGTATTTAAAATTTGGCTTGCTCTAATTAGATATATTGTTCCAATTGCAATTATAATACTATTTTTAAATAAATTAGGAATTATAAAATAGAAAAAGTAGGTTTAACCTACTTCTTTCTAAAGTTTCTATTTGCATCTCTTTTTGTAGTTTTCTTTGATTTTGGAGGCTCTTTTTTTACAGGAGTTTTTTTACCCTTTATTTCACTAAGTTTCTTTTTAGCTTGAGCTTTTTGTCTTGGTTGTCTATCTTTTAATGGGAATTCATCATGAACCAATCTTTTTACATTTAGTCTTAAATCTCTCTCAATTTTTGTAAACCTATTATAATCCTCAGTAGTTAAAATAGTAATAACCTCACCTCTGTTCCCTGCTCTTCCTGTTCTCCCAGTTCTGTGCGTAAAATCGTCTGTTGTTTCAGGTAAAGAGTAGTTTATAACCAAAGGGAGTTTTTCTATGTCAAGCCCTCTTCCAGCAATATCTGTAGCAATTAAGACTTGAACTTTTTTATTCTTAAAATCTTTAATTGATTGAACTCTTTGTTTATATTCAATTCCACCATGAATAGCAGCAGCTTTTATTTTAAACTGTCCAAAATACTCAATTGCAGAATCAACACTATCTTTTTTGTTTACAAAAAGAAGTATTTGTTCATATCCAGATTCAAGGATAAGTTTTGCAACTAGCTCTTTTTTCTTCGTTTTATCAATTTTATATGCAAAATGCTCTATTAGATGAACAGTGTCTCTTCTATCATGAACTTGTACAGTAACAGGATCTTTTAAAAACTCTTTTGCAAGTTTGTTTATATTTTGAGAAATTGTTGCCGAACACATAACCATTTGTCTATAAGGAGAGCATAAAGATAATACCTTTTCTATCTCTTCAATAAAACCCATCTCAAGCATAGTATCAGCTTCATCTAAAACTATAAAATTTACTGATTCTAAGTTTATAAACCCTTCACCTACTAAATCCAATAATCTCCCTGTTGTTGCTACAACAATATCAACTCCAGAAGATAAAACTTGAATCTGTTTAGTTCTACTTGTTCCACCAATTACTTTTGTATGTTTTAGTTTTAAAAATTCTCCTAAATCTGCAAGTGTTTTAGATACTTGTTCAGCCAACTCTCTAGTTGGAACTAAAATAAGCCCTCTTAAAACTCTATTTTTATAATTTAGATTTGAATTTATCTTTTTTATCATTGGCAGAATATAAGCTGCTGTTTTCCCTGTACCAGATTTTGAGGCTGCTACTACATCTATACCTTTGTCAATAATTGGTATAACTTTTTTTTGAACTTTTGTAGGAGAATCATACCCTTGCTTTTCAATAGCTTTTAGTATTAATTCGTTTAGGTTAAATTCACTAAATTTATTTATCTTTTATCCTTTTAAAATGAGCTAGACATAATCTCGTCATCTAAGTATTCATCAATTTTTTTTACTAAATCTTCATAAGAGATTTTACCATCTTTGTTAAATAGAACTATCTCTTCACCAAAATCATTTTTTATGAAGTGCTCTTTTTCAATAACCTTTTCATATAATCTTCTAATATCTGTTGGAGAGTCTAAATCATTGTACAAAAACCAATTTGCAGTTGTATTTTCATATCTTATTAGACCATAAGTATTCTCTTTATTGACATAGTCTTGAATTGTACCATTTTCAAAAATAGCACCAACAACCATATCACTATCATTTAAAATCATTTCCATTAAAAAGCACCTTGATTTATTATATCAATGCAATAATAACAAGATTTTCATTAAATCAAATGAAGTCTATATTTAATACTTATCATTTATATTTATAAAAGCTTTGTAGTGCTAGTATCTTTTTATCTACTAAAGGAGTCTCCATGGCAATGACTATTGATGAAACTTCAAACCAAAATAAGAATCTTTCTAGCTCTACACAAAATGAGACAACAAAAAACAATAGCTCTTTTTTAAATGATTTAGAAAATACATTAAGAGATAAAATAAAAGATGAAAATGGTGTACAAGAGCAGATAAATGGCAATAATGAACTAATTAACATTATGAAAAATGAGATTGAAGAGTTATCAAAAGATAGAGCCTATAAAGTACCTCAAGAAAAAATTGACCAAATTTTACAAAAAATTAAAAGTAGTATTCAAAACAGTATAAGAAATGAGTTCTCAAGCTTCACAAACAGTAGTAGCACTGCTCAAGATATTCAAAAAAGAGTTGAAGAATTTAATGAAAAAATATCAAATATTGAACCATCAAACTATTTACAACTGCAAGATGAACTCTACTCTATTTTAAATGATAGTATGGACTTGTTATATAATTTAAATAGAAATAGCAAAAATAAAAGTAGTCTAAATAGCTACAGTAGTTATAACAGAGCTTTTTTTGAAGCCCAACTAGGAAAGTATTAGGGTTTTAAAGTGTTCAATAATCTTTTATGATAGATTATTTTGATGAAGTTAAAAATAATAACAAGATTTTCATTAAAGCTTAAAAGGGTTTATAAAATGGCACATCTTTAAACTTTTTAAAAGTTATTTGTGTTAATATTAAGATATTCTACATAAAGGGGAGTTTATGGAAATATCTAACAATAAAATGATAAATCAAAATTACGAGATGATAAATAATAATAAAAGTGAATCAGAACAAAAAGACGCTTCTTTTGCAGAAGCACTAAAGGAAAGTCAAAAGAATAGTTCAAATAATGTAAACACTAAAAAAGAAGAAAGTCCTGTTGAACAAATGCTTAAAGAAATAAAAAAAATTATAAATTCAGGTATAAATGAAATTACAGAAGAGAAGCTGAATGAAATTATAGATCAAATAAAAAAGAATCTTGAAAAAGCTAGTAAAAGAAACTTCTCAGCAGATAAAATGCAAGAACTTTTCAAAGAGTTGCAAAATTTAATAAAAGATATAACAAATAATATGAGTGGAACTATTTTTGATAAAGCAAAGATTGAAGATAAACTGAAAGATATTTTTAAACTAAGTCAAGAATTAGTTGAAGAATCAAAAAGTTTATTGGATTATGGAAAAAATTCTATAGGTATGGAATTACAAAAATACCAAAATATCAAAATAAATTAAATGAAGTTCTAAAATATTTTGACAAGATTAAAAGTATTAATATTTTTCTCTATTTTTTTATTTACAGGATGTGGAGTCAATGATGTTTATAACATCACAAGGGCTGCAATTAGTAAAGATCCCTCTGCTGCACTACAATCTCTTGCTACTTCAAAAGCAATAAATTATGCTTCAAACCCAACAAAATTATCAAAAGATATTAAAGCATTATCTTCATTTATTGAAAAAATAAGCAATAATTGGGGAAATGATAATGTTAAAATTCCAAAACAAAAAGAGTATGTAAAGTATATGCAAAACTACAAAAGTAGAGCATTGATTGATTTTGATAATGGAATTGTAACAGTAGAGACAATAGATGAAAAAAATCCAAAAGATAGTCTGCAAAATGCAATTGTAACTACACTTTTACTTCCTGATGATCCAAGAGCTGCTGATTTGTTTGGGGCAAGTGAGATAAAACTTGGTTCTACTCCTTATTTACTAGGAGAGATAAAAGATGATCAAAACAAAGATATTCGATATGAGTGGAGAGCAAATAGATTTGCAGAGGTACTAATAAAAAATAGTTTCAAACAAAAAAAGGTAAAAGTAGAATCAAAAGAGGTAAATGTCTCTTATGTAACTATCCCTATGGTTAAAGACCATACTTCAATTAGAGTTGCAAAAGTAAAACCAATCGTTGAAAAATATTCACAAAAATATGGTGTAAGTAGAAACTTAATTTATGCAATAATAAAAACAGAGAGTAATTTTAATCAATTTGCAGTAAGTAATGCAGGAGCTTATGGACTTATGCAAATAGTTCCAAGTAGTGCAGGAAAAGACGCCTATGAATATGTAAAAGGGAAAAATTCAGAACCATCTACTTCATATCTTTTTAATGCACAAAATAATATTGAATTGGGCACTGCTTATTTAAAAATGTTAAATAATCAATATCTTGGAAATATACAAAATGAAGTATCAAAAGAGTATTGTGTAATAAGTGCATATAATACAGGAAGTGGTAACGTACTTAGAACATTTTCAGAAAATAGAACAAAAGCAGTAAATATAATAAATAGTAAATCTGCCCTTGAGGTTTATAATACATTAAAGAGTGATTTACCTTATGAGGAGACAAGAAGATACTTAAAAAAAGTAATAGACTCTAAAAAAGAGTTTACTAATATTTAAAGTGCTATCTCCCACTCATAATAGTTGCTTGAAATTCTTCAAATCTTTTTTCTTGAATTTTGAGTTTATCTCTTAAAATAGCATTTTGTTTTTTTAATTCATATACTTCAAAAAGATTTTTTTGTGCATTATTTACATTTTCATCCATTTGACTTTGTAAATTATGTGCAATATTATAGTAGTGTTCTCTCTCTTTTCTTAACTCAGAATTATTCTTCAAATTTTCACTTTTTAGTAAAAAGATATGCTTCCGTAAAGACTGTATCTCATTTTCATATTTTGAGATAAGAGTTGAGAACTCAACAAATTTTTTAATTCTTCCATCATTAAAGAAAATTGGAAGTATTGTTGAATGAGTATAGTAAAACTCACCAGCTTTTGTCATTTTTTTACTAAAACCTACCCATGTTTTACCATTTACCAAAATCTCTTTTATTTTAATATCTGGAACATCTGAATGTCTAAAGATATTTTTATTATTAAAATGCAATCCAATCAACTCATCAAGTTCAAAACCTGAATTCATAAGAAAAGAGTCGTTTGCTAAAGTGATTTTAAAATTCAGATCCAACTCACATATAATATTATAAGAGTCTAAAATAGACATAAACTGTCTTAACTCATTATTTTTTATTGCTAACTCTTTTTGTTGTTGCTTCTTTAGCATAATATCTGACATGATTTTCAAAGTTGTATTTAATTGTATTGGTTTAACAATATAGTTAGTAAGATTAAATTTAATAGCTTTTAACAAGATATTAGGATCAGAAAAGTTTGAAGATATTAGAACTGGTATATCCCAATCAATCTTCCTTAATTCAGCTAGCAGGACAATTCCACCAAAATCTGGCATATCAATATCAGTTAAAATAATATCAATATCCATTCTATTTGCTTTAAAAATATTTATAGCATCATTAATATCAGTTGCTACTAAAACTTTTCTGAAAAAAGCAGTAAAAATCTCTGTGGCTTCTGACCTTATTTTCTCATTATTTTCAATAAATAGAATTGTTGCAGCAGATAAATAATCTTTGTTAAATGTACACTCATGTAACTGAGACATAATCCCCTCCTTACTTCAAAAAAAGGAAAAAATTTCCTATACAAAGAAATAATTTTTATTGTAGCATAAACTTTTATTATTTTTCAAAAATAAATATTATTTTTTATACAGATTTAAAAAAATAACCAAAACCTCTAAATATAAATATTAATATTGAATATCAATAAAAGCAAGTTTAGTATTATAAAGAATTTTTTACTGAAAATACTTAAAATGGAACATAAAATATAAAAAATGAAAAAAAATAGTTTACTCTCTTTCTCAAAAATTATAAATTTGTAATCAAATAATATAACAATATAATCATTAAGAATATCACCAAAACCAAGCAAATGTAAAAATAATTCAAGGGGATAAAAAATAGTAAAAAGTATAGTAATAAGGGGAGAAAGTAACTGTTCATAGGTTGTATTATAAAAGAAAAAATGAACAACTGGATTAAAAACAAAAAAAATCCAGAAATTAAAAAAGATTATTGACAAAATTTTTGGAAAATTATTAAAATATTTTATGTATAAAAAGATATAAAATACTCCAGCAATTGAAAACCATAAAGAGATTGAGAATAAAAATTTAGGAAAAATTGCCAAAATTAATAAAAGCGTTAAAAAAAGAGTCTTAAAAGATAAAAGTTTTATATTTGCTCGAAGGAATAAAATTCCCAATAAAAACATTACAAAACTTCTTAATAAAGAGGGTACTAAATCTGTCAAATAAAGATAAAAAAGAGCAAAAAAAGTTGAAATAAGCAGTACATCAAATTTAATATTTCTATATATAAAATACTTTTTATGTATTTGAAAATAGATTAGATATATAAACCAATAGGAGATAAAAAGAAGGATAGCTAAATGAAACCCTGAAATTGCAATTAGATGGCTAATTCCCCAATTTGTATAAAATTCCCTACTCTGCTTAGATGCCGGAATTGCTAAAAAAAGTGCAGCAAAAAGCTCTGATAATTTACTGTTTTTATGAATTTGATTTATTTTGTCATATAGAATTGTTTTAATGCTAGGCTTTGAAAAAGGCTCTTCATGATATATACTTTTACTGTAAAATCCTTTTAGGTAATCTATAAACTCTATATTCAAAGTTACAAAAGTTATATCAATATAATCAAGTTTGTGTAAATTTTCTAAAAGTTCAAGTGAAGTAAAAAAAGAGAAATTGGAGTTTTGAAGTTTTACAACAAAAAAATCATCTTTTTTATAAATATTAACAATCTGAAAAGTCCCTGAATATATCTCTTCGGATTTAAACTCTTTATATTTAAAATATTCATGAAAATAGTTAAAAAAAGCCAAAAATGTAAGAAGAATAATTAGTAAAGAAGTCTCTTTTTTATTGTTAAAAAGCTGTAAACTATTCATTCAAATAGTTTACAGTAAAATAATTAAATAGATTATTATATAGCTATTTTCTTTTCCAAATACTCATTTGAGATATTGTATGTTGAAACTTTCTATTTGTCTCTTTAATTACAAAAGGTACATCAAGAATATCAAGAAGCTCAAACTCTTTTTCTAGATTTGTTTTTAATGTATCAAGAGTTTTAACCTCTTTATTATCTTTTAGATATCCTCCAAGCCAATTTGCTTTTGGTGTATAATCCTCAAGCCAAGTATAAGGACTAAGAAGCACTAAAAGCCCATCTTTATTAACTCTTTTTGGAATATCATCTAAAAACTTTTGAGGATAATATAATCTATCAATAAGATTTGAGCAAAAAATTAAATCATATCCACTATATAAATCTTTTAAATTACAAGCATCCCCTTGCATAAAAGTTACCCTATCTTTTGTCTCTTCTAAGTCAAAATCTTTTAGAGAAATAGTCTTTTCATCAAATAGACTACCTTCTGTTGTAACCTTATAAGTTAGAGAATCATATTTTTTAAGTTTAACTCCCACATTTATAAAATTTGCACTAAAGTCAATACCTAAAACCTCATCATAATGTTTAGCCAACTCAAAAGAACTTCTTCCAACAGAACATCCTAAATCAAGTGCTTTTTGTTTTTTCAAATCTTTTATATATGGTTTTAGAAGTTCAACAGAGTTTTTAGGGAAGTTTTTAACCCCATAATACTCTGCTCCATAATGAAACTCACAATATTGTGAAATTTGTTCATCTGTTTCATATACATTATCATTTAGTTTAGTTCTATAATCATTGTTTGATTGAACATATCTAAAACCTGCATGTTGAAAAAAGTGTTTTCTAAAAGCATATCTTGCACTTCTTAAAATCTCATTTCCTAAACTAATAAAAGAACCACCTTTTATTAAAGCGTGTCTATCATCAAAGGTTGGAGTTGTAAAATCATCATAAGCTGGATGGGTTTTAAAACCATCAAATGGATAAATTGGAGTTATACTCCACTGCCAAACATTTCCAATAACATCATAAAACTCTCCCATTTTATACTTATCAACAGGGGTTTGATTAAAGAACTTAAGACCAATATTTGCCTCACTCTCTTGAGCTTTAACATAATCATTTAATCTATAAAATTCATCTTCACTTGGAAGTCTAACCTCAAAGCCCAATTTTTCACTTTTATATTTACAAAAAGCTTCTGCTTCATATACATTTATATCAACTGGATAGTTTAAAGGTAGAGGTACAACCCTATTAATCTCTCTTAAATAGAATCTGCCATCTTTTTTTATCCAAAAAGTTGGATGTTTTGCTTTACTAAAATCAAGCCATTTAAGACCATCTTTACTAAAGTAATGAAGTTTTGTATATCCACCCTCTTTTACAAACTCCATAAACTCGCCATTTGATACTAAATATTTACTTGCTTTAAATGCTTTAATGTATGATTTATGAAAAGAAAATTCATTATCCCAACCATAATATACAGGATTTTCATGATTCTTTTCAAGAATAACTTCCCCTTCTTGTACTTCAACTAACTCATTTTTAGGATATTTATTACTAAACTCATTACAGTACAATAAAAGTTCATCTTCTATTAAATATTTTATATTTAATTCTCTAAGTAGAACAGAAGAGGTCTCTATATGTATATTTTCATGCTCTATTCCCATTAGAATAATCCACATAGGACTTTCCCAATTAATAGGCATACTAAATTGCATATTATCTATTAAATCAAGTATAATCTCTTTTACTTCATCTCTATAAGCCTTTGTTTGTTCATAGGTTGGCCAAGAGTAGTTTTCACTATTTAAATCATCCCAACTCATTTCATCTACACCAATTGCAAATATTGCTTCAAGATTCTTATCTACTCTCTTTTTTATAATATTAGCAATATTTAGTTTGTTCATAAAAAATGTAGCAGTATGTCCATAATAGAAAATCAAAGGGTGTCTTAATCTATTTGGTTGTTTATATAAGTACTCTTTGTCTTTTAATAAATCAAAAATTTTTTCATCTAATTCATAGGTTTGGAGGAAATATTCCCTAATCTCTGCTCTTTTTTCCTCAACACTGCCTTCAGTCAAATTTATCGTATTTTTTCTATAATTCATTATATCCCCTCTTAAATGGTTAACCACTCTACTCTTTTTACTATATTTTTTCCTTCATAAAGTGAATATATACTATATGCTTGAGTTTTTTCATAGTTATTCATATTTATCCAATGTTTTTCTAATTCTTCCAGCTCTTTTGAATATGGTTCATTTTTAATTGCTTTTAGAAGAATCAACTCAGTAAGTATCATACCTAAACGTTTTTTAGATTTTGTTTCACTTAATATCGCATATGCCTTTAAAACTAAAAGCATAGCACTATCTAATAGTTTTTTGTCCTCAAAATATACCAGTTTATACAAAATATTTAAACATTGATTATGTAAAACAACAGGCATTTCATCTCTGTCTCCAACTGACTCTTTTAGTTTTATACCTATAAAGCCCAACTCAATAGATTTAGATATAAGCTCTATATTTTTGTCTTTACTTTTTATATAGTTTAATCTATAAGCAATAGATGTGTTTACAAAAGTTGCACCATATTCAAAAGCTCCTAAAGCAGGAATACTTAAACATTTTAAATAGTTATCAATTGTTAAATCAAAGTTTTCATCCCACTCTTCATAATTTGCTTTAATATTATAATAATGCCAAAGCCAGAGTGGTTCATTGAACTCTTTATGAGAGAAGAGTAATTCATATAGTTTTCCTAATGCCTCTTTCCCCTCCTCTCTCTTCTCTTCTTTTCTCTGACTTACAACTATCCATGATTTTCTTTGATAATATCTAACTTCCACATCATTTGGTTTAGTATTATCTTTTGCATTATAGACTAAAGAGTTATATGCCTTATCAAACTCCCCTAGTCTCTCATATAAAGATGAAATATCTATTGAGTATTTATTTGGATTTATTTCGTAAAGATATTTTGCAATAAGTAAAGCTTGTTCAAACTTACCATTTCTCTCAAACAAAAATATCAAACTATTTAGTGTCTCAATTGAAAGTTTTCTATATATAGAGTTATTTGTCAAAATAAAACTGTCTAAATCATTTGAATCAAACATCTCTCCTGCAATTTTAAACCAATAGTTATTTATTAAATCATACTGTTGTTTTCTTTTTATTGAATCAATTAATTTTTCTAATATAGCTATTGTTCTCTTTTCATCAAGAACTATATCTTTTACATAATAATATAAAATCAGTAATGAAATTGGATTGTCAAAATACTCTAAACACTCTTCAATATGATTTCTTAGATAGTAAGAAAGCCTTCTTCTTTCATCTTCCAGCTCCTCTATTTTGACCCATTTTTGGAAAAATATCTGATTTGATTTATGCTGATTTAAAAGCTTAAAATCATCAAAACATCTATTTACAAAATTTTGGAACCCTGAAATTAATTGATTTTTTTCACTCTTTTGATCATAAAAATTTCGTCCACAATACTCAAAAAGTTCTAAAGAGATATAGATATCTTGTTCATCTTTACCTATTATCTTAGTAGAACTTAATTGCATTAAAGAGTATAGAGTCTCCTCTTTTTGTGAGAAAAAAAGCTCATAGTTTAAAAAGGGTTTATCTACACCATTTGTTGTTTTTATATCTGAACTTAAACAACCTAAAGCTTTAACTCTCTTTTGGGTTCTCTTTTTTAAATCATTTCTTACATAGATTTCAATATAAGAAAAGTGATTAATCACTATTGGCATAACTAAACGCCACATCCAATGATTCTCTTCCAATAAGTCAATGTTATAGATTTTTATTTTATATTTCTTATCCAAAGAGTTTAAAGCCACTTTCAAACGTTTTAATACTCTTATATCTTTATTTATCCACGCCTTTAGACTCTCTTTAAACTCTGAACCTTCTCCATCTAAAATGGAAGGCATTAAAATAAGTCCAAAAAAGAAAAGCAAAACAAATAAAATAGAGATTGTATCATTTGAACTCCAAGGAAAAGGTGACTCAAAGATTACCTTTTTAACAATATCTTCATATAAAGAAGAGGAAATCAATGCAAAAAGAATTACAACAACAGAGATAAAACTCAAAAAATAAGCTGAACCTCTTTTTTTCATCTTATAGAAAAAAGAGGAATTTCCACACAACTCATTTAGTGAATATTCAAACTCTTCTAAAGTATCATTATAGTTATAAACTATCTCCAAAGAGTTTGAAGTTTTTTGTACTAAACTGTTTTTCTCCTCTTCTCTACTATTTGTTTGTAACTCTTTACTTATTACTAAACAACTAGCTTTCATCTTTAAATCCATCTTTTGCAAATCTATTTTGTATTGGGTCTGAAAATTTATAAGTACCCTCTTTTATTTTAAAAGGATAATTTGAATAAGACTTTACAAACTCTTCTTGAAACTCTTTTGAGTAATTTTTTAAGCCCTCTTCCAATAAAAATATGTAGTTTTTAGGAATAAAACAATTTTCATCACCCAAAGTTGCAATTTTCTCTTTGTTTGTAGTACTAAAAGTATAAATCTTCTCTTTTGTTTTTAAACCTATAAAATCTTCACTATTTAGCTTTATACATGAATAGTTTTTTTCTCTTAATTTTAAAAGCTCAAACTCTTCTTGACTAATATGTAGTAAAACTCCATTTGTAGAGCTTTTTTCATCCTTTTGCAGATTCAAAAATATACCATTTGAAATCTGCTTTTCATCTTCAAAAAGAATATACTCTATTGAGTTCCAAACCTTTTTGAAGCCTTTTAAAACCACTGGAATAAAATCCTCTTGTTTTAATACTCTTTTAAAAGATTTTTGAGCACTATTAATATTAACTAAAGAGCCATATCCAAATATATACATTTATACAATTTTCTCTTTTGTTAATATTACTCCATCACTATCTGCATAAATATAATCCCCTTGGCAAAATTTTACTCCACCAAAAGATAGTTCAATTCCTCTTTCAGCTTTTGTTACAGGAATATATTTTCTAGGGCAAGTTCCCCTAGCAAATAGTGCCACAGGAATATCTTTTATTTGAAAGGTATCTCTTATATAACCATTTACGATTATTCCCTCATAGCCATTTTTATGGGCAAATTTCATTAAATTTTCACCTACAACGGCAAAATATTCATCTTCCACATCAACAACTACAATTTTTCCTTTACCCTCTTCATCTCTTAATATTTTAATTAACTCTGAGTTGTTTTTATCTAACTTAACAGTTACAACTGTTCCACATATTTTCTCTTTTGCACCATAATTTTTAAAAGCACCATCAAGTACATATACTCTATCAGGATATTCATCACATAAATCTGCAGTAAAAAAATCCATTTTATCCATCCTTTTTATTCTTAAAGAATAATTATCTCAAAATAGCTTTAATTTTTACTTATTAATACTTTTTTTATAGAAATTAACTGTAAAATATATTCAATAAAGGATTACATAATGAAACAATACTTACTTTTAATACTCCCTTTTTTATTTATTGGCTGCTCAAATAAATATGTCTCTATAAAATCTTTGCAACCTTCAGAGATAAGTGGAACAAATATAAGCAATGTTTTCTTAGAACAATTTACAAATGATGATATAAACCAAACAAACTATTTGGAAACCCAACTTGTAAATGCAAAAGTTGACAATAAAAAAATATTTACAATAAAACCTACCCATGAAGGTGTTGATGCAATAATTTCAGGGGAAGTATTAGAGTCATCTTTTGATTTTAGAATCTATTATGATGAAAGCCTTAGTTCAAGATGTGTAAGATATGAGTATGTAAATGGTGCAAGAACAGGTAACTGTATTGAATATAGACGATTATTGATACCTTGTGAAAGAAGAGATTATAGAGTTAAAACCCAAGTAAAAGTTTTAAATATGAAACATGAAGTTATATTCTCTAAAATCTACTCAAAAAGTGATTATAAAAACGAGTGTTACAGATATAATGAACCATATTTTGGTTTTATGCTTTATAATAATTTAAACTATGAGAAAGAGAAAAAAAGAGTAAATACCCAACTTGCAAATATAATTGCAAAAGAGATGATTGAAGACCTCTCTCCTCACTATATATATCAAAAAGCAACCTTGATAGAGGAGTTAGCTGAGAGTTTTGGAGAAAAAAATCAAAAAGAGTTTGAACAGATAGTTGAACTACTGAATAAACAACAAATATCTTTAGCACAAGATAAGCTACAGGAGTTAAATAAAAAATTGGATTCTAAAAGTTATGAAACTCTTTATAATTTAGCTCTTACTTATGAAGCTCAACATAATAATTTTATGGCTAGAACTTACTTATTAAAGGCTCAGAAGATATGTAAAGAGTCTGATGATTTGGAACTTATAGAAAATGCTTTAATACGTATTAAAAGCAATGAACTACAAGAGAGAAAAGCAAAATCTCAGTTAAGTGATATATAATTACCAATAAATTTTAAAGGTATATTTTGAAGTCAACACTACTACTAATTGCAGTTATTTTACTCTTTTCTGCTTGTTCATATAAAGAGGTACAAATTGAAGATGAATTAAATTATTCGCAAAGCCCTAAAACATATATAAATAATTTGCAAGAAATCACACTTGACCAAAATACCCTTTCAAAAGAGTTTATTAAAAAGTTCTACTCTCCTTGGGATTTAAGCTCGCTAAAATATCCAAAAGATGAAGCAATGTGGGGGGAAACCTATGCAAAAAGAGAGATTTTTTTAGAAAATCATAGAGTTGCACAAAAAGAGTGGTTCAAAAAACTAACTGATAATTCAAATTTTAATCAATACAATAGTGTTTTAAAAAAAGCTATTACTACAAAAAATTGTGACTTTAGGGTAATGCCAACAAATAGTAATTTCTTTTATAATCCAAGTGTTGCAGGAGAAGGTTATCCCTTTGATTATAACCAAAACTCAAGGGTAAAAATCAATACTCCCGTTATGGTTTCTCATTTTTCAAAGGATAAAGCTTGGGCTTTTGTACAAGCTAATTATGTTTTAGGATGGGTTAGGGTTGATAATCTATATTTTGTAAATGAAAAAGAGATTGAAGAGTTTAAAAATCAAGAGTTATATGTTATAAAAAAAGAGGGTTATCAAAGTTTTGATATAAATTTAGTTGAAGAGCTTAAAGTTGGAACCTTTTTCCCAAAAGTTGAAGATAAATTTCTAGTTGCTACAAATAATGGTTTTAAAAAAGTTTCTTTAAAAGAGGAGACTATTACACCTTTCCCTTTAAAATTCAACTCTTCAAATATTGTTGAACTTCTAAATGAGTTTATAGGAGAGCCTTATGGGTGGGGAGGATTAAACAATCATAGGGATTGTTCAAGTTTTACCCAAGACTTTTTTACTCCCTTTGGACTCTACTTAAATAGAAACTCAAAAGCACAAACTTTTGGACATAAATATCTTGATGTCTCAAAATTAAATGACAAAGAGAAAAAAGAGTTTATAGTTAAAAATGGAACCCCTTTTTTAACATTGGTTTATCTAAGTGGTCATATTATGCTCTATATTGGAACTTTTAATAACGAACCTTTAGTAATGCATAATATGTGGGGAGTTAGAACTTGGAGATCACTTTTTAGTCAAGGAAGAAAAGTAGTTGGGAAAACAGTTATTACAACACTAGAACCTGGAATAGAGCTTGAAAGTGCTAAAAATAGCACTATTTTAAAAAGAGTAAAAGGGATAGTTTTATTAAATGAAAAAGCACAAAAGTAGTTTTACAATTGTGCTCTTCTTAAATATATAATTCTATAAAGCATTGGAACATAATATAGATTTAATATTGTTGCCCATAATACTCCAAATCCCAAAGATAAAGCCATTGGTTGCAAAATCAAAGCTTGTCCTGATGGAAAAAAGATAAGAGTAAAAAGTCCCAATACTGTTGTTATAGAGGTTAATAAAATAGGTCTTAATCTTAAAAGTGCTAAATCTACCATCTCCTCTAAAGATTTGGCTTTTTTAATAAAATCCATCATAATAATTCCATCATTTACAATAACTCCAGCAAGTCCAACCATCCCAATAAGACTTGGCATTGTTATATTAACACCCATAATAAAGTGCCCAAAATAGACTCCCAAAATTGATAAAGGTATTGTACTTATGATTATTAATGATTTTACCATTGAATCAAACATCCAAACAAGGGCAATAAAAATCAAAATAATAGCCATAGCTGCAGCTTGAGCCATCTCATACTGAACTTTCTCATTCTCCTCTTGTTCACCTTTTATATCAATATTTACACTTTTTTTCAAAGTTTGTAAAGTTGAGTTTAGTTTTTGAAAAATCTCATTTGAAGTTACATCTTTAATAGAAGCAGTTACACTTGTAACTCTTTTATTATTCTCTTTAAAAATTTGAGAATAAGCAGGAATTTTTATAAAATCAACAACCTCAGATAAAAGAACTTTTTTCTGGCTATTTGGAATAGTTACTTCAAAATTTTGTAAAGAACTTAATATATCTCTATTTTCACTTTTAAAGACTATATCAATAATACCTTTGTCATCAAACATCTTAGAGTATGTACCTTTTAAATATAAAGGTCTTAATTCTGAAAGTATTGATTCTTCTGAAAACCCCAACTCATATCCATAAGAGTTTACTTTAAATTTCAAATCAAAATTACCAAAGAGTGAGTCATCTGCTATATTATATACCCCTTCTATCTTTGAAAGTTCATCTTTTAAAATTTTAACTGCACTTTTTACCTCTTTTTCATCTCCCCAAATAGCCAACTCTAAATCATTTTTTACAATTCCTGCCTTTGGAACAAAGACTTTAAACTCTTCAAACTCTTTTGAATCAATAAATTTTTTAAGTTTCTCTTTTACAAGTAGCTCTACATCCTGAGCTCTTAGTTCTCTTTTCATATTTTCATCATCATATTTAGGAGATAAATGTGGATTTATATATTTATCAAAAAAGTTTTGAGGAGCTCTTTCAAAAAGATTTACAAAGAGTTGGAAATAGAACTCTTCATACTGAGGTTGATTTTTCCCATCTAATTTCATACCAGTAACTGAACTTATTGATTGAATTTCAGTCTCAAAATTTAGACTATTTAAAAGTTCTTTCTCTATTTTACTAACAATCTCTTCAGTTTGTTCAATCTTTTTACCAACTCCAACAGAACCTGTTATATAAACTTGTGTAGAGTCAAAATCTGGCAAAAACTTAAATTTAGAAGAGCCTATTAATATGACACTTGCAAATATTATAAAAAACAGAAGTGCCGCTAGAGTTAAATATTTTCCTTTTAATAAAAACTGTAAAATATTTTTATATAAATTTTTATTAAAATCCCAAATTTTATGTGATTTTCTATTTTCATGGCTAACTTTAAAAATCTGCATTGCGTGTAAAGGAAGGAAGAAAAATGCCTCCAAAAGTGAACTTAACAGAAGAATGGAGATCATAATAGGAACAATTTGCATAAATTTACCAGTTTCTCCTGTCATTAAAAGAATTGGCAAAAAAGCAAAAATTGTTGTGGCAGTTGCAGTTAAAACAGCAGGATACATCTCCAAAGCTCCATCTCTAGCAGCACTATATCTATCTTTTCCCATCTCCATATGTCTATAGATATTTTCCCCAACAACAATAGCTTCATCAACAAGCATACCTAATGCAATTAATGCTCCTAGCAATGAGAGCATATTTAAACTGTATCCTAAAGCTTCTGTTGAGATAAGTCCAATCATAAATGAAGTTGGTATTCCTATTGCAATAACTATGGCTATTCTCACATTTATAAAGAGTAATAGAGCAATAAAAAGAAGTATTAATCCAAATAGAATATTTGATACAACCGTATTAAGTCTGTTTTTAATCCATATTGAAGTATCTATATATGTATCAAACTTTAAATTTGTGTATCTTTTCTCAAAATCTTTAGTAATTGTTTTTATCTGTTTAACTAAATCTATTGCATCACCATGCTCACTCTTGCTTATATTTATTGCAATATTTGTTTTTCCATTAAAATGGGAAGTATCTGTAACATCACTAAAGGTATATTCTATATTTGCAATATCTTTTAAATATAGTGTTTTACCATTGACTTTTATTTTGATATTTCTAATTTTTTCAATATCTTTTTCACCATTAAAGGTACTTAAATAATAGTGTCTTGTTTTATCTTTGATAATCCCAACAGGAAAAATTGAACTTATATTTTGAACAGCAGAGACAACCTCTATATTTGATAAACCCAAAGCTTCTATTTTGTCCTCATTAAAAGAGATAAGAAGTTCTTTATCACTATCTCCTAAAATTCTAACACTATCTAAATCTTTTAGTTGTTGGATTTTTGATTTTACTTCATCAGCAATATCAAGCATATACTCCTTTGAATCTTTTGTTTTTGAATATACAGCAACAGTAATCAAAGGAAAATTATATACAAGAGCTTTTACTGTTGGTTCATCCATATCTGAAGGAAGATTTGTTTTGATTTTTGTAATAATATCTTTTACATCATCAATAACAAAATTTGGATTTTCACCATCTTTTAATTCAGCAGTTATAGAAAAAGTTCCATTTTTTATAATAGAAGTTATCTTTTTAACTTCACTAACACTAAAAAGTTCATCCTCTATCTCTTCAACTGCAATTTTATCTAAGATATCAGAACTTGCCCCTGCATATTCCCCTGAAATAAGAATTGCTTCCATATTTGAAGGGGGAAATATCTCTTTTGGAACTTTTAAATATGCAAAAATTGATAAAACAAAAATAAATAATAAAAGCATATGATTTAAAAGGCTTTTATTTAAACTAAACTCAATTACTCTTTGTACCATAATTTCCTTCTATACTATAAATAATAAGAGAGTCTTCTATTTGGTTTTTAAATTTCATATCCTCAAGCTGTTGTGCTAAAAATTTATTCTCTTCTTTCAAAGAGATATAGTGAGAATACATCTTATTAATATCTTTACTTACATAATATATATTGTTAATTAAATATATCTTTGGGAAATAAAGAACCAAAGTTATAAGTAATAAACTTAAAACTATCAAAAGAGATTTTTTAGGATTGAGTTTAATCAAACTTAAACACCCTTAATTTAGAACTTCTGCTCCTTGGATTCTTTTTAATCTCCTCTTTTGTTGGAGTTATAGGTTTTTTTGTTAAAATTTTTCCTAAAGCATGATTATTACCACAAGTACATTTAAATGAGTCTGGTGGACAGATACAAGATTGTTTCCATTTTTTAAAATAGTTTTTTACAATTCTATCTTCTAAAGAGTGAAAAGAGATAATTGCAACAATACAGTTTTTTGGTTTTAACTCTTCAATTGATTGAAAAAGTCTTTCCAAAACACCTAACTCATCATTTACTTCTATTCTAATCCCTTGAAATGGAAGAGTCGCAGGATGAATCTTACCCTTATGTAAATGTTTATATAAAAAATCTGAAAGTTCTTTTGCTGAACTAAAAGGTCTGTTGTTTACTATTAAAGAAGCAACCTTTTTATATTCCCTTACTTCACCATAGTCTCTAAAAACTCTCTCTAATTCATTTTGTGAGTAAGTATTAACCACAACTGAAGCATCTAAACTTTTTGTTTGATCCATTCTCATATCTAATGTATCACTATCAAAACCAAAACCTCTTTCAGTTTTATCAAGTTGTAAAGATGAAACACCAATATCTGCTAAGATACCTCTTATTTTAAAGCCTCTAAAAGTTTCAATTACATGCTCAAAATTTCCTTGATTGAATAAAACTCTTGTTTTATAATCAATCAATCTTTTCTTTGAAAAAAGTAAAGCTTCTTGGTCTTGATCATTACATATTAATTGTATATTTTCATTTTGTTTTAAAAGTCCCAAGCTATGACCTGCATAACCTGTAGTGCAATCAATAATATATCCCTCATTAATATTTCTAAAAGTTTCTAAAACTTCTTCATATAAGACAGGAATATGGGGCACATCCATAATATATCCTTATTGTAGTTCTTTTATTTGCGATTGGATATAATATCTAAAAAATAATTTAAGGCTTTTTAAAATGCTAGATAAAAATACAGTAAAGCTTTTAAGTGATTTATCATTAACAATGTTTAGAAAAAACTTTTTTGGTATATATCATGGTGCCATCTCGGCAAAACTTGATTATAATTCATTTATTATTAATACAGCCGATGCTATCTTTGATGAGATGAATGAAAAATCTTTTTGTGCTTTAAATATGACAAAAAAAGATTATAGATGGAAAATTGCAAGTATTGAGTCTGATATTCACTCTACTATATATAATAATATACATGAAGCAAAATATATTGCTTTTGGTGTTCCCATATATACTACAGCTTATACATTTGAACATGACGAAATAATCTTAGATGATTTTTTTGGAAAAACAACTTTAGGTGGAAAAGTTCCTGTTTATGATCCAGGAGATTTTTCTACTTGGTATGATAGAAATGCTTTAGAGATAACAAAATATCTAAAAGAGAGTAGTGAACATATTATGGTTATAAGAGGGATTGGTACTTATGTATATGATAGAGATATAAATAATTTGGTAAAAAGAGTAGCAATTTTAGAGAATTCGTGTCGTCTTTTAAGTATAAAATCGTCATATAAATAACAAAAATAAGATTTTTCATATAATAATCGTTTAAAATTCCCTAATTTTAGCTATTTTAAAGCTTAAATACTATAAAGTTTTTAAATATTTTAATCTTACACAAGGAGTTCTTCTATGAACAAAGCTGAATTTATTGACGCAGTTGCAGCAAAGGCTGGTTTATCTAAAAAAGATGCTAAATGTGCAGTTGATGCAGTATTAGATACTATTACTGAGACTTTAGTAAAAAAAGAGTCTGTTAGTTTTATTGGGTTTGGTACATTTAGTACAGCTGATAGAGCTGAAAGAACAGCAAAAGTTCCAGGAACTGACAAAACTGTTAAAGTACCTGCTACAACTGTAGCAAAATTCAAAGTTGGAAAAGCTTTAAAAGAAGCTGTAGCTAAATAATTTAACTTCCAAATTTTTATAAGAAAAAGGGGCTTTGTATAAGGCCCCTTTTTTTATGCATAAATTTCTCGAAATTGAAAAATTTAAACAAAAAATTATATTCTTTCTTGTATAATTTCAACTCTTTTTTAGATGCCCGTGTGGTGAAACTGGTAAACACGCCGGATTCAAAATCCGGTGCTCCGGCTTGTCGGTTCGAGTCCGACCACGGGTACCACCACTTTTTTCTTTATATCAATATTTTAATTTAATTCATCTATTTATTACAACAAATAAATTTTTTATGGCTTATGGTATAGTTTTTGTATATTAAATTAAGAAATAAAGGATTTTTATGAATTGTAAATTTGAACATATAATTGATTTTTTTCATAAGTACCCACAACTTTTAAAAACAAATAATGAACAAGATTTAAAAAAACTATTTGAAACATTTCCCCATGCATGTAAATTTGTTAAAGCACTAAATGAGGATATTGTTGATTGTAATAATCTAGAAGTTGTATCAAAAAAAACTTTGGAATTACTTGATAATGCCTATGACCATGAATATAAGATAGAGGATATTACAGATTTTGCAAAGGCTATATGTAAAGTATTTGATATTGTTGATGCTCCTAAAAATCATGTTCCATTTATTTTAGTTATGTTATCAAGACTTTAATATTGATTTAATGTTACTTATAAGATATTTTTATAAAATTACTGCTTTTTTAAAGTTTTAGAATTTTTAAATTTTAAGTATTTTAATGCTTTACTCCCATAATTAAAGTTTAAAAAAGCAAGATTAAGTAACTGTTTTGATCTTAAATGTGAAATTTTTTCCAATTGACAAAATCTTGCAACAGTTTGAATATGTCTTAGTCTATGACTAAGAGGAGAGGATGAACTCTGAATAGAGTTTTCTCTTTTTGTATATATGTAATTAACTTCTGGGAAAACAGTAAAAGAGTATTTATTATTTAAAAGCTGCAATACAAACAGCACATCACCATAAACATTTGAATCTGTTGCAAAAGGATGTTTCAAAAATATCTCTTTTTTTGCGACCAATGCATTACATATTGCTCTTGGTGCTAAAATTAACTGTTCAATTGTTATATTATCAGCAGGTCTTACTCTATCTGGTCTTCCAAAACAAATATCTGTATGCATAAAAGTAGGAAGAGCAAGTAAAATATCATCTGAATCTATTCTACAAATATAATCCCCTGTTGCATTTTTTACACCAATATTTACAGGCAAACCATCATGTCCTGATTGATATGGAGTCTTATAATATTTATATCCTGAGTTCAAAGCTTCCAAAATCACCTCTTCATTAGTTGAACAGTCATCAACTAATATAACCTCATATGGATTGATTTTTTTCAATCCTTCTATACACTTTTTAAAATATGTTATAGGAGTATTATAAAAGGGTACTACAACAGATATTTTTAATTTATTCAATATATTTCTCCTATATTTTTTAAATGGTAATAACTTATTACATTATAATAATTTTATAATAAAAGCTTTATGAAAATATCTATTTACGCTTAATCAAAATATATATTTTTGTTTTATTTTATATTTTATTTATATTAATTATGATATATTTTGTTTTATTTTTGTTTTATTAAGGATATAATATGGAAAATGAGTTATATGACCTTGCAGACTTTTTAGATGATATTGAGATAAAAAGTTTAAAAGATAGATACACAATTCTTCTAGAGAATAGGGATAAAATTAAATTTTTTCTAGATACAAACTTTAGTTTGAAACAACAAATTAATGAAATAAAAAAAGAGTTTGAATTAGAAATTTCAGTTTTTAGTTATAGAAATTTTCTAATTAAATATTTTCAAAAAAGTTATGAAGAACATACTATCAATAAAGTTTTTCTAAACTGCAAAGTTTCTATTTTGGATTTGGTATTAAATAAAAAATATAATGACTCAATTGAACTTTATAAATATTTACTCTCTTCTGGTGTTTTAAAAAAAGTAAAAAATGATGATAATAGTGTAATTACATACAAACAGTTTATACAAAAATTAAAAGAATACATAACAGTCAAACATCTCCCTATTAAAATTGTAGAAGAGATTGAAGAAGATAAAATTAAAGAAGAGATAAAAGAGAATACTCCTATTGAAACAAATACTAAAGAGAGAAAAGAGATTAACTATGATATGAGAGTAGATATAGAATTACTTGATGGAACTTTAGATCCATATAACTTAGGATTTCTTACATACTCTTATATATTTAAAAAGCATAGTAAGAAAAAATATGATTTTGATGAAAAGAACTACATTGTTATCCCTTCATCATACCAAAATCTAACATTTGATTTTGAAAAGATAAAAAATTTTATTTTTGAAAAAGATTTAGTCAAAAATTACTCTTTGGTATTTCATGATAATAAATTAAATGATGGATTTATCTATATTTATAGATTAATAAATAGTAAATTTCACCTTTTAGAAAAGATAGCTTCAAGAGAATCAAGTGATTTTGAAGAGTATTATAAAAATGGAATTAGAAACTATCTTAATATTTTTAATGATATTTTAGATAGTTGTATAAAAAATTAGTAAAAACATCCCATCAATTGATGGGATCTATCACTATTTAGAAGAAGCTAAAATAAATAACTCTTCTTTTTGATAACTTGTTGGTAAATGAGCTTTCAACTCTTCTAGTACTTCATTTTTTGTTAAACCAAGATTGATTTTTGAATTTTTCCATCCACACATATGAATATCTTTATTAACTAAAGCAAGCATTGAAACAGAACTATCTTTCCAAAGTCCTAACTTTTTCTCTTTTGCATAGTTCATTGCAATTGACATTCTATTTTTAAAAACTGTTGGTAAAAATTTATCTTTCATATTTACAATTGCATAACCCTCTTTTACCATTAAATAGTTTAATTCATAATTATCAATCCAAACTTTTTCAACTCCATATGAGTCTTTTGCTACAACAAAATAATTAATATTTGAACCTATTTTAATTTTTGTTTTCATATATGAAATAGTTTTCTCTTTCAAAATATCTCTTATTTTATAAGACACATTTTTATTACTATTATTTACAGTTGCAAAAAGTTCAATACCACTCAAATGAATATTTTTAACAACTCCACTACTCTCTTTAACTTTAATTATATTTTCACTAACAATATCAACAACTTGAGCACTTTTGGCAAATGCAAAACTACAAATCAATGTAATAAGAATCAATAACTTTTTCATTTTTCCCTCTTCTCATATTATTTTTAATCAATCATATGACCTTTGTATTAATTATTTGTTAAATACCTGAAGTTACAATTTACTTACTAATATTTATTATACTTATAAAATAAAGAGTAACAACAAAATAATTGAATTTTATATAAAAACAATATTAAACATAAAGTGACCTAAAATGGCAATACTCAACTATTAACATAAGCAAATAATTTTATTTATATCTCTTAATAAATAGGTTATATAAAACTAATTTCTATGATTAATAATTTTTTAAAAAAGAAAATAATAAAATTAAGTAAATACTCAGGAAGGAGTAAGTTATGCAAGTAGAAAACAATGTACTATATGACCAATCGGTATATTTAAATACTACCCAGTCTTTAAATAAAATTGCCACAGGGAAAGAATTAAATAGTGCTGCTGATAATGCTGCATCATTAGCTATTTCAGAAGAGTTAATTGCTCAAACAAGCGGTATTTCACAAGCTATTGATAATACAAATAGTGCAATTGCAACAATGCAAATTGGTGATCAAGCGTTTAATGAACAATCAAAAATTTTAGATCAAGTTAAAGAGAAACTATTACAAGCTTCTACATCTACAACTTCGCAAGAAGGTAGAGAATCTTTGTTAAATGATATTCAAGGACTTATGGATAATCTAAATAATATTGCAAGTAGTACAAACTATAATGGACAAACTCTACTTCAAAATGGAATAAATGATTCTTCTGCTACAACTGGACTTCAATTCCAATCAGGAGAAGATTCTTCATCACTTATTGAGACAGACTCTATCCAATCTAATACAACAGGACTTGGTTTAGATTCTTTAGTTTCACAAGATGCAAGTACTTTTACAATAGATGCTGCAAGAAGTTTTTTAGATCAAGTTGATAATGCATTAAACACACTAAATGATTATAGATCAAACTTTGGTTCATCACAAGTGCAACTAGAAAGTAATGGAAGAAGTCTTCTTTCAGACTATACACAAACAAGTAATTCTTCATCTATATTAACTGATGTTGATTATTCAAAAGAAGTAGCAAATTTTAGTAAACAAAATATTTTAGCTCAAATTGGTGCTTATGCTGCTGCACAATCTAATAATATAAACCAAAGTATTGTAACAAGAGCACTATCTTAAAAACCGCATTAAACCTAAGTTTAAAACTTAGGTTTAAAAATCTATTGTATGTGTAATCTGTACTCTTTTTATAGGTTCATTTGTAATTTTATAGTGTTTTATTCCATTATAAACAAAATAGTTTTTGTATCCAGAAAGAACTCTTGTTTTAGTTTGTCTAGTAGGTTCATCATAGCACTCAGTTCTAACTTCATATCTATAATTATCATATTTTTGAGGTCTATAATTATTTCTAATTTCATGAGAAATTTTTGCGCCAAGTAATCCACCAACTATTTGTGCAGCTACTCTTCCATTTCCTTTTCCTATTTGACTACCTATTACTACACCTGTTGTTGCACCAACTAAAGTGTCAAGACCTAAACTATCATCACGTCTTGATGCGTAATATCCATCATCGTAATCATCTCTTACTTTATATCTAACTTCTTTACAAATTCTATTAGGGTGATTGTCATATACATAGTCATAAATAGGTTCTGAGTAGGTTACTTTTGCATATTCGTAATATCTATCTCCTCCTGCAAATAAAAAAGAAGATAGAGAAAGAGAGATTATAACTGCTCTTTTCCCATGTTTTAAAAGATTTAATTTACTCATAATTAATCCTTTCAAAAACTGGAAACTTCCAGTTTTTATTTCATTGCAGAGATATATCCTGCTAATGCTTTAATATCAGCATCTGAAAGTCTAGTTGTTTGACCTTTCATTACACCTTTCATTGCTCCACCATAAGATCCATCTTTGTAACCTTTTAATGCAGCTTCGATTTTTGCAGCATCCCACCCCTTAATTACTTGAGATTTACCTAATGCTTGTTTTTCTGCATTTGCACCATGACATGTTGCACATGTTTTAAATAGTGTTGCACCATCTGCAGCAAAAAGAGATGTTAAACCTAAAATTGCCATAGTTGCTGTAATTTTTGTAATTTTCATTTTATACTCCTTATTTTGATTATATTAGTATAAAATCTAATTGTGAATTGATTGTGTATATAAAAAACAGTTATTTTAACTTTCCAAAAACTTTATATTCTTCCCAATATTTGTCAATTGCCTCTGTAAGTTCTTTTTCAGAAAGTGTTGTTTTCTTTTTAACGCCAAACCTTTTAATAAAGGCTTCTGGCATTATAGTATTCTCTTTAGTTGGATTGAGTAAATAGTCTTTCATCGCTTTTTTAACAGCTCTTTCACTGCTATATTTAAGAAGATATCTATAAAAATATTTATCAATAGATACAGGCAATTTATTATGACAATGCAAACAGTTTGTTTCATAAACATCTGAATATAAAAAATTAAAAAAAAGAGAACAAATAAAGATATATTTTACCATTTTACCACCATTTTACTACCCTCATCCAACTTAGATATAACTTCAATTTTGAAGTCATACTCTTTGGCAATTAATGAAACTATATTAAGCCCTATTCCAAAACCTCCAACACTTTTATCAAATCTCATATATCTTTCAAAAAGATTGTCAATTTGATTTTGTGTCATACCTTTTCCACTATCTTCTATACTTAAATAGTGCTCTTTTAATATCACTTCAATTTTTCCATTTATTTTATTATATTTTATTGCATTTGATAAAAAATTGTCTATTAGTTTTATTATCTTTTTTTTATCACAAAAAATTGTTATATCTTTATCAATATATGGAATAAATGTAATCTTTTTAACATCTGCCAAAGTTTTAAAATACTCTATTCTTTGAATTAATATTGTTGATAAATCTAAATTCTCATTTTGAGAGATAATTTTATTATTAAGCGTCAAAAATGTTAAATCTTCATAAATATTTGAGATTGTTTTTGCCCCAATATCAATTCTTTTTATTTTTTTAGCAAGTTTTTCATCTAAGGTAGAAGTGTCAATCATCTCAATGTTTGATATTATTGCTGTAACAGGAGTATTTAGCTCATGGGTAGTATCTTTTATAAATCTATCTAAAAGATGTAAAGCCTCTCTCATTGGCTTTAATAATATTTTTAGAAGAAAATATCCCAAGATAGTCATAAAAACAAAGGCAATAATTACAAAAATTGTAATTTCATCTTTTAAATCTCTCAACCAATGTTTATCATCGGGAATTTCCAAAACTATATATTTTGCCCCTAAATAAAAAGATTCTGGTTCTTCAACAAAATGTATTTTAGAGTTTGAAATATAAGCAACTTCATCCAAATCAACTTTTTTTGATTCAAGAGTAGAAAAGATCATCTTTTTATCACTATCATATATTGCAGAATTAAATTTTTCATCTCTTGGATAATACTTATATTTATCAAAGTTGATATGCAAATCTTTTAATCTAAAAACAAAATCATTAGCATACTCTTGCATAATAAGTCTTTTCTTTTGAAGCATTAAATCTTTTTGAAAACTAAAGTATAAAAAAGAGACAAAGAAGAGTATAACTATGGTAAAAAAAGAGTATACGAATAAAAAGCTCAAAAGAGTCTTTTTTTCACTTTGAGTTAAATCTATATCCAAACTTTTTAAGACTAACAATTTTCTCTTTTCCTAAAACTTTTCTCAAATTTTTTATGTATGTACGAAGTGAATTATCACTATACTGTTCATCATAATCCCATATATTGTCATAAATTCTCTCATGAGTCAATAACTCATCACTATTTTGAAGGAAAAATTTAAGCAATTTTTGTTCTTTGAAGTTTAATTGTACAACTTTTCCATCTTTTTTTAATTCATTTGTAACACTATTAAAAGTTATATTAGCATCAATATCAATCAGTGTTTCCCTACTTTTTGAAAACTCCCTTTTGATTATTGTTTGGATTCTTAAAAGTAGTTCTTTTAGCGCAAAAGGTTTTCTAATGTAATCATCACAACCACTTTCAAAACCTTTTTCTAAAGACTCCATTGAGTTTAAAGAAGTGATAAATATTGCAGGTGTAAAATTCCCCTCTTCTCTAAGGGATTTTAAAAGCTCAAACCCATTTATATTAGGAACATTTACATCAAATAAAAAAAGATCAAACTTTTTTTCATAAATTAAATCTTGTGCTTCACTACCATCATATACACTAGATACTTCATACCCTTGCTCTTCTAGATACTCAATAATGGTTTCACTTAAAGTTAACTCATCTTCTAAAAGTAGTACCCTAGTTTTCATAATAAACTCTAATTTTTAATTTTTTTGAGATTTTGAAGATATTTATCTCTCTCTTTTTGCGTCATTGTTGGTACTCTACTTTTTAGCTCTTTTTCAAATTTATGAAGGTTTTCTTTTTCAACATAGCCCATTATTTCTATTAATTCTTGTGTACTCATTTCAGTATAATCTACTGCAAAAAGTGGGCATGTCATAATTAAAAATAAAAAAGAAATTAAAAGTTTTTGCATCTGTTTTCTCTATAAAAAATTTCAATAATAATAACATAAAATTGTAGAAAAAATGTAAAGCGAATATCGTTTTATCGTGAACAAATTATATTTATAATAAAATCTTCAAAAAAATAGAGAGTAAAAATGAAAAAGACAATTATAATTTCTTCCCTAGCAATTTTTGTACTATCAGGGTGTTTTGGTGGAGGGGACCAAAAACAAGAGTGGACAGCGTTAATCTATCCAGATAAAAACAATACCAAAAGAAGTAAAAAGCATGGTATTTACCCAACATTAGAAGAGTGTAAAAAAGAGTCATTATTAGAATTAGAAAGATTAGAACTCTCTTCAAGAGGCGATTATCAATGTGGATTAAATTGCACTTATAATGAAGGTGCACAAATGGAAGTTTGTGAAAAATTGAGTAAATAATTTACTCTTTGATATGAATAAAATAGATTTAAAATATATTTGGAAACTACTTTTAGATAATAAAAAGAGTTTGATTTTTGGGCAGTTTGTAACTATTGTTGCCATTATAATTAGTATCCCTATTCCTTTAATGCTTCCTGCACTTGTTGATGAAGTATTATTAAATAAACCAAATTTTTTTGTTAATACAATAGATAACTATTTTGGTATAGGAAATACTCTTTATTATATAAGTATAGTAACTTTAGTAGTAGTAACATTAAGAGTTCTTCACTTTTTAGCAACAGTTTTAAATACAAAAATTTTTACAAAAATATCAAAATATGTTACATATAAAATAAGAGAAAGATTAATACTTCATTTAAAAGAAGTTTCAATGAACGAATATGAAACTATTGGAAGTGGAGCAATTACAGCAAATCTAATTACTGATGTTAATACTTTAGATAATTTTATAGTTTCAGGTGCAAGTAAATTTGTTGCTTCAGTGTTAACTTTAATTGCAGTATCTTTTGTAATGATTGCAATACACCCTATTTTGGGATTACTTATTTTAGTTATTCAACCAATAATTATAATTTTGTCAAAAAAAATCTCTAAACAAGTTGGAACACTAAAAAAAATTGAAAATCAAGCTGTTGAAAAATTCCAGGATAATATTGGAGAATCTTTAGAGCTATTTGGACAAATAAAAGCTAGTAATAAAGAAGAATATTTCTTTAATGATGCAATAAAAAAGGCTCAAAATATTCAAAAAACTTCAAATGAATACAATTATAAAAGTATTGCTTATGAAAGATTCTCTTTTACAATTTTTTTAGTTGCCTTTGAAGTTTTAAGGGCAAGTGGTCTAGTTATGGTAGCATATTCAGATTTATCAATAGGTATGATGTTTGCAATGTTTGGATATATCTGGTTTATAATGACTCCAGTACAAGATATTCTTTCAATGCAATATGCATACACTACTGCAAATGCCGCAATTGGCAGAATAAATAAAATATTGGAACTACAAACAGAAAAACAAGGAGAACAAAAACTTTTAAAAAATAGTTTAGGTGTATCAATTTGTATAAAGAATCTCTTCTTCTCATATAATGAAACAAAAGAACTTTTAAAAGATATAAATATAGAGATTAAAGAGAGAGAAAAAATTGCATTAATTGGAGCAAGTGGTAGTGGGAAAACAACTCTTGCACAGATTATTGCGGGGTTTTATGAGAAAAAAAGTGGAGAGATAAAATACAATAATATTAATATTGATCAAATTGATAAAAATACATTAAGAGATGAAGTTTTTCTTGTATTGCAAATGCCAATTCTTTTTAACAATACTCTTAGATTTAATATAACCATGGGAAATGAAAATATAGAAGATGAAGAGATAGATAAAGCATTAGAGATTGCTCAATTAACTGAGTATGTAAAAAAAATGCCAAATGGTTTAGATACAATAGTAGGTAAACACGGGATAAGATTAAGTGGAGGACAAAGACAAAGACTCTCTATTGCAAGAATGATAATTGCAAATCCTTCTGTTATAATATTAGATGAATCCACATCCGCTTTAGATGTTCATACTGAGGCAAAACTCTTTAATGGTTTAAAAGATATATTAAAAGATAAAACTGTAATAACAATTGCTCACAGATTAAGTACAGTTAAAAATGCAAATATGATATATGTACTAGAAGATGGAAAAATTGTTCAAAGTGGAACTCACAAAAAACTAGAAGAGGAAGAGGGACACTACTTAGAGTTCGTAAAGAATCAGCTTTTATAAAAGGATTTCCTATTATTTATTATCTAACCTTAGAAGACTTAAACAACGAAGAGCTACTTAATAATGAAATTTATTCAAATATGAATGAAAATTACTATTGGAGTGATGATTTCTCAAATGAATTTTATATTAAAGCAGCTCAATGTGGTTTTATAACAACATCAATGTACACAAAAGATAATTTGTTTATTCTTCTTCCTGAAATACAATATGAATATGCAATCTTAAATTTTGAAGATATAAAAATAGATAAAAAAGTAAAAAAAATTCTTGAAAAAAAAGAGTACAAGTTTACCATAAATGAGAGCTTTGACGAAGTATTAAATAAAATCCAAGTGTACCATAAAAACTCTTGGATAAATGATAATTATATTAAAATAATCAATAATATTAAAAATACAAAATTAAATAGCAACTTTAAGTTTATAACTATTGAAGTGAGTGATTTAGTAACAAATAAGCTAATTTCTGGCGAAATTGGGTATAAAATAGGAAAAACATACACTTCTTTATCTGGATTTACTACAAGAGAGAAAAAATATAATTGTTGGGGTAAACTTCAGCTGGTTTTATTAAATGATTTTTTAAAAAATAATGATTACAAATTATGGAATTTAGGACATCCTCAACTTCAATACAAAATAGATTTAGGTGCAAAAATATATAACCGAAAAGATTTTATTGATAGATGGAAGAGTTCAATAAAATAATCTTTTAATTTTCCATTTATTATTTATTAAATTTCAATAAGATTTGTCTCAAAATTGTCTCATTTTTAAGTTTTATCATAATATAATGTGTTATAATTAAAATAAAAAAAGTGAGATATACATGAGTAGCAATATTTTAACAATAGATTTAACTAAAGATATGGAAAGATTCTTAAAAAGTAAATCAAAAGAATTTAATTTATCTGTTGAAGATACATTAAAAGAGATTTTAAATCAACAAATTGATAGTAGAATTGATTTAGGTAAAGGTTTTTATTACGACAAAGTACTAAAAAAAGTTTATGATAGAAAAAATCAAGATGTTGGTCTAACAAAGACTCAAATGTCAATTTTCAACACTATCCTTAAAAGTCAAGGGACAATTGTTGATGTAGACACAATCAAAAAGAATGCATGGAAAGATAAAAGTACTTCAATTTTTACTCTTAGAAACATGATTAAACAAATAAGAGATAAAACTTATTATGGTCTAATTAAAAGTCATTCAAGTAGAGGTTACTCTGCAGGATTCTAAATAAAAGAAGTTAGCGTAAGCTAACTCTTTTATAATTAATAATTTTTTTATTTATATAAAATAATTTTTAAATCTACCCTTTTTTATTAGCAAACAATTTTATTTTATTTTTTAAAATATATAAATCATATTTTTAGTTTTTTTATTGTGATTAATTAATGATTATGAAGAAAAATAATTTTAATATTAACTAACTTTATTATTAGAAAGAAACTCTTTTCTATACTCTATAGCAGAAATATTTGCAGCTTTTTTAAAAAATCTACTAAAATAAGCCACATCATCAAAACCTAAAGCATAAGCAATCTCTTTTACAGTTAAAGATGTATAACATAACAATCTTTGTGCTTCAAAAATTGTTTTTGATTTTATATATTCTCCAGCTGCAAAGCCTGTATTTCTTTTAGTGATATCATTTAGTGATCTTGAAGAGATTCTTAACTCTTCTGCATAATAACTTGGTTTTGCTATTTTAAATTCATTTTCAACAATAAGATAATTAAATTTTGAAAAAACATCCTCTACACTCTTTTCTGAAGTATCCTCAGGGATAGATCTTTGTAGTGCGATTAAAAAGTTTTTTAATAAATTACCTATAGCAATATTTTTTAGTGGTAAATCACTATTAAACTCTTCAATTAACTCTTTTAAAACTGTTTTACATTTATTAAAATACTCTTCATTTAAAGAGATTAGGTCATAATTAAATACGCTAATATCTTTTAGAAAATCTGCACTCTCAAATAATATAGGATAGAATCTAATTAAAACACAAGTATATTTTTTTGTAACTTTTTCCGGATGATGAATTTGCAAAGGGGAGAAAAGTAATATTGAACCCTCTTTTACAAAATGTTTTTTAAAATCAACTTCAATAGTCAGCTCACCTTGAGTTACGAAAATCATTTCATAAAAAGGGTGTCTATGTATATTTCTAGTTACTAAATCTTCATTTTTAGGGGCATGCTCTATTTCCATAATAAAAAATGGATTTTTATTACCCTCTTCTGAAACATTTATTTTGTCGTGAAAGCCGACTTCTTTATCCATAATATAAATACCTTTAAATTTAAAAATTAACAATTTATTCTATAAAATATAAATAAACTTGGCAACATTTTTTTTTATTAGTTGCCAAGTTTTATAAAAATTATATAAATATATAAAATAGATACTTATTGTATAAGGGAGAACAAATGCAATTTCTTATCTATTTATTTCTCGATGTTATAGCTTACAGTTACTTCATCTCCTGATTTAATAGCTCCAAACATTACTGAAGGAACTTCCAAACCAAAATCAGTCATTTTAACTTTAAAACTTCCTTTTACTTGATTTAAAGTTAAAATTTCAGGTTTTAAAACAACCTCTTTCTCTTTATCCAAAACTCTAAATACACCTTTTATTTCTCCAGCTTTTAAGTTCGCGTTTTCAAGCTCGAAAATAATATTGTTTTTTCTATCAATTTTTAGTGTCTCATAAGCTTTTTCATCAAGACCTTCATCACCACTTTTTAATGTATCAATTTTAACAGACACATTTAATTTAGTGATATCTGAATCATCACTTTCAAACTCAGTATCAATTTTTTCTGAAACCATCTTCCAGTCATGAAGGGTAGATGTTCCATCTATAGTTATTGAACTGTTAGCAAAAAGAAATGAAGTTAATAATGTTGCTGTTAATATTACTTTTTTCATAATCTATCCTTAAAAACTTAATGCAGCAGAGAACATAAATCCATCAAATTTGATATCTTTACCATATTTAGCTATATTTTCTCTCTCTTGTTTGATATACTCTAATTTCATCATTGCATTTTTAGATAAGAACCAACCTAATGCAAGTTGATATTGAGTTAACTCATCATCAGCAGAATCTCCATCTCTTTCTACAGTAGCATTTTCGTATCTTGCAGCTGCATAGAATTCATCCCCACCAAATCTTTGAATAACTTCACCAGAGTAGTGAAGCATATTAAAGTCTTGATCAGTTTGATTTTTCCCATCTACATACTCAACTAATCCAAAAAATTCTGTACCATTATGTTTGAAAAATATATTTGTCATACCTGCAGTTAAATCTTTATATCCACTAACAGGATCCCATACTGCATTAAACTCTCCGTTTGGATTAGAGTCTGTACTAAAGGCAAACACTTTTGTTGGAATATTTCCTGCCTTATCCCCCATATATAATCTATTTTTTGATGTATTTCTTACAATAAAACCAGATTGAGACACTCTTAATCTTGTATTTTCACTAAGTTGAGAATCATAACCAAATTTTCCATAATATGAATATGCCCCTTTACCATTTCCAGCAGAAACATCATCTGGATTAACCTCACCATTTGTAACACCTGTCACAAAAAATGAATCTATAGATGGCAATCTATACATTAATTCAACAAATCCAGCTTGCATGTAAGCTTCAACTCCCATATTATTAACAAATGGATTTCTAAAGACATCAGCATTATCAGTTCTTCTAAAATGGTAATCACCATAGTTAATATCATTAACCCCTACTTTGATTGTTGCATGATCCATAAAGTCTTTTGCAAAACCTTTATAAACAAAGTCAAGATTATCCATAGAAGCATATCCACCTTTTACAAATGTTTCATGGTGGTGGTGAGATGATAACATAGTTTCAAGTTTTACATTAAAACCACTCATAATCTTAGCATTAATATCTAAATTTGCTGTAGGCAAAGATAAACCAGATTTAATTGGATCACCATAATTGTCACTTAACCCTTGATAAGTAAATGTTAAATCTCCGTTAAAATTAAACTCAACTTTATCAAATCCAGAAGTATCTTTTTCTGGTTCAAACACATGTTTTATTTTTTCAGCATTTGCAAGTGAAGCACAAACTGCCACTGATAAAATAATATTTGTAAATCTTTTCATTTTTGTTTCCTTATATTAGATTTACCTTAATTGTAACAACTAATATTTTTTTTTAAAATGGATTTTTTTACCAAAATATTGGACAAATTGTCAAAATTTGAATATTCATTCAATTTTTTTAACTAATTTTGTTAATTAATATCATTTTCAGTTTAAAGGTATAAAAAATAAAAAATAATTTTTTATTATATCTATTATATTAGTTGTTTTGGGGTTGAAATTTTAAAAAAACCTAACAAATAAAATTTGTATATAAGTATAAGATTTACATATATATAAGAAAAAATGTGGTTTAGAATTTATAAGACTTTTAATAAGAATAGGTACATCTGTAAGCTGGGTTATGTATTTGACAATAATTTATCTAGTTGTTAAATTACTTTAACAATCATGCAAAGAACAAAAATGTGAAGTTTATTACCACGTTCTTCTTGCTGCTGGTTGGGTTTACATAGCCATTAAGATTGCTCAAAATGCTGGTAGGCTCTTACTCTACCGTTTCACCCTTACCTATATAAATAGGCGGTCTACTCTCTGTTGCACTATCCCTTAGATTACTCTAGCCATTCTTTAAATGGAACCATACTTCACTGCAGCCCAGACTTTCCTCTTGAGTTAACAAGCTATTGTCTGATGTACCTAAGTTGCAATTATAATAAATTAATACTTAGTATTTCTCTATAATGTCATAAGAGTTTGACGGAAGAAAAACAAAAAGAGTATCATCAAGCTCATCTTTAGTATCTACATTTTTAAAATCTATTTCAATACTATTTGATAAACCATCTTTAAAACTTATCTTATTTATTTTTTGATCTTTTATCTCTAAAAAATATTCAACATCATAAAGTTTTGTTTTATATAAATCTGCACTAACTTTTACTGCATTACTAAGAAGTGTAGTAATATCAATATTTTTATCTAAATGAGTATATATTGCTTGTTCTAACTCTGGTTCATCAATAATAACCTCTTTATCCAAAACATAAACATTTTTCTTTATGGGAGTTAAATATTGCCATAAAACTTTTTTATTATCTTTTATATAAATAACTCCTGTGTATTGTATAACCTTCCCTGCTTCATTTTTGATTGTTTGAGTAAACTCCGCTTTAAGGGTTTTCATATCATTAAAATTAAAATCTGCCAATAGTGTTGTAGTTACAAAGAGGAGACCTAGAATTAGTTTATAAACCATTCTTTAACCTTTATTTTTATATAATCTTGCGATTATAACTAATACCAAATTAAAAAAATTAATCAATAGCTATTTGGTATAAAAGGAACTTATTTTATGATAAACATATTTTCAAAGATTTTTGGAACATCTAACGATAGAGAAGTAAAGAGATACAGAAAAAAAGCTGAAGCTATTACTGCATTGGAAGAAAAATATCAATCTCTTAGTGATGAAGAGTTGCAAAATATATTTAATGAATTAAAAAGTAAAGTACAAAATGGTGAAATAGAGTTAAAAGATGTTTTAAATGATTCTTTTGCAATTACAAGGGAAGCTAGTAAAAGAGTTCTAAATATGAGACACTATGATGTGCAACTTATTGGTGGAATGGTTCTAAATGATGGAAGAATTGCAGAGATGAAAACGGGGGAAGGAAAGACTTTAGTAGCTACCTTACCTGTTGTTTTAAATGCAATGACAGGGAAAAGTGTACATGTAGTTACAGTTAACGATTACCTAGCTTCAAGAGATGCTACAGAGTTAAAACCACTTTACAACTTTTTAGGTTTTAGTGTGGGGTCTATTACTGGTGACTTAAGAGATGACACTTTAAGAAAAGAGCAATATGATGCTGATATTACTTATGGTACAAATAATGAATTTGGTTTTGACTTTTTAAGAGATAATATGGGTTATGATTTGGCAGATAAAGTTCAAAGAGGTCACTACTTTGTAATTGTTGATGAAGTTGACTCTATTTTAATTGATGAAGCTAGAACACCTTTAATTATTTCAGGTCCAACAAACCATAAAAGTGCAGATTATGCAAAAGCAAATCAAATTGCATTAAGCTTAGAAAAAGGGGAAGTAATTACTCCTAAATCTGCAGAAGAAAGACCTTATTCAACTGGTGATTTTACTGTTGATGAAAAAAACAGATCAGTTCTAATTACTGAAAAAGGGATTGAAAAAGCAGAGCAACTTTTTGGTGTTGACAACCTATACTCTTTAGAAAATGCAATACTTTCTCACCATCTTGACCAAGCACTTAAAGCAAACTATATTTTTGTAAAAGATGTTGATTATGTTGTAAAAGACAATGAAGTAATTATTGTTGATGAGTTTACAGGAAGACTTAGTGAAGGGAGAAGATTTTCTGAAGGTTTACACCAAGCATTAGAAGCAAAAGAAGGTGTTAGCATTAAAGAGGAGTCTCAAACTTTAGCGGATATCACTTTCCAAAACTATTTTAGAATGTATAATAAACTAGCAGGTATGACTGGTACTGCTCAAACAGAAGCAACTGAATTTGCAGAGATTTATAATCTTGATGTTGTATCAATTCCTACAAATGTTCCTGTTCAAAGAATTGACAAAAATGACCTTATATATAAAAGTGAAAGAGAAAAATTTGAGGCAGTAAGTAATAAAATCAAATACTACCATGAAAAAGGACAACCAGTTCTTGTTGGTACTGCTTCAATTGAAAAATCTGAAAAACTTCATGAATTACTTACAAAATTAAAAATTCCTCACACTGTTTTAAATGCAAAACAACACGAAAAAGAGGGGAAAATTATTGCTGATGCAGGTCAAAAAGGTGCTGTTACTATTGCTACAAATATGGCAGGACGGGGAGTTGATATTAAATTAACTAAAGAGACTCTTGATCTTGGCGGTTTAGCAATTATTGGTACAGAAAGACATGAAAGTAGAAGAATTGATAACCAATTAAGAGGGAGAGCAGGAAGACAAGGAGATATTGGTGAATCTCAATTCTATCTATCTTTGGAAGATAATCTTTTAAGAATCTTTGGAAGTGATAAAATCAAAGGTATTATGGAGAGAATTGGAATTGAAGAGGGAGAGCACATTGAATCTAAAATGGTAACAAGAGCAGTTGAAAATGCTCAGAAAAAAGTAGAATCAATGCACTTTGAACAAAGAAAATATATTTTAGAGTATGATGATGTTGCAAATCAACAAAGAAAAGTAATCTACAACTTTAGAAATGATCTTCTAAACCCTGATTATGACATAACTTCAAAACTAGATGAACATAGAGCTGACTATATTCAAAATCTACTTTTAGATGGTGAAATTATAGATGGAATGCCTGCTGAAGATTTTAACTACGAATATATTATTGTTAAATTTAAAGAGGAATTAAACTTAATTGTTGAAAAAGAGCATATTGTAAGTGATGATTACCAAAGTTTAGAAGATAAATTAATCTCAATAATAAAAGAGGTTTATGAAGGTAAAATGAGTGTTGCAGCTCCTGAACAAAAAAGTGAGATTGAAAGAGTTCTTTATCTACAAATTTTGGATAAAGCATGGAGAGAACACTTATATGCAATGGATACATTAAAAACAGGTATAGGACTTAGAGGATATAATCAAAAAGATCCACTTGTTGAGTATAAAAAAGAATCATATAATATGTTTATTGAGCTTATTTCAAATATTAAAACTGAAATTATAAAAGTTCTATTTACAATTCAACTTCAAAGCAAAGAAGATGCTCAAAAAGAGCAAGAGGCTTTAGAGAGAATGAAAGAGAAGATGGAAGAAGCAACAGAAAACCTTGTAACAAATCTTGATCAAGATGAATTTTCATCAAATGAGAAAAAAATTGCAAGAAATGAGCCTTGTCCTTGTGGTTCAGGGAAAAAGTATAAACAATGTTGCGGGAAAAGTGGACCTAAAAGAGGTTTAGCAGCAGGAAACTAGTTTGAATAAAAAATTAGTTAACTTTATTGTCAAAAAATATCTAAAATTTGACAAAAAAAATCCTTTTATATCAATAAGTGCTATTTTAGCATTTATTGGAGTTGCCATTGGAGTTATGGTTCTAATAATCTCTATGGCAATTATGAATGGTACAGCAAAAGAGTTTGAAAGTAAACTCTTTACAATGAACTACCCACTTTCTATCTATCCTAGATTTGAAAACTCAATAAATAACTCTATTTTAGAAGATTTAAAAAAAGAGTTCCCAAAATTTAAATTCTCTGCTTATCTTAGTTCACAAATTATTTTACAACATGGTGATAATATGAATGGAGGAATTATTTTTGGTGTAAATCAAGAGGATGAAGCTCAAATTAACTCAATCTATAAAAAAGCAGTAGAGAATACAAAACTTTCAAAATATGATATTGTTGTTGGAAAAGGGATAGAAGAGAATTTGTATCTAACACCAAATAGTAAAGTTACACTCTATTTTACTTCTCTTAATCCAACTGGTTTATCTATGCTTCCAAAGATGAAAAGATTTAACTACAAAACTTTCTTTGAGTCAGGACTTCATGCCTATGATAAAGCCTATGTTTATACTTCAATTGAAGCTTTACAAACCCTTCTTAACAAAAATAAAAATAGCTATGATGGTATTCATGTTTATTCTGATAATGCAATGGAAGATATAAAAAAATTAAAAGAGTTTTTACTTCCTTATGGAGCTGGTGTTACTGGTTGGTGGCAACAAAATGGAAACTTTTTTGCTGCAATGCAAATGGAAAAAAGAGCTCTTTTTATTGTATTAATGCTTATTATATTAGTAGCTTCTTTAAATATTATCTCTTCTCTTCTTATGACTGTTATGAGCAGAAGAAAAGAGATTGCTCTACTTCTTTCAATGGGAACTTCTGAAAAAGAGATAAAAAATATTTTTTTAAAACTTGGAATAATAATTGGTTTTTCAGGGATTGTAACTGGAATTGCATTAGGTTTTAGTGGAATGTGGTTGTTAGATACTTTTGATATTATTTCACTACCAGCAGATGTATATGGTACATCTAAACTTCCTTTAGATTTATCTACTGTTGATTTTGTATCAATAGTTATTGGAGCTATTATTATTGTTTTATTATCATCATATTATCCAGCTAAAAAAGCTACAAATATTGATGTTATAGATGTACTAAGAAATGAGTAAAACTACTACTCACTCTTAGGGATTTCTTCCTCTTCTTTATTACTACTTCCTATGGATTTAATTAAGTCAAATGGTGTTGTAAAGACTCTTTTTAAGAAATTAACAGGTGCACTAACACCCTCTTCTATAAAATTTGTTTTATATTTTGGCTCTTCTAAAGTACCATAAATAGTAACTTCTGTATCAACTCTTTTTTCATCTCCAAGTAAAATATAGTTTATAACAGGAATATAGTTTACCAATTTTGAGTAATCTTTAAAGAAAATCATTTTAAGCTTTGCATCAACTGCTGATGTTTTAAAATCTATTGTAGTATAACCATCAAAATCAATACCATTTCCTTCTGTATTAAGCTTATTCATATTTAAGAATTTATCAACAAAACTATAAGAGAACTCAACTTTACCCTCAGTGATTCTATATCCATTTAAATTAAATCCACCATTTGTTGCCATTCCAACAACAGAAGGAATTGCCAAAAATGGATTTATAATAGCAGGAGAAGTATTTACTAAAATAATCAAGTTATTTAAAATTGCCAAATCAACTATTTTTGTTTCGTTAAAATATGCATTTCCACTTATATAAGTATCTTTTCCTTTGGCAAGGACATTTACATATCCGCCTTTAATCAAATTTTTTCCAATTAATGGATTTAAAAAGTTATCAGTCATATTAGTTGCAGAGAGTGTTATATTATCGTTTCTATCTTTTTCATAAAAGAAACTTGTTGCACCATTATTTAAATCTATACGAGTATGTTTTTTTTCAAAGACAAAACTATAATTTGTTGCTTTTGCTATATGTTTTTCATTGATAATTATATTTGAATTTTCACCTTTTACATAATAGCTTGTTTTAATATTTTCTTTCTCTTCATCATTTGTGTTATATACAATATCATAAGCTTTTAGCTTTAAATCAATTCTCTCTTTAGGGATATCATACTTTAAAGACAAGCCTTTATCTTTACTCTTTAATTCAACCAAATTATCTTTATAAACACCTCTAATTTGAAGATTTGTTACAATTTTCCCATTTTTAGAAATTGGTAAATCTAAATCTAATCCTTCTCCTTCAAACTCAACTACTTTTTTATTCAAATAGAGATTTGCCCATAAAGCATTAAAAATATGCTCTTTATCTAACTCAATTTTGGAACCTCTTAATTCAATATTTACAGTTGGATACTCTTTACTTTCAAAACCTGTCCCCTCAGATAAAATCAAATCCACTTTTTTTAGTTTTATAATAGGTGTTTTATTACTCTCTAATACAATACTAATACTATCATCGTTTGTTTTAATAAGAATTGCTTCATTTCTAAGAACCCCTGTAGCAGTTAAATTTTCAATCTTTTTATTCTCTTTTTTGAAAGGAAGATTTAACCCTATTGCATTTACCTTAAAATCAATTTTATTTTCATCATAAATATCAACAGTTAAATCTCCTTTTGATAAACCTATCTCTTTTAATAGAGTTGAATAGTCATACAAAGAGTTTAAATCATTAACTACTATTTGAAGATAGTCATCTTTTACCTCAATATCACTTTTAAAATCATCTAATTTTATTTTTGTTTTATCACTAAAATCAATATCAATTTTAGAGAGTTTGTCTTTTATAAAAAGAATCTCTTTATTATCACTTTTTATATTTAGTTCATCAATTTTTATTTCACCTTGTGCAACTTCTTTTTTAGTATCAATTTTTAACTTTAAATTACCACTTAACATCTCTTTGTGTTTTATGTATGAATTATTTATATATACATCATTATCTTTTAAACTCACATCAGCAGTACTTGCAAAGAAATCAAAATTTCCTAGTTTAAAATCTGCATTTATAGCTTTGAACTCTCCATCTACATGCATCTCTTTTGAAGCTAAATATGGTATTGTAAGTAGTAGTTTTGAATCCAAAGTTCCACTTGTTTGAATTAAAGGCAAATTGATTTCATAAGCTTTTAATATCTCTAAAACATCACTATTAAGTATTGAATCAGATTTCAAATCAACAAATACAGTACCCTTTTGCATGCTTGTCAAATCAGTTATATATACATTACTACCATAGATTTTGCTTGTGTTATAGATTGGATTTTCTAAATTAAAAGAGAGTTTATCATTTTCATAATCAATTGTTAAAGTAGGAGTATCAACTGTTTTTGCAGCTTTATTAAATCTAATTTTGGCATTTTTTATTACAGCTTGACCTTTTATAGAGTTGATTATTGGTTCATAATTTTTTAAATCAACTTTTCCATAAAGATAGTTTAATTTTATATCTCCTTCAACATTATCATACATCCACTCTTCTGCAACACTATCAAGTCTAAAATACTCTTTTAAAAAACCAATTGATTTAATACTATTAGCTGTATCAATATAAAAATCTAAATATTTTTTTGAAAATTTTGCATTTATTTCACCTTTAATATCTCTATAATCATATTTACCTAAAAAACTTGCAACTTTTTCATTTAAATCTACTTTTATATTTCCAAAAAATGCAAGGTCCTCTTTTTTTAGATAGATTGAATAGATATCCATTTTTATTAAATGATCTTCTACTTTTAAATCTGAAGCTATATTTATAAATTTATTATCCAAATACAAAAAGCTATTATCCAAATGGATTGATATGGAACTATCATTAACTTTAAGCTCTTTTATATCAATCTCTTTAAATAGTTTCAAAAGAATATTTAAATTAGATAATTTTTGATAAAGGCCCTTTAAAGAGTTGTCTTCTGAAGAAGATTTGAAATTTGTTACTATTTTTTCAGTCTTTAAAATAAGCTTTTTATCCAATTTTAAATAAAATTTCGAAATTGTAAAATTACTAAATGAAAAAGAATCAATTTTAATACCATAAAAGAGTGAAATTCCTGAAATAATGAAAAAGAGTACAAAAAACAGACTAATAGCCTTAACGATTTTTAACATAATTGAGATAATCCTTATTTTAATAATAGCACTCCTTTTCTATTTGAATATTCCATTAAGCTCAACAAAAGTGATTTTTATACCTAAAGGTAGTACCAACAGCATTATATCTCAATTAAATAAAAAGGGTTATGAAACAAATGGCATAGATAAGTTTGTTGTAAGACTTTTTGGTTATCCACAAAATGGCTGGATTGATTTAAAAACAAACTATATGACAAAGGCTGATTTCCTCTATAAAATCACAAAATCAAAAGCAGCGCTTAAAACTGTAACTTTGATTCCAGGAGAGACCTCTTATGTCTTTTTATTAGACCTTGCAGAGAAGTTTAATCTCTCAATAGATAAATTAAGAGAAATATATGATACCCATGCCTATAAAGAGGATGGAAATATTTTAGCAGAGAGCTACTCATTACCATATGGAATGAAAGAGGATCATCTCCTTTTTTATCTATTTTCACAAACAAACAAACAGTATGAAGAGTTTTCAAGAAAGATTTTTGGTTATTATGATAAGAAAAAGTGGTATTTTTATTTAACAATTGCTTCAATCATTCAAAAAGAGGCAGCAAGTGTTGATGAAATGCCAATAGTATCAAGTGTAATATATAACAGACTAAGAAAAAAAATGGCACTGCAGATGGATGGAACTTTAAACTATGGGAAATATTCCCATGTTAAAATCACTGCCCAAAGAATCAGAGAAGATAATAGCTCTTATAATACATACAAAAATAGAGGAATCCCATCAAGTCCAGTATGTGCAGTTAGTTTAAATGCAATAAAAGCTGCAATTTTCCCTGTAAAGAGTGATTATTTATATTTTGTCAAAGATAATACAACTGGTCTTCATAAGTTTACAAGCTCATATACAGAACATGTAAATAATATTAACGCGAATAGAGGTGTTAAGAAAAGTTACACAAAAATAAAAGAGGAAGAAACAGAACTTGATTTAGAGGCTAAAAAGATTATGGATACCGATGTAAGCGAACAAAAGCCCTCTTCTATAAAAGATTTATGGAACAATGTTAAATAATTTTATGTGAATTATTGAAACAGTAAAATTTTTGTAATAAATTAAATATAAAAATTCAATTATCATAAACTCAAATACTGCTATCATATCACTATTCAAAAATTCAATATTTAGGAACAGACATGTCAAAAATCATTTACACAAAAGTTGATGAAGCCCCTGCGTTAGCTACATACTCTTTTTTACCTATTATTAAAGCTTTTACAAAAAGTTCTGGTATCGAAATGGTACAAAAAGATATCTCATTAGCTGGAAGAATTATTGCAAATTTCCCAGAGAATTTAAAAGAGGATCAAAAAATTGGTGATGCTTTAGCTGAACTTGGAAATATGACTCAAGATCCAAATGCAAATATTATTAAACTACCAAATATATCGGCATCAATTCCTCAATTAAAAGCTGCAATTGCAGAACTTCAATCAAAAGGGTACAATGTACCAAACTATGATGAAAGTGAAGAGATTACTGCAAGATATTCTAAAATTTTAGGTAGTGCAGTTAACCCTGTTCTTAGAGAAGGTAACTCAGACAGAAGAGCTCCAAGTGCAGTTAAAAACTATGCAAAAAACAACCCTCATAGAATGGGTGAGTGGAAAAAAGATTCTAAAACTGAAGTAGCATATATGCCTGCAGATGATTTTTATGGTACTGAAGTTTCTACAACTCTAAACTCTGTTGATAATTTCAAAATTACTTTTATTGGTGCAAATGGTGAAGAGAAAGTTTTAAAAGCATCGCTTCCACTAGAAGCTGGTGAAGTTGTAGATGCTACAAAAATGTCTTCAAAAGCACTTCAAAAATTCTATCAAGAAGCAATTGATGAAGCTAAAAAAAGAGATGTTCTTCTTTCTCTTCATTTAAAAGCAACTATGATGAAAGTATCTGATCCTATCATGTTTGGATTTGCTGTAAAAGTATTCTTTAAAGATTTAATTGCAAAACATGGGGCATTTTTTGATGAGTTAGGTGTAAACTTCAACAATGGTTTAGGTGATTTATACTCAAAACTAGAAAATGTTGATGCAGCTAAAAAAGCAGAAATTGAAGCTGATATTGCTGCAATTTATGAAAAACAACCAAGACTTGCAATGGTAAACTCTGCAAAAGGTATAACAAACTTACATGTACCTTCTGATGTTATTATTGATGCATCAATGCCTGCTATGATTAGAGGTGGTGGTAAGATGTGGAATGCGCAAGATAAAGAAGAAGATACTCTTGCAATGATTCCAGATAGATGTTATGCAACTACATATCAAGTTGTAATTGAAGATTGTAAAGAGAATGGTGCATTAGATCCAAGAACTATGGGAAGTGTTCCAAATGTTGGACTTATGGCTAAAAAAGCTGAAGAGTATGGAAGCCATGATAAAACTTTCCAAGCACAAGGTGATGGAAAAATTATTGTTACAAATAAAGCTGGTGAAACTGTATTTAGTTTTGATGTTGATAGTGGAGATATCTTTAGAATGTGCCAAACAAAAGATGCTCCAATTAAAGATTGGGTTAAACTTGCAGTAAATAGAGCAAAACTATCTAAAACTCCTGCCGTATTCTGGTTAGATAAAAACAGAGGCCATGATGCACAAATGATTGCAAAAGTTGAAGAGTACTTAAAAGAGTATGATTTAACAGGTTTAGAAATCTCTATTATGGCTCCGGATGATGCTATTAAATACACTCTTGATAGAATGAGAAAAGGACTTGATACAATCTCTGTAACTGGAAATGTATTTAGGGATTACAACACTGACCTATTCCCTATTTTAGAACTTGGAACTAGTGCAAAAATGCTTTCAATTGTTCCATTAATGCAAGGTGGAGGATTATTTGAAACTGGTGCTGGAGGATCTGCTCCTAAACACGTACAACAATTTGTTGAAGAGAACTACTTAAGATGGGACTCTTTAGGAGAATTTATGGCTCTTGCTGCATCTTTTGAACATCTTGGAAATACTCAAAACAATACAAAAGCAAAAGTTCTTGCAACTACTTTAGATAAAGCAACTGGAAGATTCCTTTTAAATGATAAATCACCTTCTAGAAAATTAGGTGGAATTGATAATAGAGGAAGCCATTTCTATTTAGCAATGTACTGGGCTCAAGAGTTAGCAGCTCAAAATGATGATAAAGAGCTTAAAGCAGAATTTGAACCTATTGCAAAAGCAATGACTGAAAATGAAGATAAAATTTTCTCTGAACTAGTAGCTCCTCATGGAACTGCTGCTGATATCGGAGGATACTATTTACCAAATGATGAAAAAGCATATGCTGCAATGAGACCATCAGCAACTTTAAACGCAATTATTGGTTAATTGACTTTAAATTAAGGCAGGAGGGAGATTCTCCCTCTTGCCTTTTTTTATTAAAAAATATACAGATATTTTAATCATACTAAAAACTATTTTGATATAATTAAAATATCTTAATTAAAAGGTCATATATTGATTAATAAAAAAGTTGGAATTATTGGTGTAGGAAATGTGGGTTCTACACTTGCTTATACATTAGCCCACAAAGGTATATGCTCATCAATAATATTAAAAGATATTAGAGAGAACATAGTTGAAGCTATGGCTTTGGATATCTCTCAATCTGCAAATGCTGCAAAATCACACACTACAGTTCATGCGGCTAAAAATGCCAATGATTTAGAAGGTTGTGATGTTATTGTTATAACTGCTGGAATCCCTAGAAAACCAGGAATGAGTAGAGACGACCTCCTTTTAACAAATGCAAAAATTCTAAAATCTGTAATTGATGAGATAAAAGTTTATTCTCCAGATGCAATTATAATTGTTGTTTCAAATCCATTAGATGCGATGGTTTATGCAGCACTAAAAACTTCAGGATTTAAAAAAGAACAAGTTTTAGGAATGGCAGGAATTTTAGATAGTGCAAGAATGAGCCACTTTATACTTGAAAAACTAGGATTTGGAGCAGGTCAAATTGAGTCTTCTGTTATGGGAGGACATGGTGATGATATGGTTCCTCTGCCAAATCACTCAACTGTTGCAGGAGTTGCTTTAAATGAACTATTAAGCCAAGAAGAGATTGAACAAATAATTGAAAAAACTAAAAATGGTGGACTTCAAATAGTTAAACTACTAGAAACAGGTTCAGCATATTATGCCCCTGCCCATGCCACATCACTTATGGTTGAAGCAATATTGGATAATAAGAAAAAAATCTATCCTTGTTCAGTTATGCTTGATGGTGAGTATGGATACAAAAATGTTGTAGCAGGAGTTCCTGTAATGCTTGGAAGCAAAGGAGTTGAAAAGATAATGGAACTAAAACTAACAGATGAACAAAAAAGACTTTTTGCAAACTCAGTTGATTCAGTTCAATCACTGATTAATGTATTAGAAGAGAGATTCTTCTAATACAATTAATATACACTCTCTTTAACACATCCTATATTACTTTACGATATACTAAACAAAAAAAATCAAGGTAATATGATATGAAAAAAACATTAGAAGTTCACAATGTTAAATGCGGAGGATGCGCAAATACTCTTATAAATGGTCTAAAAGAAGAGTTTGGAGAAGTAGAAGTTAACTTAGATGTACATCCAAGACAAATAACTTTAGATATAGAAGATGATAAAGTTGAAACTCTAAAAATGAAACTAAGAGGACTAGGTTATCCTTTAACAACTGACGAGCTAAGTGGTTTTGAAAAAGCAGCAACTACAGCAAAAAGTTTTGTCTCTTGTGCTGTTGGTAAATTTAATGTAGCAACAGGGAAATAGCTTTTAATTTAATAGCAATTATCAATTACATATTCTCTCCACATAAATATGATACTATTTATAACAAAAAGGATTTAATATGAAAAAAACATATAAAGCAGAAAATATTTCATGCAATAACTGTGCAAATATGATTAAAGCATCACTTGGGGATGAGTTTGAAAATATTGAAGTAAATCTAAATGTAACACCCAAAGAGGTTACATTAGATATTAAAGATGAAGCTGATGAAAAAAGATTCAAAGAAGAGATGGCTGATATTGGTTTTCCTGTAATAAACGATTAAGGAAGATTTATGTCAAAAGAGACAATACACCTTAATATCTCAGGGATGACTTGTGTAAACTGCTCCAATGGAATTGAAAAATTCTTAAAAAAACAAAAAGGTGTTGAAGCTTGTAAAGTAAGCTTCGCATCAAATGAGGGAGAGTTTGAAATTGATAACGAAATCTTCTCTAAACAAAAACTTATAGATAAGATTGAACTACTTGGATACAAAGTAGAAGATGATTTCAAACATCTAGAACTTGCTCAAAAAAAAGATTTTGAAAAACTAAAAAGACTTTTTTCTATCTCAATTGTTTTAACCCTTGCAATTTTTATTTTGGCTTTTACAAATATTGTTGATGAATCTATCAAAAAATATATTATATTTATAATAGCCACTGCTGTGCAATTCTTTTGTGGGATGAGATTTTATAAATTAGGATACAAGGCTCTTAGCAATAGAAATTATGATATGAATGTTTTGGTTGCCATAGGAACTAGTGCAGCCTATTTTTATTCAACCTTTGTTCTATTTTTTCCAAACTTATTTCCTGAAAATTTAAGATTTTTATACTTTGATGGAGCAGCTGTAATTATTACTTTTGTTTTACTTGGAAGATATTTAGAAGAGCGTTCAAAACAAAAAGCAAGTGATTTCTTAAAAAAACTAATGAATCTAACTCCACAAAATGCAACTCTTCTAAAAAAGAGCAATGAGTCAGAAGTAGTACTAGCAAAACTTTTAAATATTGGTGATAAAATATTAGTTAAAACAGGTGAAAAAATTGCTGCTGATGGAGTAATTATAACAGGTAATGCAGATATTGATACTTCAATGATTACTGGGGAATCAATGCCTCAATTTAAACAAAAGGGGGATGAAGTTCTCTCTGGGACTTTAAATACAAATGGAGTTATAACCGTAGAGGTTACAAAACTTGCAAGTGATACAACTATATCTAAAATCATTAATCTTCTAAAAACAGCACAAAGTAAGCAGATACCAATTAGTAGGTTTGCAGATAAAATAGCAAATATTTTTGTACCATCTGTTATTACAATCTCTATTTTAACTTTTATTATTTGGGCATTTGTAGGAAATATGCAAAATGCAATTTTAGCTAGTATTAGTGTACTAATTATCTCTTGCCCTTGTGCTCTTGGACTTGCTACACCTATTGCAATAGTAAGTTCTGTTAGTCGAGGAGCAAAAGAGGGAATACTAATTAAAAATCCTGAAATACTCGAAATAATTAAAGATATTAAATATTCAGTTTTTGATAAAACAGGAACACTTACAAAAGGTGAAATAGTTGTAAAAGAGACAAATATAGAACCTAAATATTTTGAAATGATTTTAAGTGTTGAAAGCTTAAGTGAACACCCTATTTCAAAAGCAATTGTTAATTATCTAGAAGACTTAAATACAAACTCAAAATTGGAAGTAACTGATTTAGAGATAATCCCAGGAAGAGGAATAAAAGCAATAGTCGAAAATAAAAAACTTATACTTGGAAATAAACAACTTCTTGATGAAAATGGTATAGAAATATCACCTATACATTTAAAAGCCTATGAAAATCATTTAAATATGTCTAATGGCGTAATCCTAGCTTCAATTGATAATAATTCAATTGGTCTGTTTAGTTTAGAAGATCAACTAAAAGAACATGCTAGAGAATTAATAGAGAGTTTAAAAGCACTTAATATAAAACCTGTACTTCTTACAGGAGATAATAGTATAACTGCAAAAAATATTGCAGAAACAATTGGAATAGATGAAGTCTATAGTGAAGTAATTCCAACCCAAAAATATGAAGTAATTAAGAATATACAAGAAAAAGGTAGAGTGATGTTTGTGGGAGATGGGATAAATGATGCTTTATCTATAAAACAAGCAGATATTGGTATTACATTAAACTCAGGTTCTGATATTACAAAAGATGCTGGTGATATTATTCTAATAAATAATGACCTTGAAGCAATAAGTAAAAGTATAAAACTCTCAAAAGAGACAATGAAAATTATAAAAGAGAATCTTTTTTGGGCTTTTATTTATAATGCAATTGGAATACCTCTTGCCGCTGGTATTTTATATCCAATAAATGGACTTATGTTAACGCCTATGTATGCAGGTATTGCAATGAGTTTTAGCTCTGTAACAGTTGTATTAAATTCATTAAGATTGAAATTAAAAAGATTATAAGAAGTAAAGATAAAAAGAGGTTAAACCTCTTTTTATCTATTTAAGATTTTGAGCTACAAAATCCCAATTAACTAAATTCCAAAAATTTTCTAAATATTTAGGTCTTGCATTTCTTGTATCAATATAATAAGCATGTTCCCAAACATCACATGTTAATAGTGGTGTCAATCCATCAGTAATAGGTGTTTTTGCATTAGCTGTTGCTACAATTTCAAGTTTCCCTGAACTATTTTTTACAAGCCATGCCCAACCTGAACCAAAGTGGTTAACTGCTGCATTTGTAAAATCCTCTTTAAATTTATCTACAGAGCCAAAAGCTTGACTTAAAGTAGCTTCTACAGATGAAGGAATTTTTGAACCGTTTGGAGTCAATCCTTTCCAGAAAAAGTCGTGATTAAATACTTGAGCTGCGTTATTAAAAATACCACCTTCAGAACTTTTTATAATATCTTCTAAAGAGAGGTTTTCATATTTTGTACCTTCAATCAAACCATTTAATTTAGTTACATATGTTTGATGGTGTTTTCCATAGTGATACTCAAGTGTCTCCTTTGACATAAGAGGCTCTAAAGCATCCAAAGAATAAGGTAGTTTCATTAATTCATGTGTCATTTCATATCTCCTTTTGTAAAAATTAATAACTAAATAAAATCTTACTCCTTTATTTTTAAGTATCAATAAGAGCTAAAGATTAGTTTTTAAATTAAGACTATTTTTGTCTTATTTACTAAAGTTTTATATTATATTTTTTTGCCAGTTTTTGTGCACTATTACCAAAGACATCCTCTTTGTATCTATTTGCACCATTTTTAGAAAAGAACTCTATTAAATCTTTATATTTATATAAAACTGCGTATAAAAAGCCATTGGCTTCTAAATTATCACAAATATCAATATCTACACCATAATCTAACATTACTTTGATAAATTCAACTCTTCCTCTATAAACACTATAGTGGAAAGCATGTAGCATATCTTTTTCAAAAACATTAAAATCTACACCCTTTGAAGCAAGTAGTTTAAAGGCTGTTAAGTTATTTGAATATATAGCCCAAAAGAGACCATTTCTTGTCTCTTTATCCCTTTGATTAACATCAACTCCAAGATCTATAACGTTTTTCAATCTGTCATTATTATTTGAAAAAATTGCTTGAAACATTACTGACCAGCCATTGTTTGTCTGATAATTAATATTTGCTCCATTTAATAATAGATAGTCAAATTTTGCATCATCATCTAAGCTATAAATTAGTAATTTCGACAATTCTTCATTTTGTGTTATATTATTTCTACTCATTATAAAATCCTTGAAATATTCTAACGAAAGAATCTTAAACTAATTTGACCTAATTAAAATATAATATTTTTATATACTAATTATTATTTAGAGATTCAACTAAAGGCTTTAATGTAGAGATTATCTCCTCTTTTGACATAGAACCATCAATAGCACCATTTTTAACTTCACCCTCATATATTTTAGAGATTGTTCCAACATCAGTTAGAAGAAAAGCAAAGAATTTAGTTTTTGAAGTATCATTAACTTTTAAACTATTTACCATATCACCGTTAAAATCATATATCATAGGAGTTTTACTATTTTCATTCAACTCTTCTAGTTTTCCTGGAATAAACATTTTTTTAACAAACCAAGGAGCTGCTGATATATTTGCAACCATAACATAGGCAATATCAAGTTTAAAAAGATTAGGTAACTCTTTTACAACGGCAAGAGAATCATGACTTCCCATAACAATTAAATACTTTTTGTTTTTTTCAAAAAGATTTTCTTTTTTTACTAATTCATTTTTCCCAACTAATTCAAATGTATCAGGCAAAGAATCATACTTGATTATATTTACAACATTTTCACTTGCAACTATTTGTTTAGGTTTATCTGCTGTGAAAAATACTAATAGTGAGAATCCAACAAGTCCTAAAAAAACAATTTTTAATATGTTTGACATTTAATTTCCTTTAATAAAAGTGGAGTAATTTTATCCTATTAAGGTTAATACTTCTTTAATAAAAAATATAGGAATAATTGATTTTATTTAATTTAATTTTTTAACCCAACGGCTAAACATTCTATCAGTTTTTATATGTTTATTTATTTCAGTTTGATTTATTATATGCTCCACTAAAGTATGTGCTAGATATGGAGATAAAACAAAACCTCTTCCCCCTACTCCATTTAAAACATAGAGATTATCATGAGCACTTAACATACTACTTTTTACGTGAGATCCATTTTTTAAATGAGGATACTTTATTAAAGTAGTTTGAGAGTCTATAAGTTTACCAACCATTGGGAAATAATCAACACTTGAGGCTCTTGGCCCTATTTTAATATCACAAATTTCAATATTTTCAAGAATTTTTATGTCACTTGCAAGAGTTAAAAGTTTATTGCAATCCTCTTCAACTCTTTTTTTATTGTAAGATGTCTCATTTTTAAAAGAATCTAGGCAATGATTACATATTTTTAAATTCTCATCAATTCTATGATGAGTTGCACCAATTGAGCTTAAATATTTATTCTCTTTTTCTATATATTTTGAGTGTGATAAGGAGCACTCTTTATGATAATTAATTGTAGTTTTAGTTGAAGTTAATATATCAATTTTTTGTCCCCACACAGCTCTTATATTAAAATATTTTTCCCTTATTAATGAAATATCAGCACCAGTTGTCAAAATAAGATTTTTTGCTTTAAATTCATCATTAAGAGACCAGAATTCCTCTTCTTTTTCCACTTTGTTTACTTCATAATTTAAAAGTGTTTCAATATTTTTTGTTAAAAATTTGCATGTTTCGTATGGACTCACTTGTGAACCTATCTCAAAAAAATAGCCATCTTCCCTATTTTGATAAGGAAAATCCATATATGGTTTGTAACTCTCAAACTTTTCTCTATCTTCTTCATTTTTTGGAATTCTTAATACTCCACAATTTGTAATTGCATCTTTTATGTTTTCTAAGTAAAAGTTTGTAGAAAATTTTAAAGCTTTAGTTACTAACTCTTTAAAATCATTTGGTTTTCCCAAAAGGGGAGAAAGAAAAGCACCAGCAGCTCCACTTGCCCCTTGGGCTATATCACAATTTCTATCTATTAAGAGTATTGATTTTGAATATTGTGAGAGGAAATAAGCTACACTACAGCCAGCAATTCCAGCTCCAACTATTATATAATCATAGTTTTTAGACATAATTAATCCTCATTATGTGGTTGATAATTAGGTCTCCAATAACCTCTTCCACCTCTAAGTGAAACACATCTATGTTTTGGTAATTTTTTTCTATAAAATTCAAGTCTCTCTTTTGTAGTTTTACCAGTATCACAATAAAATACAAATACAGTGCTTTCTGGCATTTGTGCCATTTCATAAGGATTATAAGTAATTGTTTCAATGTTATTCAAAGGTTTTAAAATTGTATCAACTAATACAACTTTTATGCCCTCTTTTTCTAACTCTTTAGTATATTTATAAAGCTCTTGTTGAGTCCATTCATCTTTTTCAAACATAAGTAGCATAATTACAAAAAACTAATTAAAATCTCTTAAAATTCATAAGCTTTAGCTCTTTAGTCAGCAAGTGCTAAGAATAATATAAAACTTGATTGACATTGACTCAAGTTTATGATAAAATAATATTTAAAAATTAGAATAATATATAGGAAAAAAAATGTCAAAAAGTTTATATGAAACACTTGAGGTAAATGAAGGTGCCTCAGCAGATGAAATAAAAAAAGCATACAGAAAATTAGCAAGAAAATATCACCCTGACGTTAATAAAGACCCAAAAGCAGAAGATAAATTCAAAGAGATAAACGCTGCTTATGAGGTATTAAGTGATCCAGAGAAAAAAAGACAATATGATCAATATGGTGATAATATGTTTGGAGGTCAAAACTTCCATGACTTTGCAAGAGGTCAAGGACATGGAGTTGATTTGGATGAGATTTTAAGACAAATGTTTGGAGGTGGCGGAGGATTTAGCTCTTCTGGCTTCTCTCAAGGTGGTTTTAGTGGTTTTAACGGATTTGGTAATCAAGGATTTTCAGAACCAGATTTAGATACCCACGCACAAATAACAATTCCATTTGATGTCTCAATTATAGGTGGAAAACAACATATCTCTTTAAATAGTGACTCTTTTGATATTAAAATACCAGAAGGGATTAAAGATGGACAAAAAATAAGAGCTAAGGGAAAAGGAAAATCATATCAAGGTAAAAGAGGAGATATGATTATCAAAATAAATGTTGCTGCTAGTCCAGAATATACAAGAGAGGGATCAACACTAACTAAATATTTTGATTTACCTCTAAAAACTGCTCTTTTTGGTGGAAAAATTGAAATTAAAACAATTCACAAAACTATTACACTAAAAGTACCAGAAAACACAAAACAAAACCAAAAATTTAGGGTAAAAGAGTTAGGAGTACAAGATAGAGCTTTAGGAGGAAGAGGAGATCTCTTCTTAAAAGCAAATATAGTCCTACCTAAAGTTGAAGATTTAGATAAAGATTTAGTTGAATCATTAAAAGAAAAACTTCCTGAAACTCTATAAAAGGAGCTAAATTATGGATACAAATGCATACAATGAACCTGTTTATCTAATCTCAGCCGTTGCAGAGATTTTAAATATTCATCCACAAACATTAAGACAATATGAGAGAGAGGGTTTAATTAAACCCTCTAGAACAAATGGTAAAATTAGACTATATTCACAAAAAGATATTGATCATATTAGATATGTTTTAACACTAACAAGGGAGTTAGGAATTAATCTTGCTGGTGTAGATTTAATTTTACAGCTTAATGATAAAATTGCCAATTTAGAAGATGAAATTGAGCTTTATAAGAAAAAATTAAAAGATATAAATAAATTTGGTTTAGTTCCAAATTCAAAAGCTTTGGTCATTAAAAAAAGTTCTTATGATGTAGTAATTTTTGAAGAGTAGAAAAACTACTCTTCTTTTTATCTTAGTTGATATTGTACTTTATAATCTCTCATTAGAGGTGGTATATCTAAATAGTTTTCATCATCAGGATTAATCTTTTTAGATGATGCTTTACTTGCATCTTCTTCAATTGTTCTATCGTCAAAAGAGACATCATTTTTTGATTCAAAACCAGTTGCTACTATTGTAATTTTAACTTCATCTGTTTCTAATGTATTATCAGAAGTTGTACCAAAAATAATCTCTGCATTTGAATCAATTGTCTCATGGATTTTTGACATAACATCATTAATTGCAAAAAGAGATACTTGAGGATGTATATTAAAATGAATCAAAATACCTTTTGCTCCACCTAAAGAGAGTTTATCTAAAAGAGGAGAATCAATTGCATCTTCCAATGCTCTTTGTGCAGCATTGTCACCTTTTGCTTTACCAATTCCCATAAGAGCCATACCCTTATGTTGCATAATTGTTTTAACATCTGCAAAGTCGGTATTAATATCTGAGTTTCCAGGGTTTAAAATAACCTCTGTCATACCATTTACTGCTTGATAAAGGATATTATCTATAATTTTAAAAGCATCTTTCATCCCTACATGCTCATCAATTATCTCTAATAATCTATCATTTGGCACAACAATAATTGAATCAGAAACTTTTTTAATCTCTTCCAATCCAAGATTAGCTAGTCCTGCTCTTTTTTTACCTTCCCAAGTAAAAGGTTTAGTAACAACAGAAACAGTTAGTGCACCTATCTCTTTTGCAGCTTTTGCAATGATTGCGGCAGCTCCTGTTCCTGTACCCCCACCAAGTCCTGCAGCTATAAATACAATATCAGCACCTTTTAATGCCTCTTTTATATCTTCATAACTCTCAACAGCAGAATCTCTACCAACTTCTGGTTTCATTCCTGCACCAAGACCTTTAGTAAGCTTAATTCCCAACTGGATTTTTTTAGGTGCTTTAGAGATTCTAAGTACTTGTAAATCTGTATTTGCAGCAATTAAATCTATCTTATGCGTTCCCTCATTTATCATGTGGTTGATCATATTACAACCACCTCCACCAACTCCAATTACTGAAATCTTTGCTACATTGTCCGAAAGAGTTTTATTAGGCATTTCCACTTTTATATCATCCACATTAAATAAATTTCCGTTATTCATTAGAACCACTCCGTAATAGCGTTCCATAATTTTTTAACGCCAGTGTTCTTGTCCTTTTTAGTTAGTGTTGGTAAGAGTTTAGAATCATCTTCTTCAGTTAATTTCTTACTATTTACTTCCATTGCAGTTTTTTGTATATCTGCAGCTGCATTCAACCCAGTAGAAAAATTTTCTGGTTGCTCTTTTACTTGAGAATTATCAACTATTTTTCTTTTTCTAATAAGATTTTTGTTTGAATCCAATTCAAAATTTCTATTTGTCTCTAAAGAGTAAAGAAGTAATCCAACAATTGTTGCCATTTTTGGATCATCAAAACTCATATAACCATTTTTTATATTTATTGGATTTGAGATTTTCACGGGTAAGTCATCAAAAACAAGGGTTGCAAGCTCTTTTATTCCAACAAGTTTGCTCATACCACCAGTAATTACAATACCTGTTCCTAAACTCTCATTAATTCCACTTTTTTTAAGACTATTTTTTACTAAAATTAAAATCTCTTCTACTCTTGCATGAATAATAGTTTGTATATGTTCTAAAGATACTTCAGAAGAGTTTTTTTCATCACCTATTCTTGGCGTTCTCACTTTTTTATTAGCAAGTTCTTCATCTGTTTTTAGTAAGTCTCCATACTCTGTCTTAATCTTTTCTGCTGCAATTGGAGGAGTATGTAACATTACAGAGATATCATTTGTAATGTGGTTTGAGCCAACAGGAATAAAGCCATTATAAATAAGTGCATAACCTTTATAACATGCAACTTCTGTTGTTGTTGCTCCAATATTTATAACTGTAGCTCCAAACTTCTTTTGTTGTTCATCTAAAGTTGAGATTGCCGTTGCATAACCATCTAAGACAAAGTTATTTACATTTAGATTTGCCATTTTAAATGCAGATTTTATATTTGTCAATGCAGTTTTCTTAGCTGTAACAACATAAACAGAAACTTCTAATCTTGAACCATTCATACTAAGTGGATTTTCTACATCTGCTGAATCATCAATCTTAAAAAATATAGGAATTACATGAATTACATCATATTCTGGAATAATTGTAGCATTGTATAGTGCCATTTGAAGAACTTGATTTATCTCATTCTCTGTAATAACTCCATTTGGAATATTTACACTACCTGAACTTCTTATTCCTTTAGTATATGCTCCTGAAATCGATACAACAGTTGATTCTATCTGCTCTGTTGTATTCTTTCTAGCAATAGAAACTGCCTCTTTTATACATTTTGAAGCTAACTCAATATTTGAGATAACTCCTTTATTTATACCAGCACTTTTATATGACCCTGTACCTAAAATATTTATTTTATAATCTAGATTATTTCTAGCAATTACAGCAGTTATATTTGACGATCCAATATCAATTGCTAAAAGAGTCTTATTCAAAATTACTCCTCAAAAGTTATAGAAGATTGTACTTCATATCTATTTTGTAAATTTTTTACTAAATTATTCATTAATTCTTGATTTATTAAGGTATTTACTGAACCTTTTACAACCTCATTTTTAGCTTCATCAAAAGAACCTAATGTTTGGTCAGTTATTTTATAAAGTACAATTTTATCACCGATTGTTATTTTACCACTTTTTTCAGCACTTGAGAAAAGTCTATTTAAGAAAGTTAAAGAGTCATCTGGATTAAGACCAGTAACGCTATTTAAAGAGTCTCTTGAAACATAACCTATGTTTGTTCCTTCAAAAACTTTTAATCTCTTATCTGCAAGTTTTTCAAGCTCTAAACCTTTAGTTATTTTTTCATAATCAACTTTAACTAAAGCTTTTGCTTCTTCATATTCTAATGTTTTTGGTAAAATTTTGTTTAAAACTTTTACAATAACAAATTTATCATTGTTAAAAAATGGTTTAAGAACATCTCCAGGTACTGAATTTATAACCTCTTGGTTGTTCTCTTCTGGAAATGCTAATTCTGATTGTTTTATATTTTCAGTTGAAACAAATTTAAGTTCACCTTTTTTTAATTGAAGGTACTTTTTAAGTGCAACTTTTTTTGTCTCTTTCTCATTTAAAGATTTGATAATATCATCTTTAGCTTCTTCTAAAGATTTAATTTTTCCATCCTCTTTTATAAATTCAGTTTTGAATTTATTGTAGTGATCTTCAATCTCTTCATTTGAAAAACTGTTTGAAACTAAAGGGATCTCATCAATTTGAAGTTCAAATGATGTTTCTGATTTATAGTTATTTTTATTTATTTCCCAATATTTTTTCAAATCTTCATCACTATATTTTAAATCTATATCATTTTGGCTTAGAATCTCAATATTTATATTATCTTTTGAAAAGAAAAGTCTGTTTAATGCTTCAATTTCACTTTTTTGTGCATCTACTTTAAATATTTTCTCAACTTTTTGTAATAAGATATCTCTTTTTAATGATGCTTCAAATACTATTGGTGTTGTTCTATTTTGATGTAGAACTTTGATATAAGTATCTTTATCAAATTTTCCATCTTTTATAAATCCTGGGATTTTTACAAGCTCTTTTGCAACTTCATCATCTGTTACACCCAAACCAATCTCATCTGCAAAAGATAAAATAAGATTTTTTTGAATAGCAGTATTGTATGCAACCTCTTTTAGTTTCAATTTATCAGCCATCTCTTGATTAAATTGTTGCCCAAAAACTCTTGAATATTGGTCATATAATGAAGAGTATTCTCTTTGATATTCTTCTACTGAAACTTCTCTATCACCTACAACAGCAACAACTCCACCTTTTGAACCATAGTTGTAAGATCCCCATCCCACAAATCCTGCTCCAACAAAGGCTATTGTACTTATCCAAATAGTTATTACAAGCCATTTTTTATGTCTTTGCATCCAAGTAATCATAAAACATTATCCTCTATTAAATTTCGGATATAATACTCAATAGTTGCTTTTAAATAGGTAAAGAGTTATTATTTTTATGCAATAAAAGGTCATTTATCACTGATTCCCTTTTAGTAGTTTCTATTTTTTTGCAAGCACTTTTAAATGCATCCTCTTCTCCAACAATAAAACACATCTTCTTAGCTCTTGTAATTGCTGTGTATAGAAGTTTGGTATTATGCATTATATAGTGAGAAAAACTCATTGGAATAAGTGCATTTTCATACTCCATTCCTTGAGTTTTATGAATCGTTAAACAATAAGCAAGAGATAAAAGAGAATTTAAGTCTTCAAAATCATAAAAAACAACCATATCATCATTGGGATATAAAACTATAGTTTGACTCTCATCAAAATCAAGTTTTATTATAAGACCTAATTGACCATTAAAAACCCTTTTTTCAAGATATTCTGTTGAATTTGATTTATACATTTGCATTGTTTGAGCTTTCATATTTTCATTTTTTATATGAATCACTTTATCACTCATTTTAAACTCATAAAGTTTTGTTTTATAACCTTTACCTTTTGTATGATTAAAAAGTGTTTGAAGTTGTATATTTATATTTTCAACGCCCAAAGGACCAGCTTTCATAGGAGTGATCACTTGAAAAAGAGTTAAAGCTTTTGAGATATCTTTTGCTTTAATATTGTCATAATATTTTTGTATATATGAAGTTGAAATATTAAGTATTGTATTTAAAATATTTTCACTTATTTGAGCTCTTATTCCTGAAAATTCACTCTGATTAAGAGAGTTTTTTACAGCATAATAGTTATTAATTGAGACATTTATAAATGAAAAGTCTTCATACTCTTTAGAGTATTCAGGGATATTCCCTTCTCTAATTTCATTTGCAATTACAGCTATTGCTTGATTCTCATTTTGTCTATAAATTTTTGTCAGTTTACAAATAGGAGCCAACTCATATTTTATTGAATCTTCCAAAATATTTCCAGCTCCAATTGCAGGAAGTTGCCCATCATCACCTACAATTATAAAAACTGTGTCATGTGAAATTTTTTTTACTAGATTATAAAACATAACAGAGTTTACCATAGAGGCTTCATCAAGAAGTATTACTTTATGTGGAAAGAAATCTTTATCTTCATGTTTTACAAACAAAGATTGTATTGTTGAACTATTGTATCCTGTTGTATCAGAGATTCTTTGACTTGCAATTCCACTTAAAGCAATTGTAATAATATCATCATAAGATACTATCTCCTCAAGAAGTTCCAATATTGCCCTGCTTGATGTTGATTTACCAGTTCCAGCATAACCTATTAGAAAAAGGGTTTTATTCCCTTCATTTATTATCTCTACTGCTCTTTTTTGCTCTTCACTTAAAGTAAAACCTAAACTAATCTCTCTTTTTTCTATATATTCACTAAAATTTGCAACTATTTTTCTATTTTTTTCATCTTTTCTTCTTTGAAAAAAATCCAATATTTTTCTCTCTGCATTATATAAAATTGAAGGAGATAATCTATTCTCTCTTGTTACATAAATCTCTTGTTGAACAAGCATTTTTGTAATTGCATTTTCATACAAAAGCTCTTCATTTTCAAAGTGTAAAGACTCATTTAGAAGTTTATATAGATGAAATCTATCAATAGAGGAGTTTCCATTGTTATCGCAAAACTCCCTTAAAGTATAGTTTATACAAGCACTAATTCTAAACTCTGATTTTAAATCAATACCCAAAACCTTTGCAATCTCATCAGCTCTTTTAAAACCAATACCTTTTATATCAATCAAAATATAAGGATTATTTTTAATCTTTTCAATTAGATTTTCAACTTCACTAAAATGTGAGTAGATTTTATTAATAAGATTTGAAGTAACACCAAATTTAGAAAGAAAAGTACCAAGTTCCCTTAAGTGTTTAAATCGATTCCAAGAGCTAACAATTTTTTCAAGTTTTTTCTCTTTTATTCCCTTAAACTGCAAGAGTTCATTAGGTTTCTCATTTAAGATTTCAATTAGTTCATCTTCACTATATTTTTCTAAAAGTTCATGGGCAAATTTATTGCCAATACCTTTTACAATTTTTGTTAAAAAAAAGAAAATTTCAGCCTCTTTTAGCTCTAATGTTTGAAATTGAAACTGCACTCCATACTTTTTATGGGTAATCCAATCTCCTCTTAAAATTATCTCTTCACCAACAATCTTCTCAATATCCGTATCAAAGTATGTTCCACAAATTTTTTGATTATTCTCTAAAACAGCAATAATATATTTAGTCTCTTCATTTTTATAAAGAACTTTTTTAATCACTCCACTTAAATTAAAAAGTCTCTCTTCTTGGTTATTTGTCTCCATTAATAACCATCATCAAACTTTGAGTTTTTATGTTTATCTTTTTTATAACTATTTCTATTTTTCTCTTTTTGAAGAAGATTTGCCTCTTTAAGCAGCGTTGTTCTCTCATTCTCAAAATTTTCACTTGAAGTTTGCGCAATTTGCAGAGTCTTATTTATAAAAGCTATTAATTCAGTAAAATATTTTGAGTTTAAATCTATTGCCTCTACTCTTTTTAGGTCTTCATAATTTTTAAGTGTTCTTTGTTTAAAAAGCTCTTCATCAAAATTTTCTAGTTTTAAAAGGGACACTGTTCTTGTAAAGAATTTTTCAAGAACTCTAATATATCTTATTCTTTGTTGCTTCTCATGCATGATTATAAAATCTTGTCAATATTTTCTAAAGGTCTTGCTATAACAGCTTTTTTTCCTTTAATAACTACTGGTCTTTCAATAAGTTTTGGGTTTTTTACCATTGCTTCAATCAATCTATCCTCTGATGTTTCATCTTTTAGATTTAGCTCTTTGTAAATATCCTCTTTAGTTCTCATAAGCTCTTTTGCTGAAAGTCCTAAAAGTTTAAGGGTATTTTTTATCTCCTCTTTACTTGGAGTTTCATCTAAATATTTAACTATATTTATATCAAATTTTTTATCTTCTAAATATGTTAATGCATCCCTAGATTTACCACATCTAGGATTATGCCAAATTGTTATCTTTTCCATCTATAACCTTTGAAAAATATATATTAAAATTTTGGTAATATATTGTTTAAACTCTCTAAGCCTAGTTCTTCTAGATTTAAGTGTATTTGTCCCATTTTATTTGTTTTATTATTCATTATAATGGGAGAAAAAATATTCATCGAGGAGTTTGAGACTTCCGCTTGTAGTACAAAGATATAAAATATTGATATATCTTCAAGTCTCTCAATATCTAACTTATTTTTAAAGTCCTCAGGAAGTTCAAAAGCTAAGGATTTAAGAGCACCAAAGCTCATCAATCTTAAAGTTATACCTGTTTCAACACCAGTTATAACTGAAAAAAAATCATCTAGTTTAGATAGTTCAAACTCTTTTTCTTCCGTACATCCGTCGATTGGTATAACTACTTCATAAACCATGTATTTTCCTTTGTAACTAAAAAGATTTTACTTAAAATAGAATTTGTTGTCAATTAATAATTCGATTTTTTATGATATACTGCTTAAATGTTAGTTTCAAATAGCAACAACTTATTGAACATACTATTGCCAAATAATAACAATGTTTTAAAAGAGGCACTAAAAAATGCAGATATGAAAACATTGGAAGAGGTTGCAAAAGGTGCAACTAGTGTTGGAGATATTTTACAAAACCTTTTTGATGACCTAAAAACAGGTACTAAAAACAACTCAAACTTAGAAAATATACTTAAAAATTCAAACCTTTTTAAAGATTTTGGAAGCTTTGCAAAATCAATCAATACGCTGCTTGAACAACTTGATCCTTCAATGGAAAAATACAGACCTCAATTGGAAAATTTTTTAAAAAACATCTCAGAGCTTGATGGAAATATGTTAAAAGAGATGATTAATAAATCTGGTGTATTTTTGGAGTCTAAAATTTTAGAACAAACCAAAGCTGATGCAAATCAAGCTCTACCAAAAAATTTAGAGAATTTGTTAAATCAGATAAAAACTATATTAAAAGATATCCCATCACTTGAAGCAAAAAATATTACTTCAATGATAGATAAAATATTACAAAATAGTTCAAACCCTACTCAAACGTCAAATATGCTAAATAGTGAACTAAAAGCCTTAACAAGTGAACTACAAAAATTATCAAATGGTTTAAGTGACAAACAGTTATCAAATCTTAATCAATTAACCAATATATTAAAAAATATTTCAAACAGCGGTCAATTAGTGGAATCAAAAATTGAAAATCTTAATCAAAATACACAATTAGCACAAACAACACAACAAACACAAAACCAATTGCAACAAACATCAATACCCCAAAGTCAGCAACAAATAACTTCTTCTCAAACACCAATACCACAAAATCTGCTTTTAGAGAAACAGGATTTAATAAATAAAACAGTAGATACTCTCTTTCAATTAAGAAATGAGATTCAATCAAATAGTACAATCTCAAATAAAGAACCTATTATGAAACTAATAGATAATCTTTTGCAAAACAATGATATTTTTTCAAAAAACAGTTCACAGATGGAAGTAAAATCAGCACTAAATCAACTAACACAACTAGGAGATTTAAAACTTCTTTCAAATCAAAATCCAGCTGTTGCCACTTTAGTTGATTCATTAAAAAACCAGATTGACTCAATATCAAATCTTGAGACAAAAGTTTTACAAAATGTGAATATTCAAAGTGACAAACAGAGTTTAACAAGGGATATACAACAAACACTCTTTAGCTTAAAAAGTGAATTAATAAATATACCTTCATCCAATACAAGTTTTATAAATCAAATAATTGATAAACTCCTAAATATTCAAAATCTTTTTTCTAAGATTGATATGCCTTTGGAACTACAAACTCTTCAAACTCAAAATAGTACAAATAGTTTTCCAAATAATTTTGCAAACAACTTAAACTCTTTGATTTTGAATCTAAAAGAGAGCATTGTAAATCTATCTTCAAATCATGAAAATCTAAATTTGCAAAATAGTATTTACAAAAGTATTGATAAACTTGAAACAATTGTAAACAATTTCATTCATCATCAAACAAACACAACACCAGCTCAAACTAATCTACACAATGATATAAAAAGTGTTCTTTTACAAATGCAAATGGAGTTACAAACAAAAAGTGATTCAACTTCAAACGAGACCATGAAACAAATTGATAAAATTGTTTCCCAAATAGAGTATCATCAACTCTACTCTATTGTCTCAAATAGCAATAGTGTTTATATCCCTTTTTTATGGGATATGTTAGAAGATGGCAATATCTCAATGAAAAAAATAGATGAAAATAAATTCTATTGTGAAATAAATCTTTCTTTAAAAGAGTTTGGACAAACTCAACTTCTATTGGCTTTATATGACAAAAATAAATTAGATTTAACAGTATATCTATCAAAAGAGAGCTTCAAACAAACCTTTAGAGAAAACTCTGTAAAACTAAAACAAGCGTTAAATAAAGTAAATCTAATACCTGTAAATATCAAAATTATTGATATGCAAGAGGAGAAAGAGGAGACAAGTAAAGTTAAAAAGCAAACTGATGTATATAATCAAAACTCAAGCTTAAATATGGGAATAGATATAAGGGCATAAAATGAGAGAAGAGAATAATATAAAAAAAGCTGTTGCATTAGAGTATGATATAAATGTTGATAATGCCCCTAAAATTACGGCAAAAGGTAGTGGTGAAATTGCAAAAAACATTATCAAAATTGCTCAAAAAAATGAAATCCCAATTAAAAAAGATGAAGACTTAATAGAACTTCTTTCTGCCATTGATATTGATAAAGAGATTCCTGACAGTATGTATAAAGCTGTAGCTGAAATTTTCTCTTTTATCTATGATTTGACAACTTTAGAAAGAAGAAAAAGAGAACAAGGTCAACAATAAAACTACATTGATATTTTTGTAAGTTCACTTATAATATAATCCAACAAAAAACAGAAACTGGCACTTGATGAAAACGAACAATTTAGACAATCCTTTTTTTATTGTTATGCTTTGTATTTTTTCAATAATAATTAATACACTATCATCTATTCATTTTTTTCCAATACTATTTTTAGGTGTGCTTTTTATGGCTTTTTTTACCTGCTTAAAAAAGAGGTATCACTACTCTTTAATGCTTGTAATAATAACCTTAACACTAATTGAGTTAAACAATGGATTTAAAATATTCTCTTTATCCCTTCTGTCAGCATTTATATATATTTTTATTACCCCTTATATTAAAAGAATCTTAACATTTAGCTCTCTGAATTCATATATTTATATGGCTGTGTTTTATCTTGGCGTATATATAATGTGGTCATTTAACAATGAAGTAAATTTTCAATTAAATTATACACTTATAATAAATTTACTAATTGATTTTGTCATATTTGGAGTTTTCATTTGAAAAGATTAAACCTAATATTTATATTAATTTTAATAGTATTAATTACCCTACTTTCAAGAATATATTTTTTAAGTATAAAATCAAATACCTATTATGAAGAGTTGTCAAAAAGAAACTATATTAAAAAGATTTACAAGGTACCAAATAGAGGAATTATTAAAGATAGAAATGGTGTTCCATTAGCTATGAATAAATTGGGATTTTCAATAAATCTAAAACCCCATTTAAGGTCATATAAAAAAAGAGAAAAACTAGACGAGTTAATAACTTTAATAAATAATCATTTCTCTCAATATTCAAAAGAGGACCTTTTAAAAGAGTATATGAAGCTTGACTCAAACTATAAACATGATTTTGTAAAAATTGTGGAGTTTATTCCCTATGAAAACTTTTTTGATAAATATACAATTTTTAACTCAAATGATGATATTGAGATAAAAGCAGAAGTAAAAAGGGTTTATCCTTATGGAGAAAATGCTTCACACATTATAGGTTATGTTGGTAAAGCATCAAAAATAGATATTGAGAATAATGAGTTTTCAAGATATAGTGATATTATAGGTAAAAATGGTCTTGAAAAATACTACAATGAAAAACTTCAAGGAAAACTTGGAGAAAAAATTGTAAAAGTAAATGCTTTAAATAAAGAGATAGAGACCTTAGAAGAGACAGAAGCTTTTACAGACAATGACTTAAATATTTCAATAGATATTAGACTACAAAAATATATTCAAGAGATTTTTGGAGAAGATAGTGGTGCTGTAGTTGTAATGAATGCAAAAAATGGGGAAATACTTGCAGCTGGCTCTTATCCAGAGTTTGACAACAATATCTTTGTTGATGGAATATCAATTGATGAGTGGAACAAATTAAGAAATGATTTTAACCACCCTTTTACAAATAAATTAATAAATGGTATCTACCCTCCTGGTTCAACAATAAAAATGGGAATAGCTCTTTCGTTTTTAGAAAATGGTATAAAACCAAATTTTGAAGTCTATTGCAGTGGTTCTATGCAACTAGGAAAGAGAAATTTTAGATGTTGGAAACATGATGGACATGGAAGAGTTGGATTTAAACGAGCAATTAGAGAGAGTTGTGATGACTTTTTCTATAAAGGAAGCTTACAAGTTGGAATCAATAAAATCTCTGAATCTTTAAAAGAATACGGGATTGGAGTTGAGACAGGGATAGATTTAGGTAATGAATTTTATGCAACAAATCCAAATAAAGAGTGGAAACAAGAAAAATATAGACAACCATGGTATTTGGGAGATACAATAAATGCTTCAATTGGACAAGGATATATGACTGTAACTCCTATGCAAATAGCAAGATATACAGCTTTTATCGCCACAGGTAATCTTCCTAAGCCCCACTTAGCTTTTGATGCTTATGAAGCTCCTAAAGAAATAACTTATAGACCAAGTGATTTGAAGCTTGTACAAGAAGGAATGTATGATGTTGCAAATAATCCAAATGGAACTGCTTATTACCATGTAAGAGAATCAAATATTACTTTAGCAGCAAAAACAGGAACAGCACAAGTTGTAGCAATTCCACAAGAAGAGAAAAAGAGAATGAAAGAGAGTGAGCTTAAATATTATCATAGATCTCACGCATGGCTTACAGGATATGGTCCTTATAAAGATCCTCAATATGTAGTATCTATTATTGTTGAGCATGGAGGGCATGGAGGGAGTGCAGCAGGACATGTTATGAGTAAAATATTTAATAAACTAGAAGAACTAGGATATATTAAAAATAATAAATAACTCAAATCTTTTTGTATAAATTGAGTAATAAAAGAGTAAATATTATTGCAAAAGTTACTCTAAAAAGCACAATTACATAAGGATTTGCATTAAATATTACAAATAAAAGAGTATCTTCAATTATTGCGTGACAAATCATCAAAAAAGTTCCAATTATAAATATATCTTTTTTGCTTAATGCGCCACTTTTTGACTCTTTTATTAAAATTCCTGCTCCATAAGTAATACCTAATATCATACCTACAAAAATAGAAAAATTTCTAGAGATATTCTTTTCAAACTTTTTAATAAAATCTCTACTTTTTATAAAGTCCATAAAAAGTATTATTAAACTAATAAGTACAATTATTTGAAAAGTAAGATATATAGAGTCAAAAAAAGAATTTTTTAATACATCAAAAAGATTTTCATATACTTTTCTCTCAACTACTACATTTGAAATTGTATCTACAAAGAGTTTATCAGGAATAAATGTAGCTATAAAAGCTACAACAAATCCAACTATTACTCTTAATGAAATTGAATAAACATTTGATATACCAATTTTTTTCATTACTGCTGTTTCTACAACTAAAGAGTGACAAATTCCAAGAAAAATAGCTAAAATTGTCCACTGTTTTGGTGTTAGTTCTAAAGGAGCTGCAAAAGCAATTGCTGCATAAATATTTAAAAACATTCCACTTATAATACTAAGTGCTGTCTCTTTAGGCAAGTCAAGTAAAGAGGTTAATGGTTCCACAAGAAAAGATATATATGACAAAATATTATAATAGTATAAAACCTCTGCTAATATATAAATTGGTATAACCAATTTTATAATTATCCAAGCACTTCTAAGAGATGAGTGTAAACTCTGTTTATAATCCAAAATAGCCTCTTTTTAAAAAGCGGTATTATACCATATTAATAATTCTTTGGGTATTATTTGCCTACTTTATTTAAGGATAGTATTGTTGAGAATTATAGTTGCTCTTTTATTCTTTACCTTCTCTTTTATGGCTGCACAAGAGCAAGCACCACTTATTAATCTTTCAGTTGCAGCGTTAGAACAACCTGCACAATTTGTAAAAACTATAAATATAGCTCTTATTTTAGTACTTTTAGTACTTGCGCCAACACTACTTTTAATGATTACAAGTTTTACAAGGCTTATTATTGTTTTCTCTTTACTTAGACAAGCAATGGGACTTCAAACAACACCACCAAATCAGATAGTTATCTCTCTTTCTCTAATTATGACAATTTTTATTATGGAACCATATGCAAAAAAATCTTGGGAAGAAGGTATTAAACCTTATATGGATGAAACAATCAACTATCAACAGGCTTTTGAAAGAGGAGTTAAACCTTTTAAAGAGTTTATGATTAAAAATACAAGAGAAGAGGATTTGGCTCTATTTTATAGAATTAAAAAAGAGGAAAATCCAAAAAATATTGATGCGGTTCCATTAACACTACTTATGCCTTCATTTATTGTTAGTGAATTAAAAACTGCCTTTGAAATAGGTTTTCTTATCTTCTTACCATTTTTGGTTATAGATATTATTGTTGCTTCCGTTTTAATGAGTCTAGGGATGATGATGTTACCTCCCGTAATGATATCTCTACCTATTAAGATAATATTTTTTATTATAATTGATGGTTGGGCTCTAATTATAGGGAATCTAGCCCAATCCTTTAAATAAAATATTATTTAATAAACTCTATTTTGTCCTCTTTTGTAGTTATCATACATAAAAACTCATAATCTTTTCCATAACATGCTTCATAATAGTGTGATGCTCCACCTGGAATATATAAAAAATCACCCTCTTTTGCATGAAACTCTTTTCCATCAATTACAACTTTTGCTTCACCTTTTAAAACAAATTGTTGATGCTGAATCTCATTTGTATGGTTTGGCATAGAACCACCCTTTTGTAATACAATTTTTCTAACTATAAAATCTTTATCCTCTTTTGGAGTTAAAACTGCAATTTTAGCATCTACTGTATTTGGTATACACTTTTTTTCAAAATTTTCTGAATTATCACAATACATATTTTATATCCTTTAAGTTTTTTGATATTATAACTAATAGTTTAATACCAAAAGGATAAAAGAATGGAAAATCTTCAAAATGAGCTTATAGGTTTTTCAATAATTGTAGTTGTTGTGTTACTTTTAGCATACATAACTAAAAAAAAGGAAGATAATTTTAATTAATAATTCTAATTGAAGAAAAATTAATAAAATTGGTGTATAATCCCTTATAAATTACCTTATAGGATAGTATATGCATAAATTTATCTTATATTTATTATTATTTAATTCTTATGTTTTTTCAATTACAATTGATTATAAAACTGCACTAAAACTAACTCTTGAAAACAATAAACAACTGCAAGAACAAAAGCTTGAAATTGAGAGTTCAAAACTTGATGTAAAAAAAGTACAATCTTTCTCTTATGGAAAACTTGAACTTAAACATGAAGCAAGTAGAACAAACCACGCAGGTTATGTTTTTAATAGTAAACTTTCATCAAGAGAAGCTTCATTTAAAGACTTTGGTTTCTCTCAAATGTCCCAAGGGCTTAATACCCAACCAACAGATTTAAACTATCCAGAAGATAGAAACAATTTTAATACAAAAATGACCTATGAGATTCCACTTTTTACAGGTTTTAAACTACAAACCCAAGAAGATATGATGAAGATTGCCCAAAAAGCTCAAGAGTTAAAACTTACTTTAGATGAAAAATCTTTAGAATTTGAGCTTTTAAACGCTTATAATGGTGCAGTTGTGGCAAAGGAATTTATAAAAGCAACACAAAAAGCAAAAGAGGTAGCTACTCTTTTTGTAGAATCAGCGAATGCTTTTTATAATGAAGGATTAGTTACTAAAATTGATAAAAAGCAAGCACAAGTTCATGAATTAAATATCAAAAGCAGACTAACAGAAGCAAAAAATAGATTTGATATTGCAATTGCCTACTTGAAATTTTTAACTTCAAATGAGAATATTGATGATGTAAAAGATTTAGAGATTATAGAGATAGAGAATAAAGATTTGAAAAACTCTATAAATGAAGCTATTTCAAATAGAGATGATTTAAAGATTTTAAAAGAACAAGAAAAAAGTATGAAAAAGAATATTGAACTATCTAACTCTTCATACTATCCAAGTATCTACTCATATGTAGAGTATGGATACAATGATAATCAAATGAACTTTGATAGCAATAAAGATTATTATATGGGGCTTTTAGGAGTTAAATATACCCTTTTTGATGATACTAGAAGTGTAGAGAAACAAAAGAGTCAAATAGCTCTAAATAAGACTGTTTTGGGACTTAATCAACTAAAAGATTCTATTAAATTGGAAGTTGAAAAAGCAACCTTGGAATTAAAAGCAAAGAAAAGAGCTTTTAAAGAGAAAAAAGAGGCTAAAGAGCTTGCAAATGAAGTTTTAGAACAATCAAAACTGATGTATAAAAATCAACTAATTGCAATGACAGAACTTCTAAAACAAGAGGCTATTTTTAGGGAAAATGAAGCCTCTTTTATTATGGCAAATTATGAGCTGTCACTAGCTTTAGCAAAGATTAATCTGGCAAGAGGACAAAGTTTAAAAGAGGACAAAAATTAAATGAAAAAACTATTTATAATAATATCAATTTTAGTTGTATCAATAACAAATCTATTTTCAATTGAGTTAAGTGGTACAGTGATCTCAGACAATGAAAAGATAATAAGTAGCAGATATATGGGTTTTATAAAAAAAGTTTATGTACATGAGGGAGATTTTGTAAAAAAAGGTCAACTTCTTTATGAGATAGACTCTTCAAATATTGATAGTAATAAACAAGAGGCACTTTTAAACCTTCAAATTCAAGAAAATAATCTAAATAATGTAAAAACCAATTATGAAAGATATAAAAGACTTTATGAAAAGGATTTAGTACCTAAATATGACTTGGAGCAGTTGGAATTAAAACTTAAAAATATAGAGAATATGATCTCTATTGCAAAAGCTAAATTAAAAGAGGTAAATTTTCAATATAAATACCTAAAAATAACTGCACCAAATAATGGTCTAATTATTAAAAAGAGTATTAAAAGTGGTGAAATGGCAATGCCAACATCTCCTGCCATTATTCTTTCAGATTTAGATAGTCTTAAAATCAAAACAGAGATAAATGAGAGCAATTTAGGAAAAATAAAAATAGGTCAAGAGGTTAATATTTTAATTGAGTCAATAGGATTAAAAACAAAAGGAAAGATTGAATCAATAATTCCAAATATACAAAATATGACTCACTCTTTTTCTGTAAAAATATCTTTTGACAAAATGAATAAAAAACTATATCCAGGTATGTATAGTAAAATCTATTTTGAGTTAAGTAACAATGAATAATCAACTAAATATAGCAGGAAAACTTGCAAAAACTTTTATAGAGCACCCTCTTACTTTTATTTTAAGTCTCTTTATTTTGATGCTTGGACTTATCTCATTGGAGTTTATGCCAAGGGAAGAGAATCCTCAGATAAAAGTTAGTGGAGGTTCTGTTATTGTTGCTCTTCCAGGAGCTAGACCAGATGAGATAAAAAAAGTTATTATAGAACCTTTAGAGAAAAAAATTAGAGAGATAAAAGGAGTTGAACATATTTTCTCCTATGCTAAAGACTCTCTTGGAATTGTACAAGTTCAATACTATATTGGAGAGGATAAAGAGGAGTCAAATTTAAAACTTTATGACCAAGTAATGAGAAATATGGATATTATGCCAAAAGGTGCCCTTTTGCCAATTGTAAAAACTATGGATATAGATACAGATATTCCAATTGCAACAATTGCTTTTTTTACAAAAGAGGACAACCTCTCTCAAACAAAACTTTATAATGAAGTAAGCAAAATTGCCTATGAAATAAATAAGATAGATAAAGTTGCATTAGTTGATTTAAAAGGCGAAAAGAAAGATCAATACAATATTGAAGTTGATTCAAATAAGATTTCAGCCTATAATCTATCTTTAGGACAAATTGCAAACCAAATTAAAGCGCTATCTCTTACAACTCCAAATATAAACTCAGATAACAGAGAAAATAGTCTAACAGTTTTAAGTATTAAAAATGCCATTGAATCAAAAAAAGATTTGGAAAATATCATAATCTCATATAATTTTGGTATTCCTGTATATCTAAAAGATATTGCAACTATTACCAGAGGATATGACATTCAAAATAAAAAAGAGGCATATCTATATACAAAAGATAACAACGATGGTATTGAACAAATAACCCTAATGGTATCAAAACTAAAAGGCGCAAACTCAGTTACGATAAATGAAGATATATTTTCATATATAGATTCAATAAAAGAGTCATTAGAGAAAAAAGGCATAAAATATATTATTACAAGAGATGATGGATATACAGCAAATAATGCAGTTAACTCTTTGGTTCAAAATCTGCTAATCTCGATTGTTATTATTGCCATACTTCTTATCTTTTCACTAGGATTAAAAGAGGCAATGATAGTATCTTTACTTGTTCCTATGATTCTATCCCTTACACTTTTTGTAGGGTTTCTAATGGAAGAGACTATAAATAGAATTACACTCTTTGCATTAATAGTTAGCCTTGGAATGTTAGTTGATGCAGCAATTATTGTTATTGAAAATATTGTAAGACATAGAAAAGAAGATGGTGGGAAAAGTGATTTAAAAACTATTTCTATAAATGCTACAAATGAGATTGGAAATGCCACAAATATAGCTACTGTTGCAATTATAATGACCTTTTTACCTATGTTTTTTGTTGGCGGTATGATGGGGCAATTTATGCACCCTCTTCCTGTTTTTGTTCCTATTGCTTTAATAGTGTCATTAATAGTTGCTTATGTCTTTACACCATATTTAGTTAAAAAATTTTTATAGGGACAAAAAATGAAATTAGAAAAATTTATTTATGAAATAATTCAAAACCCTAAAAAATCCCTAATGGTATATACTATTACACTTGGATTGTTTATCTTAAGTGTGGCAACCTTCCCAACCCAAATAGTAAAAGCAAAAATGCTTCCAAGTAAAGACTCTGATACTTTTTCAGTCTATGTTGATTTAAAAGATGGTTCATCAGTTGAACAAACAAAAGAGGTAACTTCTTGTATATCAAAAAAACTTATTGCAAAAGATTTAGTAACTAATATCTCAGTTTTTATAGCAGAGGGACAACCCCTTGATTTTGCAGCTTTAGTTAAACAAAGTGCTTTAAAAGACAAACAGTCACAAGCTGAGATAATGGTAAATATAAAAAAAGAGAAAAACAGAGATATAAGTAGTTATAACTTTGTTAGCTCAATTAGAGATGAACTTCAAGAGTGTTCAAAATATGAAGCAAATATAAAACTTATTGAACTGCCTGCAGGACCGCCTGTATTAGCTTCTATTGTCGCAGAAATTTATGGAGGCAAATCATTTGAAAGCAGACGAGAGTTTGCAAAAAAAGTAGCGAAAGTTTTAGAAAAACAGAAAACTTTAGTTGATATTGATGTGATGGCTGATGATAGTTATGATAAATTTGAAATCTCTTTAGATAATAATAAAATTATCAAAAGTGGACTTTCATTAGAACAAGTTAAAAATATTGTTTATCTTGCCTATGAAGGTATGATTTTATCTGTTGTAAATGAAGCAGATTCCCAAAGTCAGGTACCAATCTTTTTAAGACTAGACAATCAAAGAGTTTTTGACTCAAATAAAAAAGAGGATATTATAAATAAATTATCAACTCTAAAACTAATAAACAAAGATGGTTTTACAGTTCCTCTAACGGAGTTAATTGAAGTAAAAAAAATAAAAAAAGAACCAACTCTTACCTCTAAAAACTTAGAACCGATGATAAATGTCATAGCTGAAACAAATAAAGATAGTCAAATCTATCCCCTACTTGATGCCAGAGATGATTTTTTAAATGGTTTTGATAAAGATTATGAAGTTACTAAAACAGATATGTTAAATCTAAATTTTTTAGATAAAAAAACAGGAGAAAGATTTAGTTTAATTTGGGATGGAGAATTAAAAGTTACCATTGATACTTTTATTGATTTAGGTGGAGCTTTTATTATAGCTCTTGTATTAATCTTTTTTTTAATGGTAGTTTATTATAAAAATTTTGCTCTTTCATGGGGAATAGTTCTTTCAAGTTTTATCTCTATTATTGGAGTTATTTTTGCCCATATAATTATGGATATACTAACCACAGACACTTTTTATCTAACAGCAACTTCACTTATTGGATTTATTGGATTAATTGGTATTAATTCAAGGAATTCAACACTAATAATAGATTTTACAAAACAGTTAGTTGAGGAGAGAGGTTTTAGTATAAATGAAGCCATAGCAAAAGCAACTGCAACAAGATCAAAACCTATTATATTAACTGTTCTAACAATGGTATTTGCTTCATCTTTATTAGCAACTGATGCAGTATTTGGAGGACTTGGAGTTGCTCTTATTGGAGGGACACTTATGTCATATATTGTATCAATGTTTTTTGTTCCAGTGATAATAAAAAATCATATATCAAAAATAATAGCACAGAGATAAAAAAAGGTTACCTAAATAAAAGGTAACCTTTATAAGTCATAAACCATTGCAACTTCGTCACAAATGGGAAAATGTTTACACCTAATACAATCAGCCCAAATTTTATGTTCAGGGATTTTATCTTTCTCTATTTCATAAAATCCAATACTCTCAAAAAAACCTTTTTGATAAGTAAGAGAAAGAAGTTGTTGAAGACCAAGTTTTCTTCCCTCATTAATACAGGCTTCAACTAGCTTTTTACCTAATTTAAGACCTCTATACTCTTTTGAGACAACTAAACTTCTAACTTCTGATAATCTTGGAGAATGCACATGCAAAGCAACAAAACCTGCAATTTTACCATCAACTTCAACAACAGTGTATGATCTAATAGTAGTTGCCATCTCATCTTCAGTTCTAAGTAGAATAACACCCTTCTCTACCTCTTCTTGAACTAACTTTTGCATTGCTTCAATGTTTGTTACATTAGGTTTAAAAAAATTAATTTCCAAATAGATATCCTGTTATAGCATTTTGTAACTGTTCTAAACCTCTTTTTTTAAGGTTTGAGATAAATATACCCTTTGGGTATGCTCTTTTTAATTTCTGTAATTCACTTTGATTTAGTTTATCAATTTTAGTAAAGGCATGAATAATTATCTGATCCCCTCTTTTTATTGATTCCAAAAACTCATCAACATTTTTATCAATATCAAGTTCTGGATGTCTAGCATCAATCAAATGAACAAAAATCTGCAAGTTTGCTCTTTGTTCTAAATAACCTGTCAGATTTTTATTCCACTCTTTTTTAAGACTTTTTGATACCTTAGCATATCCAAATCCTGGCAAATCTACAAATCTTGTATATACATAAGGAAGCTCTTCATTCTCAGTTTTAAACTTTATATCAAAATAGTTAATCAACTGTGTTTTACCTGGAGTTGAAGAGGATTTTGCCAAACCTTTTCTATTTGTTAAAGTATTTAACAGAGATGATTTACCAACATTACTTCTACCTAGAAAAGCTACCTCTGCCATATCTGGACTTGGTGAATCCACAATACTTTGTGCAGAGGTTAAAAATTTTGCATCAACTATTTTCATTATTTGTTTTTATCACTCTCATTAGCACTATTTTTACTTTCAATATTAATAATAAATCTAACTGGTTTTTGTTCATTTCCACTTACTTTAGCATTTCCAGTTAATTCATTAATAAATATTTTTTCACCCAATAACTCTCTTTGTTCAGTAAGCTCTTTTATATGTCCATTTCCAATAACTGTATACTCTTGAGTATTAGGATTATATATTACTTTATCACCCTTACCTTTGTAGATTTTGCCATTTGAGTGTATCTCAAAATCAACATTTCCAGTAGCTACATATTTTAAAGGCTCTTTTGCTTTACCTTTGCTATTTGGTTTCATAAAAATTTCTAATTTTTTAGAGTTTAATTTATCATTTACTTTTTTTAACTTTACATTTCCTGTAAAAATGGTTACACCAGTTGCATCGTCTGTTTCAAAGTTGTTAGAATCAATTATAAGTTTTTCCGAGTCTGCAAAAAGCATAGTCGCAAAAAGAATAGATGCTAAAATAAATTTCATAATATCAATTTCCTTTTTTTTGTATTTCAATTTCAAAATGGGTATCTAAAGATTCCATATAATATTTGTTCAAATCCAAATATACACTTTTACCTTTTATATAATGGTTAAAATATGTCCCTTCAAATGGCAAAGTATTTGTAGCAATCTTAGTTTTGGAATTATACAATAATTCATCAGTGTTTAAAGTTACATAGTTATTTCTTGTAAATTTTACATCATTTAAAAATTTAAACTCATCCCCTCTTCTTATTATCATATCAGCCAAAAGAGTATCAGTAATCTTTTTATTATCTTTATCAAGACTTTTTAACATCAAAGAGCTGTCATTCATCACATCTCTATCTGTATATCTAATTGCCTTTTTACTAAAGATTATTCTATTTAAACTATCTGTATTTAACGTGTACATAGTTGAATCAATAAAAATTAAAAGTGGTAAATCTTTATCTTTATTGTTATTAGCTCTTTTATTAGCTGGTATAAAATAGGCTATTACTGTTATTATAAAGAGTGCACTTACAAAGATTCTTACAGCCATACTCTAATAAATTCCTCTTCTAATCCATCTTCTTTTACAATATACTCTATCATCTCTCTAACTGCACCATGTCCGCCAGAGGCTTCACAAACTATATTTGCAATATTTTTAACATATTTTGAACCACCAGCAGGAACAAAAGATAGACCAACTTTTTTTAACATCTTATAGTCATTTAAGTCATCACCAATAGCAGCAACTTGATTCCAAGAGAGTCCCTCTTTCTTAATAATCTCTTCTAAAACTGCATATTTATCTTTAATCCCTTGATGAAGATGAGTTATTGCCAAATCTTTACCTCTTTGTTCAACAATTTTAGAGGTTCTTCCTGTAATTATGGCAGCTTTTTTTCCCATTCTTTTTGTCCAAGTTGCAATTGCTAAACCATCAGCAACATTAAATGTTTTTATCTCATCTCCACTATTTGTATAAGTAATTCCACCATCAGTTAATGTTCCATCAACATCAAGAACAATTAATTCAATCATAGAACACCTTTTGTACTAGGTACTCCAAGTTTAGTGTTTTCAACCAAAGCTCTTCTTAACGCCACAGCAAAGGCTTTAAAACTAGCTTCTAATATATGATGTTTATTTCTTCCTCTATCATTGATTATATGACAGGTAACTCCAGAATTCATAACTAAAGCATTAAAAAACTCTTCTGCAAGTTCAACATCAAACTCTCCAACTTTTCCACTAATATTTACTTCATAAACCAAAAAAGGTCTATTTGATAAATCTAAAGCACAAGTTGTTGCTGCTTCATCCATAACTACTGTTGCATTACCATATCTTTCAACATTTTTAATAGGGAAAATCTCTTCTTTTAAAGCTTTACCTAAAACAATTCCACAATCTTCTACGCTATGGTGAGCATCAATATGTAAATCACCTTTACAATTTAACTCAATATCAATTCCACTATGTTTTGATAAAGCTTCTAACATATGATCAAAAAAACCAATTCCAGTATCTATTTTAGAACTTCCTGTTCCTTGAATATCAACTCTACAACTAATATTTGTCTCTTTTGTCTCTCTTTTTAACTCAGTCATATTCTCTATCCTATTCAGCTATTATCATTGCACTATTTAAACCATTTTTGTCTTTGAAATCTTTAGCTTCCTCTTCAGATCTAAATCCAGCTACCCAAACTCTATTGATTGGTTCATCTAGATAAATTCCCTCTTTGATTATAACACTATAACCTCGTTCAAGTGCAACTTCAAATTTCTCTTTTGTAATTTTAGCACCTTCATATCTTCTAAATGCACCAACTTGTACAAAATATTTTCCAACTGTTGCAGTCTCTTCTTTTTCTGCTTTTGTTTGAGCAATTTTTGCATGGAAACCAAGAACTGTAATTTTAACATTTGCAGTACCTCTTCCCACCATATCAACTTCATGGGCTGCTTTATTTGAAAGGTCAATTATTCTTCCGCTTACAAAAGGTCCTCTATCATTAACTCTTACAATTGTTGATTTACCATTGTCAAGGTTTTCAACTTTAACCATTGTATTCATAGGCAGAGTTTTATGGGCAGCTGTCATTGCATACATATTATAAATCTCACCATTTGAAGTTCTTTTTGCATGAAAATTTGGTCCATACCAAGAAGCAATTCCTCTTTGCTCATCTCCAACTTTAGCTAATGTTGGATAGTACCATTTTCCTGCGATTTGATAAGGTCTCATAGTTGCCCTATGCATTGCCTCAGAATTTCTTATCTCTTGTTTTGGAATAGCTTTATACTCTCCACTATTTCCATAGCTATAATTTGTACTTTTAGTAGAACATCCACTATATAAAAAAACAGAAATTACAATAAAAGATAAAGATAAAACTTTTTTTCTATCTAATAACAATTTTATCCCCTATTTTTAAAAACGTTGTTTTTAAATTATTGTCTTTCATAATCTTTTTAACATCCATATTATATTTTTTTGCAATTGAAGATAATGAGTCTCCAATTTTAACTATATAATTTTTTGCTTTTGTATCATTATAAGTATTAAATTCAACTTTACCAACCATATCTTTTGGTATTGGTAATACAATTTTTTGCTTAAGAGCTAAAAAACTTGTTTTTAGTTTGTTATACTCTTTTATTAAACTTACTGGAACTTTATATCTTCTTGAAATTGCATACAAAGTATCACCAGTTTTTACAATATGAATTGCATATTTGGTATCTTCAATAGAGCTGCTATTTTGATTAAACATAGTCAATTTATTATATGGAATATTTATTGTATAACTCTTTTCCATAGGAGGAATAATAGATTGTTTAATATGCTTATTTAAACTTAATAATTCTTCATATGACATATCCATAACTTTTGCAATATTTTTTAGATGTAAGCCACCTTTTACAGGAACAGTAGCAATAGTTTTTGCTATACCCATATTTAAAATATGTGAGTTTTCATCAAATTTCATAAAATTTTGTGAATTTATCATCCCTAATGCAACGATTTTTCTAATATATCTTCTACTTTCCTGGGGTAAATACTCTCTATTTACTTGTGATTGTTCCCTTAAAAGATATTCCAATTCTGGATCAATATTATATTTTTTAACTTCATTATATATCTCTTTTAGTTGAGAAAATTTTGCTCTTCTTGTTTGATAAGCTCTGATTACAGCTCTATAAGCTCTAATTTTGTCATCATTCTTCATATCTGGATTTTTTTGTACATACAAATCTAACATTGCTCTTGTAAGAGCTTCAACAACTCTTCCTTCACCACAATTGTATGCAATTGCCGCTAGATACCATTTACCAAATCTATTGTGTAAAGCTTTTAAATATTTAGCTGCAGCTCTAGTTGATTTTACTAAATCCATTCTCTCATCAACATATGTATTTACTTTTAAACCGTATCTTCTTCCTGTTTCATACATAAATTGCCAAAGTCCAGTTGCTCTTGCATTAGATCTTGCATCAATTGTAAAGTTTGATTCAGCCATTGCCATATAGATAAAAGCATCAGGAATTCCCTCTTCTTTTAAAATCTCTTTTATTCTTGGCAAAAAGATAGAAGCATCATTAAATTTTTGAATATAGTGCTCTACGTTGATTTTGCTTTGTAGTTGAGAATAGACTACTTGTAATCTATAATCAGTAATATACGTGGGGTCTATATCAAGTGATTCTAAAACTTCGATGTCTCTTTGTGAAAAATTTGAACCGGTTAATGTTGCGTTTAGATAAACTGAAAGTGAAAAAAGTAGTACTAAAAATCTCTTCAAATTATATCCTATTTGTTAAAATAGGTAATATTTTAGCTAAATAATATTAGAAAACTGCTTAAATAGGGTTTTCGCATTATTTGTGGTAAGGTTTTCAATCTCTTCTTGGGATAAATTTAGAAGTTCTGCCATCTTTTGAGCTACAAAAATAGTGTAATAGGGTTCATTCCTTTTCCCTCTGTGAGGATGTGGAGTTAAGTATGGACCATCAGTCTCTATAATCAATTTTTCAAGGGGAATTTTTGGTAAAATCTCCACAAGTTTTCTTGCATTTTTAAAAGTTAATACTCCACCAATCCCAAAATAAAAATTATCTTCAGCTAAAGAGAGTAAATGTTCACTTGCATTATAGCAGTGTAAAACTCCCCCAACCTCTTTTGCACCATACTTTTCTAAAATCTGTTTAGAGTCATTTGATGCCTCTCTAATATGAACAATCAATGGTTTTTTGACTTTTTTTGCAAACTCAATTTGAGCAATAAAAACCTCTTTTTGTTTCTTTATATTTTCTTCTTTTTCTTTTTCATCTTCGGGAAGTCTATAGTAGTCAAGTCCACACTCACCAATTGCAATACATTTTGGATGAGTAACAAACTCTTGCATTATTTTTTCATCATATTTATCAATATCATAAGGATGGATTCCAACAGAAAAAAATATTTGTTCATATTTTTCTGCAAGTTTTATAGCCTGAGGCAAATCTTTAAAATCTGCTCCAGGTATTAAAAAGCCTTTAATATTATGTTCTAAGGCTCTTTGTATTACTTCATCAATATCTTCATAATATTGTTCGTTGTCTAAGTGACAATGGGTGTCTATTATTATGATAAAAACCTTTTTTCAATAATATTGATTAACTCATTAATATCGCCAAGGTCATCAACTTTTATCCATGAGTCAATACCAAAATTTTTGAAAGCATCATAATCACTCTCATCTTCTAAAATTGCAATTGTTGCAAATTTTTCAGCGCAAGCTTCATGTTTGTTCTCTTCAAAATCAAAAATAGAGTTAATGTCTAAAATTGCAATTTGAGCATCACCTGTGCTTCCACTTTGAAAGTGTTCTATTGTATGCTTAGAATCAATAATACCATCATTTATATCACAAAAAGTTACGATCTTCATTGCTTATCTCCCAAGGTGTTTGATAAATTCTAGCAAAATAAAAATAATAGTAGTGTTAAAATAAACCCTATTATAAAATATATCTTGCTGTATCCTCATTTTCTATAATCTCATCAAGCTTCTCTTCAACTAGTTCTTTAGTAATAATAACTTTTTCTCCAGCCTTTTCATCTGCTTCAAAAGATATATCTTCTATCACTTTTTCAATAACTGTATGAAGTCTTCTTGCTCCAATATCTTCTGTCTTTTCATTTGCAGACACAGAATATTTTGCAAAGGCTCTTATGGCTTCATCAGTAAACTCCAACTCAACATCTTCTACTTTTAAGAGTGCCTGATATTGTCTTAAAAGAGAATTTTTAGTATTTGTTAAAATTTTATATAAAGCTTCTTCATCTAAATTGTCCAATTCTACTCTTAAAGGAAACCTTCCTTGAAGCTCTGGAAGTAAATCAGAAGGTTTAGAAACATGAAATGCTCCAGCAGCTATAAAAAGAACATGGTCTGTTTTTACTTGACCAAATTTTGTATGAACTATACTTCCTTCAACAATTGGAAGTAGATCCCTTTGAACACCCTCTTTACTTGGGTCTTGATTTTGGCTTTTTGAACTTGTTGCAATTTTATCAATCTCATCAAGGAAGATAATCCCTCCATTTTCAGCTCTTTTAATCGCTTCTATTTTAATTGCCTCTTTATCAAGAAGTTTATCACTTGCAACCTCTTTTAAAAGAATTTTTGCATCTTTTATGGTTACTTCTTTTTTTATCTTCTCTTTATTTAAGCCACCAAGCATTTTATTAAGGCTCTCTTGCATAGAGGTCATATCCATAGGAATTGAAGAATCAATAATCTCTACATGGGTTTTTTTAGGAACTTCAATCTCTATTTTTCTTTCGTCAAGCTCACCATTTAAAAGTTTCTCTTCCATTTTGTTGTAAGTTTTTATAAAAGACTCTTTTGCACTCTGTGTTGCTCCCTCAGGAAGAGATGGAACAAGAATTTCAATAATCTGTCTATTTACTTCACCATCAATTTTATCTTTTATTTTATCTTCAAACTCTCTTGTTACTAGATTTATTGATTCATAAACTAAATCTCTAATCATAGACTCAACATCTCGACCAACAAAACCTACTTCCGTATATTTTGAAGCTTCAACTTTAATAAATGGTAGACCCATCATTTTTGCAAGTCTTCTAGCAATCTCTGTTTTACCAACTCCAGTACTACCAATCATAAGAATATTTTTTGGCATAATCTCTTCTCTTAGTTCTGGACCTACATTCATTCTTCTGTATCTATTTCTCAAAGCAAGGGCAATTGTTTTTTTGGCACTATCTTGCCCAATTATATAATCATCTAAATACTTAACAATTTGCTTTGGTGTTAATTCCATGCTATTTTAATCCTCTATCTCTAATATTTTAATATTTTGATTTGTATATATACATAATTCACCTGCAATCATTAAAGACTCTTTTACTAAATCTACAGGTTTTAAGTTTGAGTGTTTAGCTAAAGCTCTTGCGGCAGAAATAGCAAAATTCCCACCACTTCCTATTGAAGCAATACTTCCATCTTCTGGCTCAACTACGTCACCAGTACCTGAAAGAATAAAAATATGATTTTTATTTAAAACTATCATCATAGCTTCAAGACGTCTTAAAACTTTATCTTTTCTCCACTCTTTTGAAAAAGCAACAACTGCTTTAAGCAAATCACCTTTACAAGATTCTAAATGTCCTTCAAACATATCAAATAGATTAAAAGCATCTGCTGTACTTCCTGCAAAACCTGCTAAAATTTGATCTTTATAAAGTCTTCTAATTTTTGTGGCATTCCCTTTTAAAACTGCATTACCAAAAGTAACTTGACCATCTCCACCAATTACAGCTTGTCCTTGCCCTTTATAGGCAAGTATCGTAGTTGCTTCAAACATTATTCAACTCCGATAATGTCAACTTTTAAATTTGCATGTACAGAGTGACCTAATTTACAATCAACTTCTACAATTCCCACTGATTTTATTTTATCTTTTAGAGTAATTGCTTTTTTATCTACTTCGATTCCAAATTGTTCTTGTAAGGCTTCACTAATCTCTTTACTTGTAACTGAACCTATTAAATGTCCATTTGCACCAACTTTATGTGAAATAGTAAGTTTTGTTGAATCTAATTTTTGAGCTAACTCTTTTGCTTGGGCAATCTCTTTAGCCTCTTGCTCTGCTTTTATTCTTTGTTCCTCTTTATAATTATCAAGTACCTCTTGTGTGGCATGAAGAGCAAAACCTTTTGCAATTAAAAAATTTTTACCATATCCATCTTTTACCTCTTTTACTTCACCAGCTTTACCAGTACCTTTTACCTCTTTAATCAATAAAACTTTCATTATATCTCCAATTTTTAAAAGTTGAATATTTTACTATAAACTATTTGAAGCAAGTATTAAGGTAGTGTTTTACTTATTTTTTAAAACTAATTATTTTAATCAAACAAAAAATTAACAATATATTCTTAAAATTATCGTAACGGTCATTTTAATACAAAAAGAACTTTTAAAATATCAGTCTCCTCCTACTAATTTTCTGATAGTTAGAATTTCTTTAAAATGACCCTTTTAATCTTCTACTTCAGGCAATTTAAGCGCTAAATATATTCCTAAAAGACCAATAAGTGATAAAAACAAAATTATTCCAGCAACACCTAAAGAGGTATTTAAAGTTCCAATAAATCCACTAAAAAGAAGAATTATTCCTATTAAAGTATTACTAACAGCCACATAATCAGTTCTTTTATTACCTTCAGCCAAATCAACTAAATAGGTTTTCCTTCCAATTCTAATCCCTTCATAACCAATACTAAGGAAAAAATAAAAAAGAGGCATAATCCAAATTACTGATAGCAAACTACTAAACAGCAAATCCATAAAAAAGATTAAAAATCCAAAAACAGTACATATACTTGCGCCAATTATCATAACTTTTCTACTTGAAACATCTGAAAATTTTCCCCAAATAGGAGCAGAAAGAAGAGAAGCCATTCCACTTGAGAGAATAAACATTCCAAGAAGATAACTATTTGAACCAAGATGTTTTTGAGCTAAAACAACATAAAAAGGTGCGCTTAAAACTGAACACAAAAATAGTGCTCTTGTTATTACAAAAAGTCTAAAAGGTTTATCTGTTTTTAAAATTGAGAGTTTTTTAAAGGCAACTACAGCTGCATTACCTCCTCCTTCAGTCTCCCCTTCATATTCAACGATTTTACTATAAACAATTCCAGCAAGAAGCCAAAAAATACCTGCAAAAGTCAATAAAACCCCAAAATTTGAAGGAGAAAAAGGTTTCTCTCCATTTATAATAAAATATCCACCAAGAAGTACAACTAATACTCCAGCCACACTTCCTGACCAACCATTTAATGCTCCTCTTCTTGTTTTAGGAATAGTTTTTCCTACTACATCTTTTGCGGCAACTGAACTTAGACCTCTTGCCAAACTAAAGATAACAAGCAATAAAATTATCATATATCCTGCCATAATGCCTTCTAGTGTAAATGCAACTACACCTATTCCTATCATTGAAAATGCTTGAAGAAAAGCTCCAAGAACCCAAACATTTTTCCTTATGGGCATTTTTCTAATATATGCTGCAATTATAAGCTGAGGAAGTAATGAACCAGATTCGCGGATAGGAACCAAAAAAGCTATAAGATATAAAGGAACATTTAAACTTTGCATAATCCAAGGTAAAACAACTTTAGTATTTGATACTGAATCTGCTAACTTATTAAAAAAGTAACTTATTATGGTAAGTAGAAAATTTCCTGGAACAACTTTACAAGCTTTTTCATCTATAGCTTTACAAACTCTTGCATCTTCTTCATCAACAAGTTTTTCATAGATTGAGTCAATCTTAGATTTAGAGGACATTTATTATCCTTAGAGAATAGTTTTGGAAATTGTATTAAAAAATTGCTATTAAAACAATAGATAGTATGATTAAAATAAATTATCCCCAAATTTGAAGAGGAGGAGTATTAGAAACTGCTTTTAATATATTTGCTCTTGATACAATTCCTAAAAGTTTATCATTTTGATCAACAATAGGTATTGCTGTTAAACTAAAATCAACCATTACTTTTGCAACTCTTCTAATATCTGTTATTGGATCAGCTGTTATTACCTCTTTTAAATCAAAAGTGCCTAAAGTTTTTCTAAGAGTAGAGTTTGCAAACTCTAAATCGCCCAAAATATAATTTAAAATATCTCTTTCATTAAGCATTGCAATAACAATATTTCTTGTATCATCAATAATAGGAATTTGCCTAATATCATTTTCAACCATTAAATCATATGCCTCTTGCAGAGTATTATTGGTTGTTAATGTTAATACATCATTTGTCATTAAATCTTTTATATGATAGATTTCAACTTTTGTATCAATATTTGCAATACTCTTATAAACTTCTGTTGCTTCATCTATTGAAGATTCATTATAGAGTCTGTTCTTATTTTTTGTAGATGTATGGTTTTTAGGAAGCCCCTCTTCCACATTATTTCTAATCCTTGCAATAGAATCAACTGTAGATAAAGTATAAAGATTGTCAACAGTACTTCTAAAACTCAATCCATTATTGTTGTAAATTGCAAACATTATTTATCCTTAGGAGTTCAACTAGCTATATCTAGTGTATTAGGCAAATTATGTCTAATTTTTCTTTTTTTAACATAATTGTTTAATCCAATATGATTATTATAACCTAAAAGTTTAGCAATTTTTCTAACAGATAAACCTACAGCTAATAACTCTTCAATCTTGTCTCTTTGTTTATCAAATTTAGATTTTTGAATTGTTCCTTTTGGTTTACCTAAACTCTCACCATTTAATTTTTTAGCAGTAAGTGCTTCTTTTGTTCTAAGACTCATTAAATCTTTTTCCAAATTTACTGTCATTGATATAACACCAAGAATCATCTGAGTTAACATATCTTTATCATCAATTAAATCAAGATTTTGTTTTATTACAATTATTCTAATTTTATTCGATAAAAGAAACTTCACAATTTCTAAAATCGTCTCTATTGTTCTACCAAATACATTTAAGTCATAAACTAAAAGAGTAGAAGACTTTTCACAACTCTTTAAAAATTCCAACATATTTTTTTCATCATGGGGAGTATTTATCTCAATTTCTATCTCTTTGTAAATTGAGATGTTGTTTTTATTTTTGTAGTTTGATAAGGCTTTAACTTGAGCCTCTGTGTAACCTTCATTATTGTTATTTACTCTTACAAAACTGAATATTTTTGACATGGCTATTCCTTTAACAAATTTATATATTATTAATATTTAACATACATTATGTATACATTAAATATAATAAAGATTATACAAAATGATATACTTTTAAAGCTTAAAGCTTTCTTATTGGATATCGCTTTTCTTTGATTTATTGGATAGTTTCTTATCCCTTTTGAAAATAAAGCGATTTTTGGCTAATATCTATTTTTTAATAAAAGATTAAAAGGTTTTAAAAGTGAGATTAGTTGTAGCTATAACTGGTTCTAGCGGTGCCAAACTTGGATTAAAATTTATACAAAATCTGCCACAAGAGATTGAAGTTTTTGTAGTAGTATCAAAAAGTGCAAAAAAAGCCCTAAAAATCGAAGAAAATATTGATATAAAAAATTTATTTAAATCAAAAGAAAATATTAAATTCTATAAAGAGAATCAAATAGATGCGCCCATAGCTTCTGGTTCTTTTAAAACTGATAAAATGATTATCCTGCCTTGTTCCATGAATACTTTAGCAAAATGTGCTGTAGGTATATCTGATAATTTAATTACAAGAGCTTTTACAGTTATGTTAAAAGAAAAAAGAGATATAGTATTAGCTCCTAGAGAGATGCCCTTTTCAGCTATTGCTTTAGAGAATATGCATAAGTTGTCTCTATTGGGAGCTGTTATTGCTCCCCCTGTTTTAGCCTATTATTCAAAGCAAGAGAGCCTTGAAGAGATGGAGAAGTTTATGATAGGGAAATGGTTTGATATACTTAAAATAGAACATAATTTATATGAAAGATGGAATTAATATGCAAAATAATGAAAATATTACAACAACATATAAAAAAGCTATATATAGTGGTACTTTTGACCCTATAACAAATGGTCATATGGATATTATAAAAAGAGCTACAAATATCTTCGATGAAGTAATTATTGCAGTTGCAAAAAGTGAAACAAAGGCTCCTATGTTCAGCCATGAAAGAAGGGTTGACTTTGCAAAAGCTGCAACTGAGAATATGCCTTCTGTTAGAGTAATCGGTTTTGATACACTCCTAGTTGATTTTGCTACAAATATGGGTATAAATACAATTATTAGGGGACTTAGAGCTGTATCTGATTTTGAATATGAACTACAAATGGGATATGCAAACTCATCAATTAATAAAAAAATAGAGACTCTTTATTTAATGCCTACATTGGAAAATGCCTTTGTCTCTTCAACAATTGTAAGAGAAATTATTAGATTTAATGGGAAGTTTGAACACTTAGTCCCTAAAAAGGTTATAGAATGTATGTAGTTATTGAAGGAATTGATACAGCTGGAAAATCAACTCAGCTTGATATTCTTAAAAACAATCATAAAGAAGCAATTTTTACTAAAGAGCCTGGAGGAACACAACTTGGGCTAAAATTAAGAGAGATGGCTTTAAATGGTGAAGCAAAGAGTAAAGTTGCAGAGATGTTCCTATTTTTGGCTGATAGAGCTGAACATATTGAGGAAGTTATAAAGCCAAATGAAAAAAATATGATTGTTAGTGATAGAAGTGTTATAAGTGGAATAGCCTATGCTTCAAATTTGCCCCTAGAAATAGTGATTTCTTTAAATCTTATAGCTACATCAAATACTTTACCAACACATGTAATTCTTCTCGAATTAACTAAAGAAGAACTTACAAAGAGACTTCAAGGGAAATCTAATGACTCTATTGAATCAAGGGGCATTGATTACTTAATTAATATACAAAATAGAATGAAAGAGACAGTTAAAATGTTGAAATTAAACCACATATTTATTGATGCAAGTTTAAGCATCAAAGAGATTTCAGAAAAAATAGAGGATTTTATTAATGGCTAATATTCAAAGTCTAAGAGGAATGAATGATATTTTAGGAAACGATAGTGAACTATTTACATATTTTATTGAAAATGCATCAAAAATTGCAAAAAACTATGGATTTACCTATATTGAGACTCCTATTCTAGAAGAAACCGCACTATTTAAAAGATCAGTTGGAGAGAGTTCTGATATTGTAAATAAAGAGATGTATCAATTTATAGATAAAGGCGAAAATGATGTATGTCTAAGACCAGAAGGCACTGCAGGAGTTGTTAGAAGTTTTGTTCAAAACAAGTTTGATAGAGCTGGAGGTACATATAGATGGTACTATTATGGACCAATGTTTAGATATGAAAGACCTCAAAAAGGAAGATTAAGAGAGTTCCACCAATTTGGCTGTGAAGTCTTTGGAATAGACTCAGTTTATGAAGATGCAAATGTTATTATGATGTTAAAAGATATTTTAGATTTCTTTAAAATTGGATTTAAATTACAACTAAATTCACTTGGTTGTCCTAAATGTATGCCAGTGTATAGAGATACTCTAGTTAAATATTTAACAAATATCAAAGAAGAACTTTGTGAAGACTGTAATAGACGAATTGAAACAAACCCTATTAGAGTTCTTGATTGTAAAAATGAAAAATGTCAACAACTATTATACAATGCCCCAAAAATCACTTATAATTTATGTGAAGATTGCAATAGAGATTTTGAAAAACTAAAAGAGATTTTAGATTTCAATGGTGTTGAATATGAGATTAATACTAACCTTGTTAGAGGTTTAGATTACTACTCTAAAACTGCTTTTGAATTTACTTCAAATGAGATTGGAGCTCAAAGTGCAATTGCAGGTGGGGGAAGATATGATAGACTTGTTGAATTTCTTGGGGGAAGATCAACTCCTGGAATAGGATTTGCAATTGGAATCGAAAGGTTACTTGAATTAGTTAAAATGAATCAAGAACAAAAAGATGTAATTTATCTTGGAGCATTATGTGATGATGCCCTAAATATTTTAACAAAAATTGCAACAACAAAAAGAAAAGAGTATAAAACTTTTATTGAATATACTCCAAGAGGTTTTGGAAAACATTTTAGTATTGCAGAAAAAAATGGAGCAAATATTGTTGCTTTAATTGGAGAAAATGAGATAAAAGATAGTACAATTTTTATTAAAAATTTAACTACAAAAGAAGAAAAAACAATTAAAATTGAGGATTTTTAAATTTGGAAAATTATGGTATTGACATCTGGGGAGATGATAACTTTATAATTGAAGGTGGAGTTGTAAAAGTAAATCACGAATCTAAACCTTCTTTGATAAAAATGGTAAAAGAGATTAGAGAGAAAGATTATAAGGGTCCTTTACTATTTAGGTTCCCTCACTTAATTGAAAAGCAGATAAATAAACTATATACACTATATACAAATGCTATAAATGAGTATGATTACAAAGGGAAGTTCAATGCTGTTTTCCCTCTTAAAGTAAATCAACTTCCAAACTTTATCTTACCCCTTGTTAGTTTAGGTGAAGAGTATAACTATGGACTTGAAGCAGGAAGTAAAGCAGAACTCTTTTTAGCTATGACTTATAACAAAATGGGTGCACCTATTACTGTTAATGGATTTAAAGATAAAGAGATGATTCATTTAAGTTTTATTGCCAAAAAAATGGGACACAATATTACAATAATAATAGAAGGGTTAAATGAGCTTGAAACTATCTTAGAGGTTGAAAAAGAGACTTCATTACCTTGTCCAAATGTTGGTATTAGAGTAAGACTATTTAACTCTGGAAGTGGAGCTTGGGCAAAATCTGGCGGGATTGATGCAAAATTTGGATTAAGTTCAACAGAAGTTTTGGAAGCTTTTGAGATGCTTGAAGAGAATAATCTAACAGATACCTTAACAATGATTCACTTCCATATTGGTTCATCAATGAACTCAATTAGACCACTAAAAAATGCGCTAAAAGAGTCAGGACATATCTATGCAGAACTTAAAAATTTAGGTGCAAATAAATTAAGTGCTATAAACATTGGTGGTGGATTAGCAGTTGAATATTCACAATTTCATAGAACTGCACAATATCATCTTCAAGAGTTTGCAAATGATGTTGTATTTACACTTAAAAATATTGCAAAACAAAAAGGGGTTGAAGAGCCAAATATTTTCACAGAATCTGGAAGATTTATAAGTGCTAGTTCAACTGTATTAATTACACCAGTTTTAGAACTATTTAGTGCGGAGTATGATTCAGAACATTTAAGATTAAAAGAGCATAATCCTCCTCTAATTGATGAGTTAAGAGAGTTATATAATGATATGAACTCAAAAACAGCATTGGAATATATGCACGATAGTATTGACCACCTTGAATCATTATTAAAACTATTTGATCTTGGTTATATAGATTTAGAAGATAGAAGTAATGCTGAGATTTTAGCAAATCTAATTATCAAAAAAGCTATCTGGCTTTTAGAAGTTGATGATTATGAAGAGCTAAAAAGAATTGATGACAAAATACAAGAGAAATATTTAGTTAACTTCTCAATTTTCCAATCACTGCCAGATTTTTGGGGAATTAAACAAGAGTTCCCTATAATGCCTATTACACATTTAGACAAAAATCCAACAAGAAGTGCTAGTCTTTGGGATATAACTTGTGATAGTGATGGGGAGATTGCCTTTAATCCAGAAAAACCTCTTTATTTACATGACGTAAATCTTAAAGAAGAGGAGTATTATCTTGGGTTTTTCCATGTGGGAGCTTATCAGGATATATTAGGAATGAGACACAATCTTTTCTCTCATCCAACAGAGATAAATGTTGTATTTGAAGATGGCGAAGTAAAACTTGAAAAAATTTTAGAGTCTCAAAAAATTATAGATATTCTTGAAGATATTGATTATGATACAAACGAAATCAAAAAAATATTAAAAACTAATCTTGATAGAAATACATATCAAACATTAAAACAATATCTTCATGATAATAGTTATCTAAAGACTACTTGGAGTTAATATGAATGATGAAAATACAATAAACGAATTAATAGCAGAGATTGAGAGTGAAAATAAAAAGTTAGGTCTTTGGAATCAAATAAAAGAGGATTTTTCTGTTCCAAAACTAAATGACCCAGCACTTAACTCAACAATTGAACTATTTTTTAACTACCCTGGTGTTTGGGCAATAATAAATCATAGAATTGCCCATAGATTATATAAAAAAGGTTTTAAACTTATTTCTAGAGTAATTATGGGTTTAACTCAATTCTTTTGCCATATGGATATTCACCCAGCAGCAACAATAGGAAGAAGAGTATTTATAGATCATGGTATTGGTGTTGTAATTGGTGAGACAACTATTATTGAAAATGATGTACTAATCTATCAAGGTGTAACTTTAGGTGGAGTAAGTCTTAATAAAGGGAAAAGACACCCTACAATTAGAGCAAACTCAGTTATTGGAAGTGGAGCAAAAGTTTTAGGAAATATAACAGTTGGCAAAAATGGAAAAATTGGGGCAAACTCAGTTGTAATTTGTGATGTTCCAAAAAACTCTACAGCTGTTGGTGTTCCAGCAAAAGTGATAAAAAGAGATTGCAAAAATGAAAGACTTAATCATAGTGACCTTCCAGACATCAATAAAGAGATGTTTGAATATTTATTAAAAAGAGTTGCTATTCTTGAACATGCTCTAAAAGACCATGAAGGAATAGATTTAACAAATGAGGATCACGATTTGGAGTGCATCTACAAAAAGTTTATTGGTGCCATGAACTCTATTGAAAAAGAATAATGTTTTTTGAATTAGTTTTATTTGGATTAACTGCAGGATTCGTAGCTGGCTTTTTTGGTCTTGGAGGAGGAACAATCCTAACTCCAATACTTGTTGTAGCAGGTTTTTCAATGAAAGAGGCAATCTCCATATCAATTATGCAGATGGTCTTTAGTTCAATTTATGGCTCATATCTTAATTCAAAAAAAGCTAAAGAGGTATTTAAAGAGGGGATTATTTTAGGCATTGGTGGTTCACTTGGTGGATTAATGAATAGTTTTGTTCATTCCCTTGTATCTAACCTCTTTTTACAATATCTATTTATATTTATAGTACTTTTATCTATTATTAAAATCTTTGTATCTCCTGCTGAACCTAAAGTTGCAGTAAAACAACATAACAAGGTTGTTTTGATACTTGTTGGTTTTATTGTTGGAGTAATAGCTATGAGTATAGGTGTTGGTGGAGCAATTATGCTTATACCTTTACTTGTTGGAGTTATGAAATATCCTTTAAAAACAGCTACAAGCCTTAGTCTATTTTTTGTAATTTTCTCTTCTCTTGCAGGTTTTTTCTCCCTTACAGTTACAGGACAAATGCTATTTTATGAAGGAAGTATTATTGGTATTGCTTCTTTAATTGGTGTATTTTTTGGAATTAAAATTAAAAATAGGACAGGTGCCAAAAATTATAAAAAATCAATTTTAATAATGAACACCCTAATATTAGGCATAATGGTTTACAAAACTATTTAATTCTCTCCTAAAATATTTTTTAATTGATAAGATAAAACTCCTCCATTTTTGTAATACTTAACCTCATCATCACTATCTAATCTACATTTTAATTCAATTTGAATCTCTAATTCATTTTTATATATTATTGCTTTTATAATAGCACCTTTTTTTATCTCTTCACTTATTATTGAAATCTCTTCATTTCCTTTTAATTTTAAAGAGGAGATATCATCATCTATAAATTCTAATGGTAATACTCCAAGTGCTATAAGATTTAATCTATGTCTATTACAAAAAGATTTTGCAATTATTGCTTTTACACCCAAAAGTCTTATAGCTTTTGCAGCCCAATTTCTTGCACTTCCAATACCATACTCTTTCCCTGCAAATATTACCAAAGCCCTATTCTGATTTTTAAATTTTTGTGATTTTTCAAAAATTGAGACAATCTCATTACTCTCATAATCCATAGTAAAACTGCCCTCTTTTGAAACCATCATATTTTTAATATTTAAACTATCAAAAGCAGCTCTTACCATAAGATTTGCATCCCCTCTTCTACTTGCAAAAGTTCCATATTCAAAAGATTTAACCTCTTTGCTCTCCAAATATTTTGCAGCTTGACTATAAAGAGGAATTTGCCCTATTGGAGATATCTGTTCAGTTGCAATATTATCTCCTAATAGTGCAAGAACTCCTGCTTTTTGAATATCTATTTTCTCCAGTTTAATATCTTCAAAAATCTTTGTTGGTTGTATAAAAACCGATTTTTCATTCCAAAAGAAAGTATCCTTTCCTTTAATATCTAAGTTCTGCCAAAACTCATTTCCTATAAATATATTTTCATAAATCTTTTTATAAAGAGTATAATCTATCTCCTCAAGATAAGATATTACTTCTGCATCACTTGGCCATAAATCTTTTAGATATATTTTTTTATCACCTATTTCACCTATTACGTCATTAAATAGATCAAACTTCATTGTTCCAATTAAAGAGTAAATAATTACTAAAGAGGGAGACATTAAGTAGTTTGATTTTATTAAAGGATCTATTTTATCTTTAAACTCTTCATCTCCTGATGTAACTGAGCAAACATTTAGATTATTTAGTTTTATCTCTTCTTTAGCAGTAGTCTCAAGATTATTATAATTTTCACCATTAGCACTACAAACAAAATCAACAATATTAAAACCTAACTGCTCTAAATATTTTAGTAAATTTAATTCTTCTAAGTACTCTTTTACAACAGAACTATTTGGAGCAAAATATCGTTTTATTGAACTATCTATACTAAGAGAAAATTCAACTGCTTTTTTTGCAACCAATGCTGCATGAATCATAAGATAAGGATTAGAAGTAAGGCTACATAAAGTTATAGCTGCTAATACAATATCTGCATCTTTGAAGTTTTTACTTTGATTTATAACAGCTATATCTTTAAAAGTTTTAATATCAACCAACTCCTTAGATTTTGTTGGTCCCACAATAGTTGGCTCTAAAAAAGATAAATCAATCTCAATTATCTCATCATATTCCAACTCTTCATTGTTATAAAACAGCTGTTGCTTTTGTAAATAAGTTTTAATGATTTTCCCATAATCATTACTATTTCTTGTCTTATCAAAATAACTTATTGTTCTCTCATCTATTGCAAAGAAAGAGCATATTGCATCATATTCTGGTGCAAGATTTGATATGGTTGATCTATCTTCCAAAGTAATATAATCTAAACTCTCACCAAAAAACTCTACAAGTTTTCCTTTTAGTTTATGCTCTTTTAACATTTTAATCAAAATTATTACCAAATCTGAAGAAGTTATTCCCTCTTTTAGTTCTCCTTTGATTTTAATTCCTACAACTTTTGGTAAATCCAAATAGATAGGTAATCCCAAAATTGCAGATTCTGCTTCTATCCCTTCTATACTTAAACCAAGAACTCCCAAAGAGTTAATCATTGTAGTGTTTGAATCAGTTCCTACAACAATTTCTGGATATAACAAAAACATATTTTCAACATTTTTTACATGAAGGATAGTTGATAAATACTCTAAATTTACTTGATGACAAATACCAGAACCAGGAGGAACAACTCTTAAGTTTGAAAAACTACTCTCTGCCCATTTTATAAACTCGTACTTTTCAAGGTTTTGTTCAAGCTCTTCTTTCATATCAGCTTTGAAATTCAAGGTATGGTCAAGAACCAAATCAACCATAATTTGAGGATTTACTCTATTTAGATCTTTTTTTTCATTTTTTACAAAATCTCTCATTGAGGCTAAATCAACTAATGCTGGTATTGCAGTACTATCTTGCATAATTATTCGAGAAGGATAAAAACATATTTTCTCATTGTTTCTATTTACAAAAATATCAATAACTTTATAAAATTCATCTTCATTTTTTGCTTTTCTTAAATTAGCTTCTAAAAGAATTTTTAAAACTATTGGCAATTTTTTTAACTTATTTGAACTATCACTTATTTTAGTAATATCATAATAATAAAACTTTTCACCCTCTATTTCAAAACTATTTATTATATTCAATAGATTTTCTCTCCCTATATCGACTATAATAAGATAGCAAATGACTTATTAAGAAATTATTATTTTTGATTATAAATGTATGAATTGTAATATAAAGATACAATTATATATAAACTACTAGCTAAAAACTTTAATAAACTATTATAAAATCTATCCTATAATAACGGTTTTATTTTCTATGATGGACAACTAATGAACGATACAATTAAAATATACAATGCTAAAGAGAACAACCTAAAAAATATCAACCTTGAGATACCAAAAAACAAACTTGTGGTTTTTACAGGACTTAGTGGTTCTGGAAAATCTACACTGGCTTTTGATACTCTATACGCTGAGGGACAAAGAAGATATATTGAATCACTTTCTGCTTATGCAAGACAATTCTTAGATAAAGTTGGAAAACCTGATGTTGAAAGAATCGAAGGTTTAACTCCTGCAATTGCAATAGATCAAAAAACAACTTCAAAAAACCCAAGATCAACTGTTGGTACTATTACTGAAGTATATGACTATTTTAGACTTTTATACGCAAGAGTTGGGAAACAACACTGCCATAAATGTGGAAAACCAATATCTCAAATGAGTGTTTCAGATATTATTGAACAAGTTCTCACTCTACCTCAAGAGGCAAAAATTGTTATTTTAGCACCATTAGTTAATAGAAAAAAGGGAACCTTTGCCGATTTGTTAGAGAGTCTTAGATCAAAAGGTTATGTAAGAGCATTAGTTGATGGAGTAATGGTTAGACTTGATGAAGATATTGAATTAGCTAAGACTCAAATGCATACTATTAAAGTTGTAATTGATAGAGTTGCTATAAAAGATGAAAATAGAGATAGAATAGCACAAGATGTTGAAAAGGGTCTAAAAGAGAGTTTTGGAGAGCTTGAAGTAGAAGTAATGAATTTTGAAGAGCTTAACTGTGAGAAACATATTCACTACTCTGAACATATGGCTTGTTTTGATTGTAAAATCTCTTTTGAACCACTTGAACCTCTATCTTTTTCATTTAACTCACCAAAAGGGGCTTGTCCTACTTGTGATGGTCTTGGTATTAGATATGCTCTTGATATGAAAAAAGTTATAAATGAAGAGTTGCCTTTGGAAGATGGTGCAATTAAAATCATCTATGGATTTAATAAAGGTTACTACTTTAAAATGCTTCTTGCTTATTGTGAAGGTGCAGGTATTGATATAAAAATTCCTTTTAAAGAGTTACCAGAACATCAACAAAAAGCTGTACTTCATGGAGGAGTTGAAGAGGCAACTTTCTTTTGGAAAAGACATAAACTAACCAGAAAATGGGAAGGTATTGTAAAAATTGCCTATGATATGATAAAAGATGAGAAAGAGATGGCTGAATTTATGACAGAAAAAGTCTGCTCTGACTGTAAAGGGAATAGATTAAAACCTTCATCTTTAAGTGTTTTTGTTGCTAAAAAAACTATTTCTGATGTGATAAACTTACCAATTGAAGATGCTTATAACTTTTTTGCAGATGAAAGAAATTTTGAATATTTTAATAAACAGGCAAAAATGATCTCTGCTCCTATTTTAAAAGAGATTAGAGAAAGAATATATTTCTTACATGATGTAGGACTTGGATATATTACTTTAGGAAGAGATGCAAGAACCATAAGTGGAGGAGAGGCACAAAGAATTAGAGTCGCTTCTCAAATTGGTTCTGGACTTACAGGAGTTATGTATGTTTTAGATGAACCATCAATTGGACTTCATGAAAGAGATACAAGCAAATTAATAAAAACCCTAAAAGCTTTACAAGAAAAAGGAAATAGTGTTATTGTTGTTGAACATGACAAAGAGACAATTCAAGCTGCAGATTTTATTGTGGATATTGGTCCAAAAGCTGGAAAATATGGTGGAGAAATTGTATTTGCTGGAACCTTAGAAGAGATGAATAAAGCAAAAACATTAACAGCAAAATACTTAAATGGTGAAAAAAAGATAGATTATCCACACAATAGACCTCAAGAAGAGTTTATAGAGATACAAGATGTTAATATCAATAATATTAAAAATCTAGATGTAAAAATTCCACTTAAAAATTTGGTCTCAATTACAGGAGTATCTGGAAGTGGAAAATCTTCACTTATTCTTCAAACCCTACTTCCTGTTGCAAAAGAGCTTTTAAATCATGCAAAAAAAGTAAAAAAAGTTGATGGGGTAAGTATTGAAGGATTAGAAAAACTTGATAAAGTAATCTACCTTGATCAAAGCCCAATAGGAAGAACTCCACGAAGTAACCCCGCGACTTATACAGGATTAATGGATGAATTAAGGGTTCTATTTACAAAAACTAAAGAGGCTCAATTAAGAGGATATAAAGTAGGAAGATTCTCTTTTAATGTAAAAGGGGGAAGATGTGAAAAATGTCAAGGGGAAGGTGAAATAAAAATAGAGATGCACTTTTTACCAGATATTATGGTTAAATGTGATGATTGTAAAGGGAGAAGATACAATGCACAAACTTTAGAGATTTTATATAAAGGTAAAAATATCTCTGATGTTTTAAATATGAGTGTTGATGAAGCACTTGAATTTTTTGCAAAAGTTCCAAAAATAAAAGCAAAATTACAAACTCTATCAGATGTTGGTCTCGGGTACATAACTTTAGGACAAAATGCAGTTACCCTTTCAGGAGGAGAAGCACAAAGAATAAAACTTAGTAAAGAGCTTAGTAAAAAAGATACAGGAAATACTCTTTATGTTCTTGATGAGCCAACAACCGGATTACACTTTGCAGATGTTGATAGACTAACAAAAGTTCTACACCATTTAGTAGAAGTTGGAAACTCTGTTTTAGTAATTGAACATAACCTTGATATTATAAAAAATTCTGACTGGATTATTGATATGGGACCAGAAGGTGGAAACAAAGGTGGTAAAATAATTGCCGAAGGAACTCCTGAAGAGTTAGCGAAAAATCATAAACAAACTGGTTCATATACAGGGTATTATCTAAAAAAAGAGATAAATTAATTAAAACTGCAGAGCTGCAAAAATAGATTATTATATTTATATAAGTAAAATGTATTAGTTATTCAGCAGCTCTTGCAGCTTTTTCTTCAGCCAGATAATAAGCTTTTAATCTCATCATCTCATCTGTTGGGTATTGACTCTCAGAATCTCCTCTTATGGCTTTTACATAAAAATCTCTAGAAGAGTTATTGAATCCAAAATTCAAATTAGTTAAAACAACCTCTTGATATGTAGGTGCATTCTTAACTGATACAGAATTTGTTTCTGAACTTTCAGAGGTTTTATCTTGCCCCTCTTCAACACCTTTTAAAAAATTATCTTTTGCAATCTTTTTAGCTTCATCGCCATTACTTAATTTAGCAATTTCATTAGAAGGTTGCACTTGTTGTAATAACAACTCATTATTCTCTGCATATTGGTTAATTGTAGGTATTAATCCATATTCCATAATAACCTCCTTACAACATCCTTAAACATATTATACAAAATTTTTTATTTTTTTGTCAAAAAAAAAGATTTTTTATCTATTTTTTGCTATTATTAGCTATTATTTTTTTTTAAAGGAGTATTATTGGAAGATTGTTCCCAGAGGTGCAATTTATATAAAAAGGATGGAAAATGGAATTTCTGATATTTCTATTTATCCTTGTAATAGGCACATCGTTTTTATGTTCCGTTTTAGAATCTGTAATTTTATCATCAAATTACACTTATATTGCTGTTATTGAGCAAAAAAATCCATCTGCAGGAAAATTGTTAAAAGATCTTAAAACAGATATAGATCAGTCAATTGCTTCAATTCTTATACTTAATACAATTGCAAACACTTTAGGTGCAACTGCAATTGGTGTTCAGGCACAAAATGTATTTGGTGGAGATAAAACATTAGTTATGGCTATATCTATTATATTAACTTTTGCAATTCTATTTTTTGCAGAGATTATTCCAAAAACAATTGGTGCAGTATATTGGAAACAGCTGGCTGTTGTTGCTGCTAGAATAATCAGAGTATGTGTATTTATAACTTACCCTATAATTGTTATTACTCAATTTGTAACAAAAAAAATCAAAGGAAAAGAGAGTAGCGATTATCTGTCAAGAGAGGAGTTGATTCATACAACTTTACTTAGCGAAGAAGAGGGAGTAATTGGTGACTTAGAATCAGATATTATTGAAAATACCCTAACCTTGAATGAGATTAAAATAAAAGATATTTTAACACCAAGATCAGTTATGTATGCTGTTGAAAAAAATACTGCTATTAAAGATATTCTTGAAGATAAAAGAACATACAAATTTTCAAGAGTACCTGTTTATGAAGATTCAATAGATAATATTGTTGGAATAGTTTTAACAAAAAAACTATTTAAACAAGCAGTTAAAGATAGAAATGCAACCCTTGAATCTATTATGAAACCTGTAGTATCTTTAAATGAAAATATTCCAGTAGGAAAAGCTTTAAATAAGTTCATCCAAAAAAGAGAACATATGTTTATTGTTTTGGATAATTATGATCAAACTGAAGGGATTATCACTTTAGAAGATTGTATTGAGACTCTTTTAGGTCTTGAAATTATGGATGAATCTGACACAACGGCAGACATGAGAAGTTTAGCCCTAAATAAAATGAAAGCAAAGAGAAGAGAAAAAGCAAGTAAAAGAGCCTAAAAGCTCTTCTCTTTTATTTAACTTAATCAATAAAAAAACAAATAAGTCAAAGCTATATCTATATAAACAAATGTTAAATTCTAAAAAAATTTTAGGATAGCTTATGTTAAAAGATTTTATAGATAGTTTTAAAAGCAGTGTTATATCTTCAACCGATAAAAATGGTTTCCCTTTCTCTAGTTATGCACCATTTATCAAAATTGATGGAAAGTTTTACATATATATTAGTGCAATGGCAAAGCACTATGAAAATCTAAGTATCAATTCAAAATCTACACTTTTTTTTATAGAAGATGAAAATTCAACTTCAAATATTTTTGCTAGAAAAAGAGCTTTATTACAATGTGATGTAAAAAAACTTTTAAGAGAGACAAATGAGTTTGATATACTAATAGATGAGTTTGAAAAGAGACATGGTGAAACAGTAAAAATATTAAAAAAGATGAAAGATTTCTCTTTCTTTGAGTTTACTCCTTTTTATGGAGAGGCAGTCTTTGGATTTGGAGAAGCTTATAATATTGGTGGAGAAAAGTTTGAAGATTTGATCCAACGAGGGGATTTAAGGGGACATCAAAAGTAGAGGTAGAAGGTTAAAAAACCTCTACATCACTTACATCAATACCTGAGATTTTTTCCATTTTTTGTTCTACAATATCTAAAAAGTCTTTTCGATTCTTTTCATCCATATTTGTATATAACATCTCTAAAATATATTTTATTCCATTTGCATTTATCTTCTTCACACTTGCTAAATAGTGAACAAAAGAGATTACCTTTACATCATTTATTGAGTATAGTTTTTTTGAATCAGATTTTGAGGGGAAAAGTCCTTTCTCTTCATACATTTTCAAAGTTCTAACTTTTGTTGTAAGAAGTTCTGCAATACTGCTTAATGGTAATACATCTTTATTATTATCTAATAGAGCCAAGTCAATCCTTTTTTTGAGCAATTATAGTAAATTTTTTATTAAAAAAATGAGATTTCTACATCGGAATAAGATTCCTATAAGATTTTTATGATATAAGTATACATTATTTTAAGTTAAATTTTTCATCATGAATGTAAAATTTTCTCCTCTAACTTAATTTTAAAAATCCATGAAAAGGTTTAATACATAATGCGTCTATTATCATTAAATATTAATAAAGAAATATTAAACTATCTGATAGAGAATGAACTGTATATTTGTGATAATGTATCAGAAATTGATGATGCTATTTATCACAGTGAAGTTAGATACTATAATCTAATTTTAATTAAATATGATAATGCGAAAACATTAAAACATATTTTAAAACATATAAACCCTAGACAAACAGCAGTAATATTTATTGTAGATAATATTACAAAAGAGGAAGAGCTTGAACTTCTAAAAAAAGGAGCTTTAGATGTAATTAAAACTCCTGTTACAAATGAATTGATATTTGCTAAAATGAAGTCTATTCATAAAGAAAATTTTGAAAATGAGTATACTTTTAAAGGCAAATATATTATTAATAAAGAGGAAAAATCAATCTCTGATAATAAAAACAATAAATTAGTAATAAACGGAAAACCCTTTAGTATTCTAGAATATTTAATTAAAAACAGACATAGACCTGCTATCTCAAAAGAGGAGATCCTAGATGTACTTTGGGATGATCCGGAATGGGTAGTAAGAAATGTTGTTGAAGTAAATATAAATATTATTAGAAAAAGTATTCAAAATACATTTGAAGAAAACTTCATTAATACTGTTAGACACAGAGGCTATCAAATAGTTTAATCTATTATAACCACAGGCAAGACTTCTTGTCTTGCTTAAACTAATTTCCTTTTCAATTTAAATTCTCAAATTTTTTACAATCTATTATAGATACCATAAAATCAACTACCCAGGCTATTTTATTAAAAAACACAAATCATTACTTAAGCTTAATAAAAGATTAATTTGTTATATTTTTACACATATTTTGTAAATTTTTTACATATTAAATGTTAATTATCTACATATATTATGACAAAAGGAGATATTTTGTATGAAAAAAAAATCTACATACGTAAACCTACGAAAGAGTATTCTAAACAAGTTTTTAGATTAATTAAAGAGTGTGAAAATTTAGATTTAAATTCTGAATATTTGTATCTTTTACAAAATACACATTTCAAAGAGAGTTGTTCTATTGCAGTTTGTGAAAATAGAGTTGTTGGTTTTGTATCAGGATATAAACTTCCCAATGAACCAGAGATACTATTTATCTGGCAAGTTGCTATTAATGAAGAGTTTAGAGGGATTGGTTTAGCAAATAAACTTATCTCTAACACTCTTAAAAGAAAACTTAATAGTGGAATTACAAGAATACATACTACTGTGTCCCCTGATAATAAATCTTCAATTAAAATGTTTACTAAACTTGCAAAAAATCTTGATACTAAAATTATTGCTAAAAAGTTTTTTAAAAAAGAGGACTTTATAAATTCTCACGAAGAAGAAGTACTTTATGAGATAGGACCAATAAAACAAAAGGAATTAAAATGAGAATCTTTGAAAACTTAGAATCAGAAGTTAGAGGGTATATAAGAAGTTTCCCAACAATCTTTGAAACTTCTAAAGGTGCAATTTTAACAGATGAACAAGGCAATGAATATATTGATTTTTTTGCAGGAGCTGGAACATTAAATTATGGACACAATAATGAACATATTCAAGATGCATTAATTGAGTATCTTAAAAAAGATGGGATTGTACATGGTTTAGATATGGCAACTACTGCAAAAAAAGAGTTTATTCAAAGTTTCAATGAGACTATTTTAAAACCAAGAAACTTAGAATATAAACTTCAATTTACTGGACCAACAGGTACTAATGCAGTTGAGACTGCATTAAAATTAGCTCGTTTAGTAAAAGGGCGAAGTAATATAGTTGCTTTTACAAATGGTTATCATGGTTTGTCTCAAGGTTCTTTGGCAGTTACAGGTAACAATGAGTATAGAGATGAGAGTTATATAAGCAGAGCAAATGCAACCTTTATGCCCTTTGATGGATATTTTGATGATATTAATACTTTAAAATATTTTAGAAAATTTTTAAATGATGGAAGTAGCGGTGTTGATTTACCAGCTGCTGTTATTCTTGAAACTATTCAAGGAGAAGGTGGTATAAATATTGCTTCTAAAGAGTGGCTTCAAGAGTTAGAGTCTATTTGTAGAGAGTATGATATTCTTTTAATAGTTGATGATATTCAAGTAGGAAATGGAAGAAGTGGAGATTTCTTCTCTTTTGAATTTGCTGGAATAAATCCTGATATGGTAACACTATCAAAATCAATTGGTGGTGGACTTCCAATGGCATTACTACTTTTAAAACCTGATTTAGACCAATGGAAACCAGGAGAACATACTGGAACTTTTAGGGGAAACAATTTAGCTTTTGTAGCTTCAAAAGTTTGCTTAGATAACTATTGGCAAAATGATGATTTATCAAATGCAGTATTTTATAAAGAGAAAATACTAAAAGATAAACTACAACAAATTGCAAATAAACATAAAGATGACTATACAATAGATATACGAGGAAGAGGACTTGTTTATGGTTTTGAAGTAAAAAATGATAAAGCAATTGCTTCTCAAATTTCAGAATACTCATTTAATGAAAATCTAATCTGCGAGACTTGTGGAAGTGATGGACAAGTTGTAAAGTTTCTGCCTCCACTTACAATTTCTGAAGAGGATTTAAAAGAGGGATTAAACAGATTTGAAAAAGCGGTTGACAAACTATTTGAAGATAAAAAAAATAAATTGACTAAGGAGTTTTAATATGATTGTAAGAGATATAAAAAATATAATAGGAACAGAAAAAGAGGTTCATGCAAAAGAGGGACAATGGAGTAGTAGAAGAATGCTTTTAAAAAGTGACAATATGGGCTTTTCTTTCCATGAAACAATTATTAAAGCAAATACAAAAACACATATACATTATCAAAATCATTTAGAAGCTGTTTATTGTGTTAAAGGAAATGGGAAAATAGAGGATTTAAAAACAGGAGAAGTTCATGAAATATATGATGGCGTAATGTATGCATTAAACGAACATGATGACCATAATCTTTACGGAGGAAGTGAAGATATGAGACTTATTTGTGTATTTAATCCACCAATAAAAGGGAGTGAAAATCATGATGAAAACGGCGTATACCCTTTAGAATAAAATGAAATATCTATATATTGAAAACTACTTACTTATATCAAAAGATTCAAAACTTGAGTTTATTAACTATATTCACTCCTTTAAAAGATTTAAAATTGAAAATCAAAAAGTTATACTCAATGACAACTCTTTAGTAGTTAAGTTAAGCAATAACTCTTCATTAAATATTGCAAAAAAAGCTATTGATTGTTTTTTTAAAGATAAAAATGAGATTCAAATATACACTATTGACGAAATGGCACTAAAAAACAAAAAAGTGGAAATCTACAAAGATAACAAGCTAGTAAAAAGAGTAGATGCATCTTAATAAAAAAGCTAAAAGGGAAAAAATGAGTATCAAAGTTTGTAAATTTGGTGGAAGTTCCGTAAAGAACTCCTCCCAAATTAAAAAGGTCCTAGATATAGTAAAAGAGGATAAAAAAAGAAGAGTAATTGTAGTATCAGCACCAGGAAGAGATGAAATATTTGATGAAAAAATAACTGATCATTTATTAAATCTTGCAAAAGAGGGAAAACACTTTTCTGAACACCCCTACTCTATTAAAAAAAATGAGAGTTTGAATACTATTTTAAGTAAATTTAAAACCCTATGTGATGAATTAAAAATTGATAACAAAGAGATTTTGAATGAATTAAAAGAGGATTTAGAGAACTCTACTTTAAAAGACAAAAAAAGAGAAGCTTTCTTTCTCTCAAGAGGAGAACACTACAATGCAAAAATTATATGTGAATTTTTCAAAAAGAGCGGATTAAATACCATTTTAAAACTCCCTGAGGAATTTAAATTTATACTAAATGGGAACTTTTGTGATGGTAAAATCCAAGAAGAATCATATACAAATATTCAAAATACTTTTACTTTTGAAAAAGATGAAATATTTATTGTTCCAGGATTTTATGGAATAACAAAAGAGAATGAAATTGCAGTAATGAGTAGAGGAGGCTCTGATTTATCAGGTGGAGAAATTGCTTATGCTTTAGATGCAGATATGTATGAAAACTGGACAGATACAAATGGAGTTTATGAAGTGGACCCAAGAGTTATATCTAATGCAAATGTAATTCCAAGATTAACTTTTAAAGAGATAAGGCTTTTAAGCTCAAAAGGTTTTAATGTCTTCCACTTTAATGCAATGCTAAATTGTAAAAAAAGAAAAATACCAATAAATATTAGAAATACAAATAATCCTGCACATCAAGGAACAATGATACTAAACGAAAGAGTTCCAATGGAGAATTTAGTAGGAATAGCAAAATTAGATAATATGGCATCTATTCATATACAAAAAAATATGTTAGCTGATGAAATAGGTTTTACAGCTGAACTACTTAAAATTTTTGAAGAGTTTAATGTAAATACTTACCACTATCCAACAGATAAAGATGATATTGCAATTTTAGTTGATCAAGAGGATTTAAAGGGAAATATAAATAATTTAAGACGAGCTATTGAAAAAAGATTGTTTACAAATACAATTACAGTTACCTATCATCTATCAATAATAACCCTTGTTGGAATAGGATTAAAAGAGAATACTTTTACAATAGTTGATGCCATAACTGCATTAAAAAACAACAATATAAGTTTTGAAATGTTTGATTTAAGTCCGTCTAAAATATCTTTTCATATTGGAGTTTCCCAAAATATTTCAGAAGCAGCATTAAAGACTTTATATGAACATTTAATTAAAAAATAGAGGAGAAATCCTCTATTTTACTGCTTTTGCCTCTTTTATCCAAGATTCAACTTTTGTTTTATTATTATCTAACCATATTTTAACGTGTCTATCAATATCTTTCTCTTTTTTCTGACCATTTGTCATAAGCATATTTTCACCACTTACATCATTTACACTAAGTTTTACAATATCAAATAATTTTGCAATATCTTTATGTTTTGTTTTAACACTGGCATTAGATACAATTTTTTGTGAATTTACAGCAAAACCATAATCAACTCCATTTGGCAATTTTGTAGAACTTTGGTTTGGATTAGCAGATTTAGTTACTTGTAAAAATACAACATCTTTTCCTGGAACTAATTTCCCACTTACCCAATATGGAGTCCAAGTATAATATAAAATTGGTTTCCCTGTTTTATAGTTTGCAATTGTATCTGCAATAAGTGCTGAATATTCACCTTGATTATGTTCAATTGTATCTCTTAATCCAAAAGCGTCTAATTGATACTCAATAACTTTTTCACATCCCCAACCTGCATTACAACCTGTTAAATCAGCTTTTCCATCTTTATTAGTATCAAAAATTTTAGCAATTTTTGGATCTTTTAAATCATTTATATATTTAATATTATATTTTTCCGCTGTTTTTTTATCTATTAAATAACCCTGGGCACATCCTGAAATAAACTCTGAATATTTTGCAAATTTATCTTCACCCAAAGCCTCTAGTTTTCCATTATGTAAAGGATCCCAACTTGAAGCTATAAAATATACATCATCACTTGTTGCATTATTTGCAATTGTTTGATATGCTATATCATAACTCACATCATTAGTCATCTCCACATCATATCCCATCTTTTTTAGTAATTCAACTACAATTTTCATTTGAAAAGACTCTTCAGCTATATTTGTTTTCAAAGCTGTAATCTTTGCAGCGCTCAATCCTGTTGAAAGTAATAGTGAAACTAGTGCTCCTAATATTATTTTTTTACTCATTATTTCTCCTTTTTAACTAGTTTATAAATTAATCCTGCTGGTCCCTTTTGATACCATTTTATTTTTTGACTTTTATCTCTTGTTCCCATTGCTTGTGTTAATCTATCTAAAATAACCGCCAATAAAACAATTCCTAATCCACCAACAGCTGCAAGTCCAATATCAAGTCTTCCTATTCCTCTTAAAACCATCTGCCCTAAACCGCCAACGGCAATCATTGAAGCAATAACAACCATTGATAAAGCAAGCATCAAGGTTTGATTTATTCCTGCCATAATTGTTGGCATTGCAACTGGAATTTGTACTTTAAAAAGCATCTGTCTTGAACTTGCTCCAAAAGACCTAGAGGCTTCAATCAAATCCTCTGGGACTTGTCTAATTCCTAAATTTGTTAATCTAATAAGAGGTGGCAATGCAAAAATAATAGTAACAATAACTCCAGGAACATTACCAATACCAAATAGCATTACAATAGGTATTAAATAGACAAAAGCTGGAGTTGTTTGCATTGCATCTAATATTGGTCTTAGGATACTATCAACCCTATTACTTCTTGCACTCCATATTCCAAGTGGTAATCCAATAATAACTGAGAATAGAACAGCGGTTATAACTAAAGCCAAAGTAACCATTGACTCTTCCCACGCACCAATAAAACCAATTAATAAAAAAGATAAAAAAGTACCAAAAGCCATCTTTTTTGTGGAGAATTGAAGAGCTAGAAGAACAAAAAAAGCAATAACCACATAAGGTGAAAGATATTGCAAAAAGCCTTCAATTGACTTTAATACAAAATCAATTGGTGCCTTTGCTAAAATAAAAAAGTCTCTAAAATTCTCAACAAGCCAATTAATACCTGAGTTTGTCCAGGCATCAAAAGGAATAACTGCATTATCAAAAGGGTGTAAAATATCAAAACTTTGCGAACTATCTAAATTATCAGCTGTTGTATGTACCCAATCTACAGATGATTGTTTATCTGCTTGAGCCGTAGAAGCATTTCCCCAAGGATCATTACTCATAATCTACTCCTTCATCAAATACTTTTAATAGCCTACTTTTTGAAATGGTACCTTTATATTTACCTTCTTCATTTATTACTGCAGTAGGATATTTATGCTCTGCAATATCAGAGATAAATTCAGATATTTGAAGATTTTCATTAATAGGACTTTCATCAATTATTGCATCATGAATTGTGCCACCTACTCTTTTTTGCTCTTTTAATGATTCTAAGGTTAGAATTCCAATATATTTACCACTCTTTTCAATAAAATATGCATAATCATCATCAAAATCTGAGATATATTGTAAAGCAGCTTTTATCCCTGTTCCCTCTTTATTTATTATTGTTGAGCGTACTTTTTTTGCAATATGAGATGCTGTTAAAACTGAAGTTACATCAACACCTTTAAAAAATGATTTTATATAATCATTTGCAGGATTGTTTATAATCTCTTCAGGAGTTCCAATTTGAGAAATCTCACCATTTTGCATTATTGCTATTCTATCCCCTATTCTAATTGCTTCATCTAAATCATGTGAAATAAATACAATAGTTCTTTGGGCACTATTTTGAAGTTGCAGAAGTTCATCTTGCATCTCTGTTCTAATAAGAGGATCCAAAGCGGAAAAAGCCTCATCCATAAGCATAATATCTGGATTATTAGCTAAAGCTCTTGCAAGTCCTACACGTTGTTGCATACCTCCACTTAGCTCATCTGGATATGATAATCCATAATTTTCAAGTCCTACTTGCTTTAAAGCATCAAGAGCAGCCTCATATCTACTTTTTTTATCAACTCCACTTAACTCCAAACCAAATGAAACATTATCCAAAATATTCATATGTGGCATAAGTGCAAAAGATTGAAAAACCATTGAAATTTTCTTTCTTCTTATCTCTATTAAATCTTTATCATTAAGATTTGTAACATCAGTTTCATCAATATATATTTTTCCAGAAGTTGGCTCAATAAGCCTATTAAGTAATCTAACTAAAGTAGATTTTCCAGAGCCTGAAAGCCCCATTATTACAAAGATTTCACCTTCGTATATTTCAAAACTAGCATCTTGAACACCTATAGTCATACCAGTTTTCTTAAAAATTTCCTCTTTTGATTTTCCATTTTGTAGCATTTTTAAAGCTTTTTTAGGTTCTTCTCCAAAAACTTTAAATACATTTTTAACAACAAGTTTTTTATTTTTTTTATAATAAATTTTTAAACTCCTATAATTTTATTTACATATGAAATGTAATATTTTTACAACTATTATGTATAAATTATACTTAATATAAGATAAAGTGATCTTAAATGCATCATTGTTTAAGAAAGAAAATTTGGATTTTAAAACAAAAAAATATTTATGAAATTATATGTGGTATTTAGATTATGTGGTGTGAAAAGAGATTAAAATATAAAATTATTCAGTTTTATTTTCAACCTCTTTTTCTAAATCTGTTTTTGTAAGCGATGCAATTTTTTCATCAATAAGTGAAAGTGTTCTCTCTTGTGTTTTATAAGATATTTCAGGAAGCTCTCCACCCCATAGTTTTTCAGCCTCTTCAAAACCTTTTACAACTCCAGCTCTAACTTCTTCTAAAGCTTTAACATCATCACCTGCAAGGCCAATAACAAAAGAACTTACTCTATTTGAAGTCTCAGTAACCCCAAAAAATCCTTCATCTGAAACTAACTCTTTAGCTTCATCAGCAGTTAAGTCTGTAATTGCTTTACCTGTATATCCGATATCTGCTAAACTAAATCCATTATTTATCTCTTTACCTGAAAGGAAATCATAAATATTTTCATTATCTATAATATTTATTAAAGCCTTTTGTGTATTTGAATTCTCATAAGTAAATTCAGAACTTTTAATATTTAGATATACCTTTAAACTCTCCATAGAGATAGAGACATTAACAGCAGAATTATGGATTTTACTTTTGTAACTTGAATCATCTATAGCACTATCTTTAGGCTGATTCTGATTTTTTGTTAACTCTTGTTCAACATTTGAATCATACGCTTTATAGTTAGCAATATTGTTATTTAACTCTAAAGATTCCATAATTAACTCCTTTCATAGATATTTTCTTAATTATAATTTTACATTTCTTAAAATTTGATTAAATCAAATACCATGTAACAAAAAGGCAACCAACATAGAATGAGAACTTTTAGATTATTTTCATTATAATATTTATACATAGACCAAAATAACTAAGGATTTTGCAAGTATGAATAAAATTTATGGAATTTTATTTATTTTATTTTTTTCATTTAATCTATTTGCTTCTTATTTAAAAAGTGATCAATTTAATGAAGTAGAATATAGCAACTTGCATTTAGTTTCTGCAATTGAAGAGGCATTAAAACAGAAACAAAACTTAGATATCAATAGTCGCTTATTATATAAATATTATAAAAAACATAAATTTAAACCATTTTTTACCCAATATCGTCGAATAAATAATTTAGCAGTTGGGTTGATTAATGAAATAAAAAATGATGAAGCTTTAAAATTAAATCTTTCTAAACTTCTTCCCCTAGATCAAGTTGATATAAGAACAGAACTTTTAAAAAACAATCCAACAGTTGAAAATATCATAAATTTTGATTTTCTTTTGGTCTCTGTTTATCATAAATATATGACTCTTCTTTCAAAAGGAAGTGTAAATTGGAGTCTTTTTCAAAAAGAACTTGATGAACTAAAAGAGAAGGAAAATATCAATGCAAACTGGCAAAGATATAAGACTAAAAAAGATATTAGACTTCTGTTATACAAAGCATATGACTATAACAATATTCATATTGCTCTTGATGAAGTAAATTATACTTTTTTAAATGCAAAATTACTATCAGAAGCAATACATAACTATGAACAAATGGCTAAAAGTGGTGGTTATATAAAAATACCAAATTTTCACAAAGCTCTTAAATTGGGAGAATACTATCCAGAAATTGGGGTAATAAGAGAGAGATTAAAACAAAACAATCTTATAACACAAAAAGATAAAGATATTGAGACAATAAACATTGACAAGAGTACCTCTTCTATTAATATAAACAATAATACTTTATTACCAATAAAAAATTCTAATGAGTTGTATGACAAAGAACTCCTTGAAGCAATTAAAAAATTTCAAAAAAACCATGGTCTTATTCCAGATGGAATTATTGGTAAAAACACTTTAAATGCCTTAAATATGCCAATAGAAGAAAAAATTAAAAAAATGAGAATAAATCTGGAAAGAATGAGATGGCTTCCTAGAAATCTTGGAGATAAATATATTCTTGTAAATATTCCTGATTTTACAATGAAAATGTACTCAAATAAAGAAAAGATCCTTGATATGCCAATAATAGTAGGTGGTTCAAAACACCCTACTCCAATTTTTAGCCACAGAATGTCGCAAATTGTTTTAAATCCTTATTGGAGAATTCCCCAAGGGATAGTAAAAGATGAAATTATTCCAAATTTGATAAAAAATCCAAACTATTTAGAAGAGGAAGATATAAAAATTCACGAAAATTGGGATCATGATTCAATTGAGTATGATACAAAAGAGTTTGATTGGAATATTTTTTTAAATAATAATCTTATAGGGAATGAAGAGAGTGCTCCAATGAGATTTATTCAAATTCCTGGAGACAAAAATCCTCTTGGAAAAATGAAATTTCTATTTCCAAATCAATATTCAGTCTATTTGCATGATACTCCATTTAAAAATCTTTTTGAAAATAGTAATAGAGCACTTTCACATGGTTGTATAAGATTATCTAATCCTAAAGATTTACTAAAAACTATCCTTTCACAAAATTCAAAAATTAGTTATGAAGAAGCAGATGAAATTTTAAAAAATAGAGATAGAGTCGAGTTTGAATTAGATAAAAAAATACCTGTTCACATTGTCTATTTAACCTCTTGGATAGATGAAGAAGGGGAATTACAGTTTAGAAATGATGTATATGGTTATGACAAAATGCAAGAGAAGCTTCTTTTCTAAAACTATTTAGAAAAGTTTTTTTGTAGATTCTCTTTTAAAGCAGCTATTTGACTCTTTTGTAAGAAATACTTATCTTCAATTAGATATTTCATAAATCTAACCTCTGCATTTGTAAAACCGTCTAACTCTTTATCTCTTATTGAAGTCTCTTTTGTTGTAACTCTTACTCTTTTTAATTTTCCATTACTATTTTTAACATAAAAAACAATATCAAACTCTTTTGTATTGATTTTCTCAATTGTTACAAAAATATTCTCTATTTCATCACTATATGAAGGAACTATATATAAAAACTCCTCAGGATTCATAAATCCTATATAAAGTTTTGTATAGATATCAAAATATAGACTCATTCTTTTTGATTTAAAGAAATTAAAATTTATAAAATATGGATTTTTAGTTCTACTTTTCTTTAATATCCAATCTAATGTTTGAAAATAGACAAACTTTTCATGCTCAATTGTATATGCCTCAATAAATTTTTTATTATCATATTTAGTACTTAAAGCTGCTTTGTCTTTGTTATAGGCAATTCTTTTTAGAAGATCATCATTCTCTATATCTTTTGTAATCCAAATTGTACAAAAGTTAGGAAACCTTCTTAAACCAACTGTACCTTCTGTTAATACAATTAAAGCTCTAATGTGAATATTTGGGAAAAGCAATTTTAAAAGAGCATATTTTTTATCTAATCTTTTATTTAAACTAACTGTCTTTTTAGAAGTACTCATCTCAACAAAATACAAAGCATCATCTGTAAAAAAGAGAGCATCAAATTCACTAATATCTTTATAATTTGATTTATAAACAATTTGTAAACTTCTATCTATCATAAGTCCTGTTTTATAAAACTTATCAACTCTATTTTGATGGGGACCTTTTAAAACAAATTTTTTAATAAGATCATTTTCATTTGCATAATCAAGAAGTAACTCATAAATTATATTTTCATAAACTTCACCTTTAAAGCTATTATATGTAGCCATATTCTCCATTGAAATATCTAAATTCTCTGATTTTAAAAGTGGTTTTATATTTTTTGATGAGTATTTGTATGAAAAGAGATTTTTCTCTATTTTTGATATATCTAAACTTTTTATCTGGTCTGTGATTTTTAACTGTTGCAACTTATAAAACTTTATTAACTCCCTAAATTTGCTGATTATACCTAAAGTATTCTGTTTTGTAAAGTATAATTTAATCAAATAAAAATATAATGTGAAATAAAGGAAATAAATATCTAAAATGAAACATATAATACTTTTGATTATTACAGTTTTTCTCTTTTTAGGATGTAGTGTTAAAAATGAAAATTTTTTGGAAAAACAAGATAAATTTAAAACAAAAACAGATGAACTATACACTTTGATTCTCTCTATCTCAGATAAAATAGATAAAAATGAAGCCTATAGTGTTGCACAAAATAGTGTAACTTATTCTGACTACTTGGCTTTAAAATATGATGCAGTAACGCCAGCATTATTTAACAATTTTTTAATAAATATAAATATAAAAAAAAGAGGCTTATGTTATCACTATGCAAATGATTTGCTTTTTTATCTTAAAACTAAACGCTATAAAACCTTTGACATATTAAAAGTTGTAGCAAATGAAAATGAATATTTTGAACACAACAGTCTTATAATAACCAGATACGATATAGATTTTAAAGATAGTATTATTTTAGATGCTTGGAGAAATAGTGGAGATCTTTTTTTCTCAAAGGTAAAAGATGATAAAAAATATTTTTGGGAAGTTAAATAAAAAGAGAGTCTATTTTAACTCTCTTTTTAATTTTTTCACATCAATAAGCATTAAAACTGACACCACTAATGCAATTATAAAAAATGCCGCAAAAACATAAAGAGTTTGGGCATAACTTCCTGTCATATCTTTTACAATTGAGATAATAAGTGGTCCAACAAGTCCTGCTGCTGCCCAAGCAGTTAAAATATAACCATGAATTGCTCCAAGTTCTTTTGTACCAAAAATATCACCAATATAAGCTGGAATTGAAGCAAAACCTCCCCCATAACAAGTCATAATAAAGTATAAAACAAATTGAAAAACAACTATTTGTGTAATTGAAGGTAACATATAAAAAGCAACTACTTGAGTAGCAAAAAAGATAATATAAACAACGGGTCTTGTTATAATATCTGAAATTGAAGCCCAAAGAATCCTTCCTGCTCCATTAAATATTCCCATTAATCCAACGGCAGCAGCTGCTGCAATTGCTGAAATTCCTACAACCTCTTGCAATAAAGGGGAAGCAACACCAATAATTGCTATTCCACAAGTCACATTTATAAAAAGCATAAGCCAAAGACCATAAAATCTTGGAGTCTTTAATGCCTCTTTTAGTGTTAAGTTTGCCAAATCTTTTTTAAGAGTTTTTTTACCCTCTTGTAGCTTCTTTTTAAATCTTTTTGGCATAAAATCTGCCTCAGGTTTTTGTAAATATAAGGCAGATAAAAACATTATTACAAAATAAGTGGCACCCAAAATAAAAAAAGTATTTGCAATTCCAACTGCCTCTATTAGAATTTTAATTGTAGGACCCCAAATAGCCGAAGCAAAACCAAATCCCATAATAGCCAAACCAGTAGCCATTCCTCTTTTATCAGGAAACCATTTAACCAAAGTAGAAACAGGTGAGATATATCCTATTCCCAGTCCACAGCCACCTAAAACTCCATAAAAAAAGTATAAAAGAAGTTTTGACTCCATCAAAATTGCAAGTCCAGAACCCATGGTTCCCAAACCAAAAAATGATGCAGCTATAATTGCAGAAACTCTAGGACCATTTTTTTCAACAAATTTTCCCATAAGAGCAGCAGAGAGTCCCAAAAAAAGTATTGCTATACTAAAAGAGATAGTAACATCAGTCAAACTCCAATGTAAACTCTCTTGAATAGGCTTTACATAAACACTCCAAGCATAAACAGAACCTATGCAGATATGCACACCAACTGCCGCAAGTGCCATAAGCCAACGATTTTTCTCAACCATTATTTTCCCTAATAAAAAATTAGTTGAGATTTTAACAATTTTTTTTAATATATAGATAAATTTTTATTATGTTTGATATGAACTAAGAAAAATCTTAGTTCATATTTTCATCATGGCATGCTGCTGTAAAAACAACATCAGTAGAAGAGTTTAAAGCTGTCTCCATAGAGTCTTGAATAACTCCAATAATAAATCCAGTTGCAACAACTTGCATAGCTATATCATTTGAGATTCCAAATAAAGAACAAGCCAAAGGTATTAAAAGAATAGATCCACCAGCAACCCCAGAAGTACCACAAGCAGCCAAACTTGAGATAATACATAAAAGAAAAGCTGTTCCTAAATCAACATTTATTCCAAGAGTATTAACTGTTGCAAGAGTTAATATAGTAATAGTAATAGCAGCCCCTGCCATATTAGTAGTTGCTCCCAAAGGGATTGAAATAGAGTAAGTATCCTCATGAAGCCCTAATTTTTTACAAAGATTTAAATTAACAGGGATATTTGCTGCACTACTTCTTGTAAAAAATGCTGTAATACCACTATCTTTAATACAAGTAATTACTAAAGGGTATGGATTTTTCTTTGTTTTAAAAAAAACAATTAATGGGTTTAAAACAAAAGCAACAAAAAGCATTGTTGCAACCAATACAACTATAAGTTTAGAGTAAGTAAGAAGTGTTTCAAAACCTGTTTTTGCAAAAGTTTCTGCAACTAATCCAAAGATACCAAAAGGTGCAAGTTTTATAATAAACTCAACTATTTTTGTAACAGCAGATGAAAGTTCAAAAAGAATCTTTTTTGTCTCTGAAGAGGTATTATGCATAGCAAAACCAAGTGCAATAGCCCAAGCTAATACACCAATAAAATTCCCAGTTAAAAGAGCATTCACAGGATTATCAACAACATTAAATAGTACAGTTTTTAAAACTTCAATAATACTGCTTGGTGGATTTAAAGCATCACTTCCTGATTCTAAAAAAACAAGAGTCGTAGGAAACATAAAACTTACAATTACTGCAAGCATTGCAGAAAGAAAAGTTCCTATTGCATATAAAACAATAATAGGTTTTATTTTTGTTTCGACTCCTGGTTCTTTTGTTGCAATAGCTGAAGTAACTAAAACAAAAACTAAAATAGGTGCAATAGCTTTTAATGCTTTCACAAACAAGTCTCCTAATATAGAGACTGAAGCTGCTAAATCTTTTGAAAGCATAGAGACTATGATTCCCAATACAATACCTACAATAATTTGTAAAACCAAATTACCACGGGCATATCTTGAAACAATACTTTTTAAATTCATACTTAATCCTAATAATTAAAATTTTAAACTAAGATTTTAGCAGATGTTTTTTTAAAGTTAGTTATATATAAATTGCATAAAAATTGTTAATTAATGATTTTATTGATTATATATTTGTCAATAAAACAGTTTCTATCTTTTATGAATAGTTCAATACATTCCCTACAAATACAAGCTTTCATTCTAAATTCTTCTGTAATTAATTCTCTTAATTCAAGAGGAACTTTTATATGATTACACCAACAATCATTATTTGGAATATCTGCTTGGCAACCATTTGTTTTTTTGCAGAAAGGACAAATTTTAGAATCAATCACTCAACTTCCTTTCAAAAATCATATTTTTAAGAGCCCTATTTTCATCCTTTGAAACAAACTCATCAAGATTATCTAATCTTTTTATAAATTTAAAACTTGAAGCATTTTGTTTAAAAAGTTCTTTTATAAAATCTGCATCTAATTCAGGAGCGTTTAGACAAGATAAAATTAAACACTGCTTTGAAGCTAATTCATCCAATCTTTTTATTATCTTTTCATAATCTTTTGTCGCAGCAAAACTTCCTTTTTGAAAAGATGGCGGATCTATTATGATGATATCATAAGGAGCCTCTTTTTTTATTCTACTCCAAGATTTTAGAATATTATAGGGCATAAATTTTACTTTTTTTGTATCAAGACTGTTTAAATGATGATTTTCTCTTCCTATACTTAAAGCATTTTTTGCCATATCAACATTTACTACTTTTTTTGCCCCACCACTTAATGCAACTACAGAAAAAGCACAAGTATAAGAGAAAAGGTTTAAAACAGTTTTATCTTTTGATATCTCTTTTATATACTCTCTTCCTCTCTTCATATCAGGGAAAATTCCAATATTTCTATTATCAAAATTTATTGAATACTTTAAACCATTTTCAACTACTATCTCTTCTTTTTTCAACGCTCCAAAGATAACTTTACAAGGTGCTTTTTCTAAATATCTTTCTTGAACGACAAAGGTTTTAAAAGCATAAGTTAGGGCAAGTTCTTCTAAGAGTTTTTCTATTTGTTCTTGAAGTTCCTTCTTCTCATAAAAACAAACAAAGAGTATTTCATCTATACAATCAACAGTTAAATATGAAAAATCCTCATAGAAGTTCCCACGCCCATGAAAAACTCTTTTAAACTCTCTAGTTCTTTTTTCAAAATTTTTTTCTATTATCTCTTTTAAATCATCTAATGTCACTACTCTTAAACCTTTGTATTTAAAATTTCAAAAATTCTTTGCTGAGTTCTTATAAAATTATTTATATCTTTTGTTCCAATTTGTGAATATAACTCTTCTTGAATACTTTGTATAAAACTATTTGCTACAAGCATTAGGTTGTTCCCTCTTTTTGTAAATACAACAATTTTTTCTTTTTTGTTTTCTAACTGTTTTAAAATTATATAAGATGAAGATTCTAATTTCTTTAGATTTTTATGCATTGCTTGTCTTGAATAACCTAGTTTTTGAGCTAATGAACTTATTGAGATATTTTTATACTCTGCAATAAATGGGAAAATTGTTATCAAAGAGGCAGATAGATTATCAAAGCCCTCTTCTTGCAACTTCTTTAATATCAAGTCATTAAAAACTTTGCTTGTTTCTAGAGATAAAAAACATATTGACATTGTAAACCTAGTTGACAAATTTTACTGTTTTTGTTAATATTGCAAAAACTTTTTGGAGTATAACATGAAATTCCTTTTACAACTAGATTTTCCATATAATGGACCATTTAATAAAGAGATGACAGAAGCAATGAACGACTTAGCAAAAGATATAGCAACTGAAAAAGGACTTATTTTTAAACTATGGACAGAGAATAAAGAGACAAATGAAGCAGGTGGAATATATGTTTTTGATAATATGGAAGATGCCAAAAGATATCTAAAAAAACATACTGAAAGATTAGAAAGTTTTGGTTTCAAAAATATTAAAGGAAAATTTTTTGAGATAAATGAAAAGTTAAGTCTTTTAAGTAAAGCCACTTTTTTAAAAAATCTATAAACTACTTAAACTCATACATTTTTATATCAATAATCTCATACTCAAAGTGTTGATTATTTATCTCAAACTCAAACTCCTCATTTAACTCTTTCCCTAAAAGAGCCTTTCCAAAGGGAGATTTGTTTGAGATTCTATTTTCATTTGGATTTGTTTCATAAGTACCTACTATCACATACTCTTTTTTTTCATTACTATCTAAATCTAAAAGGGTAACTTGAGAACCAAAATTTACTTTTTTGTGGGGAATTTTTGTAGTATCAACAACAGTTGAACTGTTTATGATTTTATCTAAATATCGTAATCTTTTATCTATATTTCGTATCATCTCTTTTGCAGAGATATATTCAGCATTTTCACTTCTATCACCAAGCTGGGCTGCAAGCTCTTTCTCTTTTACCCAATATGGTTTCTCTTTTAAAAGTTTGTTAAACTCTTTTACTATTTCTTGATATCCAAACTCTGTTATTAACTCTTTTTGCATACGCAATTATAGAGAAAAAAGTTTGAATTGCAGGTGAAGCAGTCTTAAACTGCTCCCATAAGTTGTTTAGAACTCTCTCCTACAAAAGTTAACATCTCTTCATAAGTTTTTGATACTTCTTCAACATCTGCACTTGATAACTCATCATACAAAGTTTCAATTTTTTCTTCTTGCTCTTTTAGAGCTTTCATATCACTTTTATCCAAATCAGCCAAATCTAAAAGTTCATTCCATACTGAACTTTCATCTAGAGGGAAAGCAGTAAATTTAATTCCTTCATACTCAAAAGTACCAGATTTTTCTAAATCTGTTACATATAGTAGATATAAACCATCAGTGAAGAAAGCTTTGTATTTTTCAACCATTGGTGCTAAATCATTGAAACTATCTAATTCGCAAGCAAAAAATTTAATTGTTTCACCTTCAGTAATCATAATTACTTGTTTTGCTTGAATTTTTGGAGGTAATTTTCTATCTGCTGATATTTGTTTCCCAGCTTCAATAATTAAAGCTCCTCTGTATCCATAAGTTCCACCACTTAAATCACCACTAAAAGATGGTTGCCATGCTAGTTCGTTCTCTCTGATAAACTCAATAGGAGTTGCCATATTCTTTCCTTCTATTTAATATTTCCTATTGTTATGCAAAAACTATTCCCTAATAATTAAGGTAAAAATTTATCAAATTTTTTTATATTTTTTAGTTACCCTTACAAAATCGTAGAAATCACTTAGCATTAGATAACGAATTTGTATATCTTCAAATTTTTTATTAACTAACTCATGACCATCATTAAAAAGCCTTACATCTTCAACAAACTCACTAGGATATTCTAGTTTTTCCTCTTTAAGAGTTGGAAAACACTCCATAAAAGAGTAAAAAAGTTTATTAACAAGTTCTTCTTGCTCTTTTGTTGGATTTGTTAAAAATCCTTTTAGCTTTTCAAACTCTTTACAAATCTCAACTAAACAGTTGTGCATGAATCACTACTTTGGCAAGTACCAATCTCTTTATTAGTATCAATTTCAAGATTTAATGCAAGATTCAATTTAGAAATATCAAAACCACAAATTCTAATATCATCAACTTCAATTAAAGGTCTTTTTATTAAAAGAGGCTCTTTAATCATAAGCTTAATTAACTCATCTTTTGTGTAATTAGCTATATTTAACTCTCCACTTTTTATTTGTGGTGCAAACTGATTAATTATCTGCTCTTTTTCTAAACCATAGAAAAAAGAGTTAAGTGTTTGGGTATCCCATTTTTGAGAAAGCATTGATTTTACTTCAAAATCAACTCCGTTTGCTTTTAAAACATCTTTCTGCTTTTTATTTCCTGCGCACCCTGGTTTTTCATAAAATGTAATCTTCTTTTTAGCATAAAACATCTAAAGTCCTTTAGTCCATATATGGTATATCTAAATTTGCATCCCTATCACTTGCTGTAAAATCAAAACTACTATCAACTATCAATTTTGTTAGGTTCTTTTCTATCACTTTTATTTGTAGTTTATGATAGTTGTTATGACTCATATTATTTTCTATTTCTACTTTATAAAACCCCAAAATTATGGGATGTATTCTGTTTTGATTCTCAATTAATTCATCTAAAAAAGATTTTAAAGATGAGATATCATACTCATTTATCTTTGTTAATTTCCTAACTAAATTTCTTACAAATTGTTTTTGATGATACCCTTCACTCATCTCTAAAAGCTTTGATGCAGCATAAATATCAGCCTCTTGCTCTGAATAATTATAGAGATATCTAAAGTGGTCACAAACGATTTGTACATACTTAGGGTAGTGCTTTAATACAAAAACCAACTCTTTTAAATCACCATCAATTAGAACTTGAAAAAGAGTAGCTGTACGTTTCTCTATTTTATCCCAGTGATTGCCCTCTTGCTTAAACTCACCTAAAAATCTGTCATAAGTTTCTAAATCATATTCTTCTTCCATAAAACTTGTATATGCAATATTCATACCTTGTATTGATAGTGGTATAGAATTTGTATATAATATTTTCTCATAAAAAGAAAGGTTAAATATGCTATCAAAATACTCATTTGGAACTTATAGGGTAACTTACCAAAATCCACTTCATAAAGAGGCTCTGAAATTTGCTTTGGATAATGGAATAAAACATATTGATACTTCATCAAACTATATGTATGGTGAAGCAGAAGTTTTAATAGGACAAGTTTTAGAAAATAGAAAAAGAGAAGATTTTGTTATTGTTTCAAAAGGTGGGTATATTCAAGGTCCACTTTTAAAAAAAGTAAAAGAGGGACTTAAAGTTGATGATTTAGTAAAATATGATGAAGATTGTTTTCACTCAATAAATCCAGATTTTATAAGTGAACAAATTGAAGCTTCATTAAAAAGACTAAACACTAGCTATATTGATGTGTATCTACTTCACAATCCAGAATATTATCTTTTAAAAGAGATAAAAGGGGGAATGACTGCTGAAGCTATGTTAGAGCATTATAATACAATGCAACAAAGAATAAAAAGAGTTTTTGCCTTACTTGAACTAAAAGCAAAAGAGGGAAAAATAAAAGCCTATGGAATTAGTTCAAACTCATTTGCCAAAAAACGTTCAGATATGCACTTTTTAGAATACAAACATTTAGTTGGTTATGCAAAAGAGATTATGGGAGATAAACACCACTTTAAAGTAATACAACTTCCAATGAATCTTTTTGAAAGAGATGGTGAAGAGTGTGCAAAATGGGCACATGAAAATGGCTTAGAAGTACAAGTAAATAGACCATTAAATGCTTTTAAAGAGAACAAAATGCTAAGGCTAGCTAGTTATGATGAGTGTATCAACTATGAGCTTCTTTTAAATCAAGTAAAAGAGATACCAAATGAACACTTCCAAGAGGCTCTAAAAGAACTTTTAGCTATTGAAAATGAGTATAGATGGGCAGGAGATGTTGACGATATTATTGAGTATGAAGTTATCCCTTATATGGTAAATAAAGCAGGACTTGATCCAATATATTTCCAACTCTTTGATAACTTTTTAGATGGTTATAAAAACAATGTAAAAAGTAAAATATCAAAAAAAGTAAGTGAAGAGATAAAAATAGAGGAGCCTTTAGACTTCTATGCACTTAAATTTTTAGAAGAGAAAGAGTATATAACTAGAATCTTAGTTGGGATGAGAGATGTAAGATATGTACAAAAAGTATTGGCTTATAACAGAAGTTAAGAATTAACCTTTGTTTTAAGAAAATTTATCTCCTGTTGAGCCATAAATACTTCTTTTTCCATATATTTCTTCATTCGAAAACTTATTTCCTTTAGTTGAAGGTTTATTTACAATTCCAAAACTTGAAGAGTGATGTATAAATTTACTTCTTAAACTTAGATGTAACTCTTTTTCTTTTTTATCATAAGTTGAGGCACTATGTTCTTCTAACTTATTTTTTATATCATATAAAAGTTTTAGTTCCTTGTCATTTAGTGTTTTTATACTTGATAGTTTATACTTATCTAGCAATCTATTTAAAGGTACTCTATCTTTTTCACTTTTATTTTTAAACTTATCAATTGCTTCATTGTGCATCAAATATAAAGTTACAAGTTCATACTCCCAAGAAAGGTTTGTTCGACACATTATCACTCCACTTACATTTTCTTGGTTATAAGATGATGACTTTTTATAAAATATACCATCTTTTTGTAGATTATAAAAGCTATCTACTCCTTGTATATCTATATCTTCATTATCTATCCATCTGTATTTATTATTCCAAGCTTTTATTTTATTATTATCGCCTGAATAATAATCCATAATTTTTACACTCTCAACAGAACCAAAGTTTTCATATCCACCACCAACATCAGCATGAGCTCCAGGAACCATAAACTCTTTGAAGTTACCCTCTTCTTTGAATATTCCTTCATATTTATCTTTAAAGATTGAATATGCATCAAAATTATATCGGTATTCATCTGCTGCCATTAGATGAAATACTGAACCAACTTTATCTTTTTTGAAATCTATTTTTAAATCTTTCCAGTCATTTGATTGTTTCACTCCAAGATGAGTTACGGTATCTACTATATTTACATGTCTAAAAGAGATGGCATCTATTGAGATTTCTGCTTCATTATAATATGGATTTTGATGATATATTGTAGCTGATTGCCCACTACTTACTGTTTCACTTACTTGTTTTATATCAGTTCGAAGAGGATTAAAATAAACCTTTTTACCAACCTTTGTATATAAGCCATCTTGATTTGGATAAAAACATGAAAATATATCTTTCTCTTTTGTATCAAGTGCATATTTTAGATAATTTTGTTCATCATTTATAAGCTCAAACTTTTCTTGAATAGAACATACAAAGTGTCTAGCTTCTGTTGCACCTCTACTAAAACCGAATGTATCTAAAACAAGTTCATCTATATGGGATAATTTATTATTTCTTAGTTCAGTTGCTATTTTATGACAAATATATAAAATATGAGCATGAACTCCTGTTTTACCAAGACCTAAACCAAGCCCAACCATTGAGTCATCATCCAAAGAATTATTATCAAAAGGATCAACAGTACCAGAACCAGAAGCATATACTCTAAATCTTCTTAAATCATATTCGTGGGCATTTGGATTTTTTGAGAAACTATCTGCTCCTTCATAGTGTTCATATAGTCTTTTTATATTTGTATATCCATTTGTATAACTACTACTATCACTATTTGATGGAAGGATTTTTTTGATGATTAGTTCATCTATCTCTTCTTCTTTTCCTGTAACTCCATTTATACCTTGCATACTCTCTACCATATTTTCAAGAAAACTATCTTCACCTTTTAGGGTATTTCTAACTTCAAGTAAAAAACCAAAAACCTCTTTTGCATCTTTTGAGGCATTGTCTTTGCCATAATTATTTTTTATATTTGCACTTGCTTGAAAATATCTTATTTTATCTGTTATTTCATCTCTTACAAGATTCATAATATTTGGGTAGTTTTCTGGGTCTGGGTGGTAAGTTATAACTTCAATATATGAACTATATTGAAATTGTCTTTTTGGAAAACTATTATTTATATTTTCATTAATATACTCACACTGCTCACTCATATACTTTTTATAATCTTGATAAAACTCAATATTGTACATATTGTTATTTGTACCATCAAAAAAAACTCCATACTCCACTTTAGTTTTAGGCATCAAAGTTAAAGAGTCAGTTCCTTCTTCTAAAGTAAGAACCATTTCTTCATTTTTTTTATTATAAACATAGGGTACCATTATTAAAGCATAGGCTTGTTTTGAATCAGAAGTTTTTAGATTTACATTAAACTTTCTTCTCTCTATATCTAAGATATCATTACATTTTTCTTTTGATTTTTTAAGATATGCAACACCTGCACTTATATCTTCCTCTTTTTTTTCATCATCTAAATTTTTCTGTTCACAATAAAACTCTTTAGCTTTTAAAAATGTCTCAAATTTTTTTCCATAGATTATTGGTATAGATTGAAGATAAACTATTTTACTATCTATATCTACACTACTTAAAAAAGAGTCTTTATATTGTTTTTTATACTTTTCTTCCTCTTTTATAGCTTGTCTAACTATTGCTCCATATTTATTTTTTATATCATTTAAGACTTTTTGTTCATCATCTAAACTTCCAGATAGTTCTTTTGCTTCTTCTTTTGATATAACCATATATGCACATCTACTTCGCTCATCATCAATATAGATTTTGCTAGAATTCACTAAAGAAAAAGACTCTTTTATCATAAACTCATCATTGTTATAATAAACCTCTCCAATAAATCTCTCTTTTTTACCCATTATAAAACTCCCAGCTTTTTAAGTTTTTTTTCTAAGCTTTTATCCCCTAAATCATAAGCCTTTTTAAACCATATTTTTGCTTTTTCTTCATCTTTTAACTCTTTTTCATATAACCATGCTAAGTTTCGCGCAGCGATTTCATCTCCTAATTTAGTTGCTTTTTTAAACCAAAATATAGACTTTTTATAATCTTTTTCCATTAATTTATAATATAGTGCTAACCCTCTCATCGAATAAGAATTACCCATTGAAACACCAATCATATAAGATTCTTTTGTTTTATCTTTATCTCCTAAATCATAATACATTGTACCTAACCCAGCAGCACAATCACCAAATCCTTTATTAATACACTCCCTAAATATCTCTTCTGCTTTTTTATAATTCTTATGTTTTTTATAATATATTGCTAAATCAGAATACCCACCACTTTCTCCAAGCTCTTGCAATTTTTTTAAAACTTTTATCATATTTTCTTCATTATTTGTTTTTCTATACAAATATACTAAAGATTCTAAAGGATTTACTTCTTTATATTCAATTGGAAACTCTATTTTTTTTGCTTTTAAAGCTTGAACTAACCAATAAACAGCATCATCATATCTATTATAACTTGCATATTCAGCACCTAAATTAAGCATTGAAAGCACTTTTCTCTCATTTCCATCTTCTAACTCTTTTGCTGCTTTGGTATAACTATCTATTGCTCTTCCATGTTTAAGCAAATATGCTGAATACAAATTACCTAAATAAAAATATGCCTCTTTATCTCCTAGGCTAAGCAGTTTTTCATAGGAATCTTTTGCTTCATAATAATTTCTCTCTTTTACATGTAGTAAGCCTTGGCAGATATAGGCTTTATTATTCCCTTTTTTTATTTGGTCTTCATAGAAATCAAAGGCATCATCATTATCTTTTAAAGCTAATATTCCTCCTATTTGGCAAGTTGAATCTTTATATTCTTTTATACTCATAAATAGTTTTTTTGCTTTTTCTCTTTGTTTTGTTTGTTCATTATACAAACCAGCTAATGAGTAAGTTGCTTTTTTACTTCCCTTTTTTATTGCCTCTTCATATACTTTTATAGCATTTTGAAATTCTCTTTTTACTACATATAATCCTGCTAAGTATTCTAGATTTTTTATTGTTGGTTTATTTTTTACTGCTTCTTTTACACACTCTAAATATTCTTCTTTTTTATTTACTAACTCTTTACACAAAATATCTTTATCTTTTTTATCAAAGTTTCTTAGAACTTCATCTATATTTATTTTTGATATATCTTTTTGCTCTTTTTCTAATGGTATATCTTCTATCTCTTTATTGCAACCATTTAGTACAATTATTGTGAGCAGTATTATTAGTAGTTTTTGTAGCTGGGGTATTTGCATTATTAATCCTAAATAAAATAAAGATTATACAATATATTATTTATAATAAAATAAATTATGTTTTTTATTTGAGTTTATTTGCTAATTTTTTCTAACCTTCTTTCTGCAAAATATGCAAACCGCTATTTACAATCCACTCCGAAGCTTTAAAGCTTAAAATATAAAGCCTCCCATAAACTATCGTCTATTAACTATTTTTCTTTTTCTAAAAACTTTTTTACATAGATTTAATTAGACACCAACTTAAATAAAATGGTATCAAAAATGCAAAAGTCCTTGTCCCTTATCCCCACATTTGAGAAGCCGAGTGTTTATTTATCTCTTTTGAAAACAAGTGACTAAACTGTTTGAAGCGTAAAGAAATGTGCTAATAGCACATTTTAGCAAGTTTTTAGGCACTCAAAAGAGATAATAAAAAAAGAGGGAAGCTTCCGCCTTCGAAAGCTTGTGGGTGATTTCTTTGCTACTGTCTTTCTTCATAAAAGAAAGTTGATAAAGTATATAAAAAACAGTAAAAGGTTTTTGAGAATAAAGTATTATTTAAAATGCTTTGAGCTTATTATGTTTTGAGGAGTAAACTCCTCGCTCTTATACTCACTAAAGTGAGTACGCTTTCATACTTTTTAATTGTAAAAAGTATTGCAAAAAGCAACCAGATGGTTGTTAAAGCTAAAGCTCCCTCATACTTAACTTTTTAAAGCTAGCCTGCAAAACTCCTCGAAAAAGTGATATTTAATCACTTTTCTCTCGTCAAACAGTTTCGGCTCTTTCCACTTTAAAAAGCAAAGCACTCGGCTTCAATAAAGTCTGGACTGAAATACACTAGCCTCGAATTTTCTTTACAATATTTGAGTATCACACCAATCCACATAAAATGGTACTAAAAAAATCAAAAGTCCTTATCCCATATCCCCACATTTGAGAAGCCGCGTGTTTATTTATCTCTTTTGAAAACAAGTGACTAAACTGTTTGAAGCGTAAAGAAATGTGCTAATAGCACATTTTAGCAAGTTTTTAGGCACTCAAAAGAGATAATAATAAGCGAGGGAAGCTTCTGCCTTCGAAACTCTGTGGGTGATTTCTTTGCTACTTTCTTTCTTCATAAAAGAAAGTTGATAGAGAGTATAAAGAACAGAAATGGTTTTTGAGAATAAAGTATTATTTAAAATGCTTTAAGCTTATTATGATTGAAGAGTAAACTCCTCCCTCTCTTATACTCACTAAAGTGAGTACGCTTTAATACTTTTTTGCCTGCAAACAGGATTACATATTGTAAAAAGTGAATATTTAGAATTTATCTCTCATGATCTCTAATAATTTTTTAGCCATAATTATCTCCAATTTTAAATTAATATAAAACTAACAAAATGTTGTTTTATTATGATTTTTGACAAATAAATATACATTATGTAGTTTTATTGGATATATTCAGTTATAAACTATACATTTGAACTTTATATTAAAATTAAGACAAACTTAAAAAATATTACATTTGTAATATATTATTTTATTAATAGCATAAAGTTCCTTATCTTAGGACTTTTTTAAAACTAATATATTAACATTAAATATGTATTATTATTATGTGATTTTATATATTATTTATATATAATGTATTATTAATAAATAGTTATGCTACAAAGGATATTGAATTAAAAAGCATGAATTAAAAGAAATAGTTCTTAAAAAATTAGACTCAATTTTAAACTCGCCAATAGAAAAAAAGATTACCTATGGTTTGTTTCTTCTTGGAGGTGGTTTGATTTCTCCAAAAATTTTCAACTTTATTAGTCTTACCCTGCAAACAGATAATTATTCTGTTGAGTTGGCAAGTAGTCCCAATGACAATATTGCCTTATATATTGGAGTATCTTTAATTGTTATATCTGTCTTATTATTGATCTACTTCAATTTCCAACAGAAGCTATTAAAAGTTGAAAGTGAAATCACCCATGGATATAAAAGTATTATCTCACAAGTAGATCAGTTGGTTGGAGATTATAGTAAAACAATTGAGCCAATAAACTTTATTATCCATAATAATATGTACTTCGTTCTTTCAAAATTTTATGACGTAGAAGGAGAACAAACGATACAAATTCGTATCGATGCCTTTAGAAAAGATGGTAGTTGGAATGAAGAGTTTGGTGCTTCAGGTAGTGGTTACCGTTTAATTGATTTTGATTCAGGTAGACCAGAACCATCACAGATATTGTCATTACCACATAATGAATTATTAATAATAGGAACACTTTACAAAGAAGATGGACCACAAGCATTTATGCTTGTACTTGATAGCAATGGTAAAAATAAAACTACTTTCAATAATGGTCAGATTAAAACAATTCAAATTAATAATGAGAAAGTTCCAAGATGTAAGAATGCCGTTTTACATAATGGAGTAATTTATTTATTATGTTCAGAAGTACACGATCTAGGAACAGCGATAATTGCTGTAAATACTGATGGTAATATAGTACCTTCATTTGGACTAAATGGAATTTCTGAAACATTACCACAAACTTATAAAACTGCTTACCCTTCTGGTATTTCATATGATGTTCACTCAAATGCATTTTACATCGCTGCAAAATCAGGATCTGGTCTTGTAGCAAAATATCAATCCGATGGTAAGTTAGATAATAACTTTGGAGATAATGGTGTAAAAAACATTTCTACAGTTTTACTACACAATGGTTTTGTTAATCAAGTCAATAATATCACCACTTTACCAAATGGAACAACACTTACCGTAGGTGCAGGAAATAATGGTTTTGTCGTGGCTATAAATCATAGAGGTATTAGTGACAATAAAATTGGAACAAATGGAAGAATTGATATTAGATCATTTTATCGAGTGGAAAGCAATACGATAGTCACAGATAACGTTGGAAGAATTTTTGTAGGTGGAATGGAATATGACGGGAACAGTATAATGAATGGGTTAATTAGTTTTTTTGATCAAAATGGAAAACCTATCCAATTGGCAAAAAGACAATCAATTCACATAAATTCTGGACGACCTACTAGGTTAATAGATTTGAAAATTGATAATGATGGTTCTTTATTAGCACTAACAAAAGACAATAATCAAACTATCAGCTTTTCAACTTTTAATATTTATAAAATAGATATTACAAATCAATAGCATAACAAGACCTAGCAGTTAACGCCATGCGTAACTGAAGTCAACCGTTATAAAAATTAATAATCTAACTTCCCCACTAACTTCTCCAAACCTTTTTTCTGCAAGATATGCAAATCACTATTTGCAATCCACTCCATAGCTTTTTTTTGATAATAGTCTAAAATGATTTTATGAACCAACTTTTTTATACCTATAATCTTTTCTAAATACTCTTTTAACTCTTTTTCATCAAACTCTTCAAAGCTTTGAAGCTTGAAATACAGAGCTTCTAAAAAGCTCTCATCTATATAATCTTTTGCTTTTTGTATAAACTTTGTTGCCTCTATTTCATTTGCAACTATATCATTCCATTTTCTTCCAACTTTTAGTTGATCTATTGCCACAGGCAAAAAAACAGGGACTAAATCAAGTACCTGATTTAATTCAGTAAAATCATCATCAGTTAGGCTTCTAAAAAGCATTCTTGTTCTATTTCTTATTTTTACTCTTAAACTATCTTCTATGATTACATCTTTGTGAAGCAGTTGAAATCTTTTTAGTGCTGGTAGTTTTGAGTGGTTAAAAGCCATAATAGATACCAAAGGTTCAGTGTCTGCTATTTGCTCCTCTCTTGAGCCATTTGGTCTACAAAAAGCCCAATAAAGTCTAGCTTCCATATCAGGATGATTTAGATACTTTTCATCCCCTAAACTTTCAAAGTTCTCTTGATCTTTTAACTCTTCAACCTCATCTTTATAGGTCAAATTGAATAACTCTTCCAAAGCTTTCAAACCTCTTTATATTTTTCTTTTCACTTACTACAAACAAAGTACTACAAACCAATGCTTCACTTATGGTAAACTCACCATCTGTTAAAACCATTAGAAGATTATTACTTTTTATTTCACTTGATTTTTTTAAAAACCTTAATACCTCATCAAAATCTGTTCCTCCGTCACTTTTAGGGATAAAAAGTTTTTCTTCAATCAAAGGATTAAAAGAGTCAAAATTTATAATATATTCCTCTTTTACTTTTAAATCAAAAGGTAGCACTGTAACTTGGTATTCATAAAAACCATCACATACATCTTTTACTACACCTAAAAATCTTTTATACTCATCTAAAGTTACACTTGAACTACTATCTAAAGCTATAAAAACCTCAATTAACTCATCATTTTTTTTACTTCCAGGAAGATATAAACCATTATGTATAAATCTCTTATTTGGTCTATCATAAGTTGTTGTTTTTTCAAATAGTGATGCTATTAAGTACTCTTTTAATATATCTTGAAAAGATATTTCTGGTTTTATCAAAGTATCAATCTCTATTGCCATACCTTCATACTCACGGGAGTTCTTTTTGGCTATAGATAAAGCTTGAATTATAATACCATCAAGTTTTTCTCTCTCTTTCTCATTTCTTTTTTCATCACTTACCTCTTCCAAATCCATCTTAGATTTATCATAAATATTGGTCTCTAAATCACCTTTTTTATTTGGAGTAGTTTTTATCTCACTATTTTGTTTTTCACCCTCATTTGACTCTTGATTCTGTTCTTTTTCCTCTTTTTTATATAAAATTTCATAAACCTCTTCAACACACTTATCTTTTAAATCTAAATCTAAAACTTCATCTAAGGGCATTTGTCCCACATTTGAAAAAGTTGAAAGAATCAAGTTTATAACCAAATCACATGCTTGATTCCAAACTCTTCTTTCTCTTGTTTTTTGCCTATAGGGGTGTTTTAATACTATATGTAATAAAGTATGAGCATAAAGATAAGTTATCTCTTCATTACTATATTTTTCAAGTTTTTTCAAATCAATATGTATCTCATTTCCATTTGTTTGAAAAGCTGAGTTACTATTTTCTTGATAAATAGTTGGAATAGATAGTGCTAATACAGATAAAAAAGGGTGATTAAAAAGGAAGTTTATTCGTATTTTTTGAAAGACTTCATCATATGATGTATTGTCCATATTGCTCCATCCAAGCATCAAAAGCTTCAAGTTCTGCTATATCTTCATCTTTTACAATTAAATCTTTTATAAGCATTACATTAAACTCAACTGGTAGATGTTTTACATACAAAAATAGATTTACAGCTTGCTCTTTATTGCTATATTTTTCAATAATTGCAGCACATAAAGCATATAAAGCACTTGGTTCATTGGGAACCATTTCACTTTTCCCTTCCAAAATTGCATCAATATTTGGTAGTGTTTTATAAACTTTTACAAAAGAGATAAACTCAATTGCAGCACCATATCCAACTGTTCCATAAATGATTGGATGCAGACTTGCTATCTCTTCATTTCTTTTTATGATATTTGAGAGCATATTCCAAGCTCTAGGAGTACAAAAAGCAGGATTTGTCTCAGTTGAGCTTGGAACTTCACTACTTAAAAGATCTGGTCTAAAACCTAAAAATCCAATAATAAAAGGGTGTATCTCATTTTTGATTGCCCAACCTTTAAAATCATCATATTTTGCTTCAAGTACAATATGAACCATTCTATTTATAAGAGGACTAGGAAGTTTAAAAACAATTCCCTTATCATTTATTTTATTACCCGCACAGATAATTCTCCACCCTTTTGGAAGTGTATATTCACCTATTTTTCTATCAAGAACCAACTGATAAATTGCAGCTTGTACTGAAAGTGGAGCAGAGTTTAATTCATCTAAAAACAAAATTCCTTTTGAATTTTCATCACTTGGTAGAAAAATTGGTGGCATCCATTTAGTTTGTTCGTTTTTTATTGTAGGAATTCCCCTTAAATCAACTGCATCAAGTTGAGATAATCTCACATCAATTAGTTGTAAGTCACTTCTTTTTGCAATGTCATTTACTATATATGATTTTCCAATACCAGGACTTCCGTGAATAAAACATGGAATATCAGCATCTAAAAGTGCCTTTAATTGTTTATATAATTCGCTTGTTCCAATTGCTGGTGTAATCATCTTTTATCCTATGAAAGTTTTTTGTTTTTAAGTACTCTATTTAACTCTTCATTAAATTTTGAAACAAGGTCTAAAACCTTTGATTTTTCGCTCTCATCAAGTTTGAATTTTGAATTTATAGTCTCAAAAGTTTTTAAATTATTTGTAAAGATTGTTTGCATCAATTCATCTTTGATTTTATCTTCAAACAATCCCATTTTCTACCTTTTTCAAGAATGCAGTTAAATCACTATCCATACTTAAAAGGTGTAAATCAAACCAATCTCCTAACTTCTCGTTATAGTAAGCTTTTAGCATCTTTTTACCAAATAGTGAGTTTGTATTGTTTATAAAATATTGCATCTCTGCAAGAACTTTTCTATGTTCATCTTTGTGTTCTCTACTTCTTGGATAACTATATTTATCCATAAGTTCTTCTTCTACATTAAAGTGTCTCTTGCTTTGTTGTAAAAGTGCCGTTAACTTTTGGATATAACTATCAATACTAGAACTATCTACACTATTGTAAATATCTAAAAATTCCCTATGAAGTTCATCAATTTCATCATAATTAAGTAGGTGTTTTTCATTCTCAAAATTTTTCATACTATTTTATATGCAATTTTTATTCCTAGTTATTAAAAAAAATAAAAGTATAAATTGGTTATAAAATTAAAGATAAAAGGATAAAAATGAAATTTGACAAACTATACAGTGGTAAACTAATAAAAAGATATAAAAGATTTTTGGCTGATATTGTTTTGGATAGTGGAGAAACTATAACTGCTCATGTACCAAATAGTGGGGCTATGACCAGCTGTATTGAAGAGAACTGTCCTGTTTGGGTAACTTTCCATGATGATAAAAAAAGAAAACTAAAATATACTTTGGAGCTTACTAAAATGGGTGAAAATCTTATTTGTACCAATACAGGAGTTGCAAATAAGATTGCAATTGAAGCAATAGAAAATGGCACAATAAAAGAGCTTCAAGGTTACAAAAATCTAAAACCTGAACAAAAATATGGACAAAATAGTAGAATTGATATTCTTTTAGAAGATGAAAACAAAAAGTGTTATGTTGAGATAAAAAGCGTAAGTTTAAGGCTAAATAATACCCTTGCTTTTCCTGATGCAGTTACTTCAAGAGGAACAAAACATCTTTTAGAGTTAGAACAAATGGTAAAAGAGGGTCACCGTTCTGTTATGCTATATGTTATACAAAGAACTGACAATCTACCTTTTAGATTAGCAGAAGAGATTGATAAAAAATATGCAAAGACTTTTGAAGAGGTTACTAAAAATGGTGTAGAAGTTTTAGTCTACCAATCAGAAATAGATTTAGAAGAGATAAAAATAATAAAAAAGATTAGTTAAATTATAAGTTTTACTTAACTTACTTTTTAAATTTATAATAAGTTTTAATAATATATAATTCCTCTAAAATTATTAGGGGAAATTATATTATGAATAAATATGACAAAATTAGAAACTTTTGTAGAAAGTTTAGGATTATAATTGGGATTTTATTAATTGCTGCAGGTGTTTATACTGGAATTTTTTGGTTTTATTTAGGGGTAATACCTTTAATTGTAGGACTTATTGATTTCTGCCCTATTTGTATTTTCACTAAAAAGTGTACACCTAAAAATCTCTAAAAGAGTATTTTGTATATTTCCACTTTTGTGGGAATATACTAACAGATAATCTCATACTCTTCCACAATATCTAAAATCTCTTTACCTAAACTTTTTAGTTTTTCCAAAGACAATCTATCTTTCGTTCCAGAGATTCCAACTGCTCCTAAAAGTATATTTTCATGATTAAATAGAGGTACAGCAACACACTGCATATTATCTTGATATTCACCTATATCCAAAGAGTAGCCATTTTCTAAAACCTCTTGCAAGCTCTTTTTCAAAAGTTCTATGTCTGTAATTGTATTTAGAGTATATTGTTCTAATTTTAGATTATCTACACTATAGTTTCCAAAAGCTAAAATTGATTTTCCCAAAGCATTTGTATGTAAAGGGGTTTGAAGTCCTATACTATTTCTTGTTTTAATTTTTCTATTAGAATTATCTACCTGATTTAGATATAAAACTTTATAGTTATCAAAAATACCAAGGTATGAGCACTCATTTGTTTTTTTATGAATCTCTTCAAGAAGAGGTTTGCTCTTTTCAACCAAAAGTTGAATTCTTGTTTTTTTTAAATCTATATTCTCCAAGTTTTTTGCTATAACTTCACTACTCCCATCTAAATAGATAATATAATCTTCATCTTTTAGGGTTTTTAAAATTCTAGACATTGTGCTTTTGTTTATATCAAGCTTTTGACAAAGGGTTGAAGCTAAAATTGGTTTTCCATAGTTTACTATCTCTTTGTAAACAATAAGACCTTTAGAGAGAGATTTAAGTTGTGAAGACATCTATTTCCTTGGTGCAAAACTAGTCTCCTAGTCTTGCACAAGTTTTATAAAAGTTCGTTAAATTTTGCTAAAAGTTCTGGATGAGCTGGCCAAGCTGCAGCTGAAACAAGATTTCCATCCACATGTGCTGCTTCAAAACCTACATCAACCCAAGTTCCACCATTAATATTTACATCTGGAGAACAAGCTGGATAAGAAGAACAAGTTCTTCCTTTGATAATCCCTGCTGCCACTAAAACTTGAATTCCATGGCATACTGAACCAATTGGTTTATTTTTTGCATCAAAATGTTTTACTATCTCTAACACTCTTTGATTTAACCTAATATATTCAGGAGCTCTACCGCCAGGGATAAAAAGTGCATCATAACTAGTTTCATCTATTTCATCAAAACTTGCATTCAAAGTAAAATTGTGACCTGGTTTCTCTGTATAAGTTTGATCACCTTCAAAATCATGAATTGCAGTTTTTACATGCTCTCCTGCTTTTTTGTCTGGACAAATAACATCAACTGTATGACCTAACATTTTAAGGCATTGAAAAGGAACCATAAGCTCATAATCTTCTACAAAATCACCTGCAATAATAAGAATCTTTTTTGACATAATCACTCCTTGTAATAATTTGTATCTATATTATTACAATTGGTGTTAATAAAAAATATAAGAGAGTTTCTAAATGATTAATGTTTCACTATATGAAACTAAACCACTCTTTTATCTCTTTTGCAACAATCTCTGGCTCTTCCAAAGGTAACATATGGCTTCTGCCTTCCATAACAAGCATCTCTATCTTTGAAGCTTTTTCTCTCATCTTTTTTATTGAGTTTTGGTTTAAGAGTTTATCCCCTTTTGAGTATAAAAGTTTTATTGGTATATTTGAGCTTATTAACTCATTATGTAAATCAACTCTATTAAATGTTGAGCGCAATTGTATCTTATACTCATCTAAACTAAAACTTAAAAACATTCTATGAATCAAATTTATTAATTCACTATTCTCTTTATTCTCTTTGTTAAGATGTGCTTTTATAATTAGTAGTGATAAACTTTTGAATTTTAAGTTATCTAGTTGCTTTAAGAGAAGCTCTCTTCTCTCATTTTCTGCTTTTTTAAGTGAACTTGGAGTTCCTGATATCAAAAAAGCCTTTTTTATTCTATTGGCTCTTTTTGAAATATAGTAGGAAGCTAAATAAGCCCCCAAAGAGAAACCTACAAGATTTATTTTCTCTTCATCAAAAGATTTGTCTAGTTCTTTAATTGCCTCTTCAAAATCATCACTGTTTGGGATGGGAATATGTATTAGTTCAAAACTCTTTTCAAGCTGGGGTTTTATTTTACTCCAAAGCTCCTCGTTGTTCATTAGTCCCGGAATTAAGTATATTTTCTCTTTTTTCATTTTTTAATCTCTTTTTCAATGCAGATGCTGCAAGAGCATAACCTCCATTACTTGTATCTATAAAATGTATATGTTTTCCATGCCTTTCAAAAATCAAACAAGTCATTAAACTATACTTTGATTTATGCAAGCCATAAACTAAAATACTCTTCTTAAACTTATTTTCTAAATAATTTTCCAACTCTTCACTCTTTTCATAGGAAGTTGAAAATACCATTTTTACCATATTATCAAACTTTTGAATATCTGCACTTTGAACAATTCTTTTTTTGTAATTTGCCCATTGCCCTATTTTTAACCCCATAAGAAGAGATCCCAAAAGATTAATAACTCTTAGTTTGAAAAGGACTATTTGCTTTTTTAAAAAAGTTTTAGAAAAAATTGATGCCTCAACACTTAAATTGCTACTATCAAAAGCTAAATTCAAATTTTCTATTGAAAGGGGATGTCTGCTTTGTACATCACCTATTATACTCTCAATGCCATTTAAGATATCTTTATAACTATCCTGATTTAGGCATTTAAAAATTAAAGAGATAGATTCATCTTTTGTAGATTTAATATATTGCCATCTACACTCTAATCCTTGCAAATCAAGGGAAAAATCTTTTTTAGGTTTACCTTTTAAATGATACTTCTCATCTTTTTTCAGTAAATAATCAAAATAGTCTAAACCCTCACCTCTTATTAATGCTTGAGAAAATTCAGCGTTTGAACTATATTTTGCAACTAATATAGATTTTTTCTCTTTTTGAAGTTCTAATAAAGATATAAGCCCTACTCTCAAATCCAAATCATAAGACTCTTTTGCAAGTTCTTTAAGAGCTAAAAGAACTTGTTTAGACTGCTCATATATAAATTTTGGTATTAATAAAAAAGCACCATCTCCCCCAAAAACAAAAGGCAAATCAAGGGTTTTATCAATATTTAAAATTGCAATAATAGTCATTGCACCAACCATATTTATCTCTTTGTATTTACCCTCTTCTATTTTCAAAGTTGAATTTTTTATATCACTTGCAAGTAAATACCAATCAGAGGGAACCTCTTTATACACTTCATCAATATATAGTTTTTCAAAACTATTAATTGCTTTTAAGTCTCTAAAGAAAGTTCTGTTACTCACTCTTCATCCACCTTTGTATCTCAAAGCTAAGCTCTTTTGAGAACTCCAAAGGAATATTATGGCTCTCTCCTTTTCTTGAAATCACTCTCATTTTATGCTCTTTTTGTAAAATTGCATTAATTGCAGTATGGTTTAAAAGTCTGTCTTCACTACTGTAATAAAAACTAATAGGAATATCAAGTTTAATCAAATCATCAAAAAGATTTACTCTTTTTAAAGTTGAAGAGAGTTGAGGAATAAAAGTCTCTCTTCCCAAATCATTAAACATATTAGCAACTATATGAATTAACTCTTCATCCTCTTTTATCTCCAAAAGATCTTTTGCTTTTTCTAAACTAAGGGGAGAAAATTCATTTTCTTTTGCCTCTTGTAGTTTTTTTTGCCTTCTTGGAATATCTTTATCTTCTGTTGAACTTGGAGTTGAACTAACTAAAAAAAGTCTTTTAACTTTTTGGGGATATTTTAAAGAATAGTGTGTAGCTACATATCCTCCTAAAGAGAATCCCAAAAGATTAACTTTATCATTACCTATTTTTTTATCCAAAAGTTCAGCTATTTCATCAAAGTTTTCACAAGGTGGTAGTTGAAAATGAATTAACTCATACTCATCTTCTAAATGGGGTTTTAATCTACTCCATAATCTATTGTCAGTCATAAGACCAGGTATTAAATATATTTTTTCTTTCATAGAGTAGTTTTATCACGATTTTTATTAGAAAAAACTAAATACTTTAACTAATTTTAACTTTTGCCAAATAGATAGAGGTTTTATTATCTTCGTGTGAAGAGTAGTAGCTTATCCAAAGTATATCTTCAAAATATACCATCCCAGCATAACTTGTATCTCCACAAGAAGGCAATTCTAAAACTTCTTTGAGTTTGGATTTTTTTGGGTCTATTAAACATAAAGATGTTCTAACTTTTTCATCATTTAACCTAACAACAGTTAAAAATAGATTTTTCTCTTCCAAAAAAATCATTTTAGGACCACCTATTCGAACCTCTAAATCTTTCCAATTCCAATTTTTATAAGGTGGTTTAGAGTATCCAAGCACTCCTGTACAAGTTCCATTGTCCCTTCTTAAAAGACAATATGCATCTTTGTTTTTTAAAAAGAGTATAGAACTCTCATTTCCTAAAGAGAGGCTGTCTGGGAAAAACTCTTTTTTAACAACTTTCCAAGTTTTTCCATCTTTTGAGCTATATAAACAACCTAATCTGTCTTTCCCTATATAAGCAACACTATATGCTTTTTTATCTACCCAAGATACACTCCATCGCCAACTATCTTTTCCACTTTCACAAATATATGCTTCACTCCAATTTTTACCATCATTACATAACCAAGTTGCTGATTGATATAGATTTTTATTTGAAGAGTCAATAGTGTGTATTGCTGTATTAATCATAAGTTCATTTTTAGCTGTTATGGAAAATTTTGGGTCACGATAATCAAACTTCTTATTCCTAAAAAATTTAATATTTTTCCACTTTTTACCATCTTTTGAACTAATTACTCTAATCTTCCCATTTGTGAAATGGTCCTCACCCTCTCTAAATGTACAATACCAGCTATTATCATATCTAATTAGATCAGTAAAGGCATTGTGTGGGGCTTTATCCCAAATTTTATCTACACTTATTAGTTCAAATTTATCTTTCATAAACTATTTTTAGCACGATTTCTATTAGAAGTAGATAAATTTTTATATTAATAATTTTATGATAAAATCATCTTTAACGATAAGGAGAGAGTTTGAACAAACCTATTTTTCTATTTCCAACAACATTTATAATAATCATTGCAACCTATTTATTTGTTTTTGGAGAAATTAAAACCCTAGAGATAATAAAAGGAGAATACCTCTCAATTTTTGCTCTAATTTTAATTACTTCTATTTTTTTTATTTTCAAATTCAAGCTAAAAGATTATGAAATAATTGAGTTCATTCCCATAAATAATAGTTCCCTTAAATCACTAATAATCTTCTTTTTAATCTTTGAAGTAATCGACTTTTATAGTGAAGATGGCTTTATAGGAATGATTAAACTTTGGTTTTTATACTGGGTAATGGGATTAATTGCATTAATTTTAATGCAAACATTAAACTACTACAAAAATTATAAACTGCTACAAAGAATAGAGAAGTAAACTACTTAAATAGTAATATTACCCTCTAAATAGTGAGCTGCTTTCCCAGAAATTAAAACTCTATCTTTAGAGACTTTACAGTATAAAACACCTGTTCTTTTTGAAGCTTGAAGGGCAACTAAACTCTCTTTTGACATTTTTTGTCCCCACAAAGGTGCAAGCCCTGTATGAATAGAACCTGTAACAGGATCTTCATCCCCTCCATTTGCAGGCCAAAAATATCTTGAGGTAAAATCATAACTCTTATTATTTGATGGTGCTGTTACAACCACATCAAAGGGTGCCAATTTTTTCAACTCAGTACTATCATATTTTACATTTAAAACATCATCTTCATTAGTATAAACTGCAAAATAAGCTTGTTGATTTTTATAAACTTCCAAAGGAGTTATTGATAAGCCATCAAAGAGCTCTTTTGGAGCTTCTTCAACTTTTGATGGTTTTCTATTTGGGAAATCCATTAAAATAAAATCATTATCTTTTTTAACTTCTAACTCTCCAACTGCTTTTGCAAAAAAAGTTATTGTTTCTATATTAGAGTTACTATTAAATAGTATATATGCACTTGCTAATGTTGCATGCCCACAAAAGTCAATTTCAGAAATTGGAGAAAACCATCTAATATGATAAACCCCTTTCTCATTTTTTACTAAAAAGGCTGTTTCAGAGAGGTTGTTTTCTGTTGCAATATTTTGCATTAATTCATCACTTAACCACTCATCTAAGACTATTACTGCTGCTTGATTTCCTTTAAAAAGTTCATCAGCAAATGCATCAACTATATCTATTTTTAGTCTCATTATTTTCCCTTATAGTCCATTAACAATATTTATTGGTTTTTTCCCTTCTATTACTCTTTTTGCATTTAATGCAGCTTTTTGTCTCATATCAAAATAGGCTTTATCACTATAAAAAGCTGAATGAGGATTTATCATAAATCTTCCATCAAGCCAAGACTCTTTTGCTCTCCAAGCATCAAGCATTAGACCAGTTCCAGGAGGTTCAGTTGGCAAAACATCAAGATTGACACAGTTTAAATGTCCGCTTTTTAGTGGTTCATAAAAAACATCCAAATCTTTTACAATAGCACCTCTTGCAGTGTTTACAATAGAAGCTCCCTTTTTCATTTTTGCTATAAACTTTTCATCTATCATTGCTTTTGTCTCAGAAGTTAAAGGACAGTTTATTGAGATAATATCACTACTTTCAATCAACTCTTCTAAACTCTCGCATCTTTTTGCCCCAAGCATTTTTTCAGTTCCACTTGATAGATATGGGTCATAAAATTGTGTTTGAAATCTAAGGGCATTTGCTTTTAGAATTACACTTCCCCCTATTCTTCCAGCTCCAATTACCCCAAGTTTATAATCACTTGTTCTTTTTATATAATCTAATGTATTTATTTGCCAAGAGTCTCTGTAATCTCTACATTTATAATCATATCTTGAGATACCACGAGCTATATTCATAATCATTGCAATTGCTGTATCACTAACCTCTTCTGTACCATAATCAGGAGTATTTGAAGCATAAATACCTTTTTGTTTTATATACTCCAAGTCTAAAAAAACATCATACCCCACACCAAATCTAATTAGTGCTTTTAAGTTTGGTAGGCTATCTATAAATTCATTGGTTATTTTTTTGTGCCAAACTAATAAAACTTCTACCTCTTCATGTAGTGTCATTGATAATTCATCACCTAAAACATCTTTTTCTATGTAAGGGTCTGTTATTTTATCTGTAATGTAAACTCTGTTCATAATATTTCAATCCAATCTTTATTAAAATTTTAAAAATTTAATTTATCTAATTATTGATTAAAAATCTAACTTATTTCTACTAATATGGTCGATTAAAGATATGTTTTCTAATCATTCTTCCATAAAAAACTTCAAAAAGAATTGATATTAGAATAAAGAGTATAAAAATATAAATTGAGTCCCTATTTGTAAAAAAAGTATGAACTAAAAGCGTAACTAATGCAATAAAACTAATAGTACATGAAACCAAAAGCAAATGCTTATTTGCTTCTATCTCCTTATAAAGTTTTAGTGCTGCTACATTTACAATAAAAAAGATAAGAAGAAAACTTGCACTCCCAATTATGGCTATCTGAGATAAATCAATACTATTTGCTAAAACTAAACTAAAAAATGCTGTTACACTTATACTAAGAGAAGGTATTCCATCTTTTTCTTTATCAAAAAGTTTAGGTAACTCTCCTTTAATAGCCAAAAGATATCCTAATCTTCCATTTCCATAAATAGTTGCATTAATAGCCGAAAAGGTTGCCAAAAGAGCAGCAATAGAAACAATTGTGAATCCAGCTTGTCCTAATGCAGGTTTAGCTGCAATTGCAAGAGCATAATCTTTTGCATTCATTAACTCCTTTTCATCAACCGCTCCAATTGTTGTAACTGCTATTAGAAGATAGAGAATAATTACTATTAGAACAGAGGTATAAAAAGCTTTTGGTAGGTTTTTATTTGGTTCTTTTATCTCTTGAGCTGAATTTGCAATAAGTTCAAACCCTTCATAAGCAACAAAAATAATCATTCCAGCAACCAAAATAGAGAAACTTCCCTGCCATTTTGAAGGAGATAATCGTTCAAAATCAAGATAAGAAAAACTTGCAATTATTATTAAAAAAAGTAACAAAACTTTTATTATAACAACTGCCGTTTCAGATTTACTTACAAAAGAAGCACTAATAAGATTGATAATTAAAGGCAAAATAATAGCTATCGAAATAAATAAATGATTATAAAAATTGTTTGAACTACCTAATAATGCTTGGGCATAAGAGGAAAAAGCAACAGCATATAAAGAGATTGTAACTAAATAACTAAGCCAAAGCATAAAGTTTACACTTCCTGATAAATAGTTATGTCCAAAGGCATTATCTATAAAACTAACTGTACCTCCAAGGGTTTGATATTTTACTGAGAGTTTTGAGTAAGAGTAAGAAGTAAATAAAGCAACTATACCTGCAAATAAAAATGCTACTACGGTTGCTCCATGTGCCAAAGAGACAGCTTCACCTAAAACAGCAAAGATACCTCCTCCTACCATACCACCAATACCAATTGCAACAGCACCAAAAAACCCTATAGTTCTTTTATTTTGCAAAACTTAGTCTCCTTATATTACATTTCTAGTTGCCAAAGTCCTACATTTAACCATTTATCAAATTTAATCCCAATATTTGGAAGTTCTCCAACTTTTTTAAAACCAAACTTTTCATGCAAAGCTATACTTGCATCATTTGGTACAGTTATTAAACCTAGAGCATTTTTTATTCCCAACTCTTTTAATTTTGTTAAAAGTTGTTTGTACAAAGCCTTTCCTACACCATTTCCAATAAATTTTTTATTTAAATAAATTGACGGTTCAACACTAAATCTATAAGCGCTTCTATCATGCCAAAAGTGTGCATATGCATATCCTAAAATCTCTCCATCTTTTTGTGCAACCAGCCAAGGTAGCCCTGATTTTTTAATCTTTTCAAATCTTTTAATCATCTCTTCTTTGTCTATCTCTTCCTCTTCAAAAGTAATAACTGTCTCTTTAATATAATAGTTGTATATTTTTGTAATCTCTTCAAAATCAGAGATATTTGCATCACGTATAAGCATTATTTTTCCTTAATTTGAAGAAACATTATAATAAGAAGAAACTTTCTATTTGTTTATTTTAAGTAAGCCTGCACCTATTAAAGTAGTGATTGAAGCAAAAAGTTTAACCAAATCTAATCTCTCTTTTAAAACAAAAACTCCTAAGAGCAGAGCAAAAACAATGCTTGTTTCCCTTAAAGCTGTCACTAAAGGTATTGGTGCCATTGTAAAAGCCCAAATAACTAAAGAATAAGCAGTAAAAGAGAAAAGTCCACCACTTAATGCCAATTTTGAATTTTTTGTAATAACTTGCTTTAATGTATTTGGCTGTTTAATAGAGACAAATACCATAAAAATTATTGCATTTAATATGGTAAGAAAAGAGTAAAACCCTACAGGACTTTGTGAAACCCTAGCTCCAAGTCCATCAACTATAGAGTATGAAGCAATAAAACAGCCAGTAACAATAGCCAAAAATGCTGCTTTGTAATTTCTTAGACCATCACTTCGTCTAACAAGAACTAAACTAATAATTCCCGTACAGATTACTATAATTGCACAAATTTCAAGATAACTCAAACTCTCTTTTAAAATAAAAACTGCTACAAATGCCACAAGAAGAGGTGCTACACCTCTTGCCAAAGGATAGACTTGACTTAAGTCTCCTATTTTATATGAATTTAAAAGAAAGAGTTGATAACCTGTATGCAGTAGTGCTCCTGCTATTATATAAGGCAAAGAAGATATTTCTGGCATTGGCACAAATAAAAGTGCAATAAAAGCAAAAGGAGTATGCCCTAATACAACAGCAGACATACTAAGATTTTTATTGCTATTTTGTTTAACTAAAAAATTCCAACTTGCATGAAGTAACGCAGCTAATAAAACTACTAACATAACTGTTAAAGACACTGCTTTCCTTTATCTCATCATTGCGCTATTTGTGGTAATCATCTCTAAAGTATTTAAAATTTTAGCTATGAATATAAGAGTTGAAGATATTAAAATAAGAACATACATAATCACTCTTGACTCTTTTGAAATTCCCTCTTGTGACTGCTCAATATAAAATATTGAAGCACCTGCATCTTTTCCAGCAAGATATAAAGAGATTAATAAAAATATTGAAGCTATAGATAAAATTGCCAAAGATAAAAAATCATTTGTTATATCAATAGAACTTCCAGTGTATGCCATTAGAGCTAAGATTGTTGTTACAATTAGATATTTAATAGTTTGTATACGATTTAGCACCCATTTATAATGAATAAGCTCTTTATCTTTTATCTCTTCCATAGTTTTGCTCCAAATTATTTTTCTATTATTTTAGTTATTTTTAGATTAAAAGTAGATATTCATATACAAAACTTCAAAGGGTAAATGGGGAAAAGATTTTTTATTTGACTCTTTAAAACCTAATTTTATATACCACTGTTTTAAAACTTGATGTTCTGCAATTATTCCAATACTTAATCTCTTTATATTTTTACTCTTTGCATACTCAAAGATATATTTTACCAACTCTTCTCCTATACCTTTATGACGATAAGAAGGAATTACAGAAAGACGATTTAAATAACCAACCTCTTCTCTTGGATTTTCAAAAGCAACACAAGCAACCACTTCTTTATCTTTTTTATATAAAAAATACTCTTCTTGCCTTTGCATATCTGAAAGCACCCACTGGGTTGTATAAAAAGAGGGATGTTTAGGGCAATTATTTATATCCAAAGAGAACTTATTTGCTATATCTTTGTTTGCTTTACTAATAATTGATGAAATAAGCTTTGCATCATCTATTGTTGCTTTATAAATTGACAAAAGAATCCTTACAAGTTATCTATCTGTAAAAGCAAGTTTTAGCCCAAGTAAAGCAAAAGTTCCTGCAAATACTCTTTGTATATATTTACTAATCTTTTCAGAATTTATTAAATACTCTCTAACACTTGTTGCAAGTAAACCATACAAAATAAAAACAACCAAAGTCATAAGCATAAAAATCAAACCTAAAACCAACATTTCACTTGTATATGAACTACTATTTGAAGAGAGGAATTGAGGAATAAAAGCCAAAAAGAAAAGTGTTAATTTAGGATTTAAAATATTTATTAAAAACCCTTTTATCATAACTGAAAAAAGTCTTTCATCAGACTTTTCTTTTTTTAAAGCCAAGGCATTACTATTTTTCCACATTGACCATGACAAATAAAGAAGATATGCAACACCAATATATTTTATAACTTGAAAAGCTAAAGCACTTGAGTGAATAACAACAGCAAGTCCTAATATACTTGCAAGTAAAGAAGGCAAGATACCAAAAGTACATCCAATAGCTGCAAAAACAGCAGCCCTTGCGCCAATAAACAAACCTGCTGAAACTGTATATAAAACTCCCGTTCCAGGTATTAAAACCACTACTAAAGAGGTAATTAAAAACTCCGTACTCATTATTTTCCTTTTTATTCTAATTTCTTAGTGTTGCAATAAGCCTATTTTTATCTCTTAAAAACCCAAATACATCAAAAATAGATTTAACCAAAATATCAGAGTTTAAAAAAGTTTGCGTACATAAACCTTCATCTTGCAAAATTGCAATGCCTAAAATAGACTCTTTTAACATCAACTTATCATTTCTACCATTTCCTACACTTAAAACAGTTTTAGAATCTAAACTCTTTATAAACTCTAGTTTTTTTTCATCTTGATTCTCTTTACCTATAGTAATAACTTTACAACTTGTATTCTCAAGCTCTTTTTGAACAGTTCCATAAGTATCAGCAGTAATTACATAAAAATCAAAACTCTTTGATAATTCATTAATCTGTTCTAAAATACCTTCTATCACTCTTCCATCTATTGCAATGGTTCCATTATAGTCAAATACTATACTCTTTATCTCAAAAGCTTCTCTTCCTGGTATCTCTATTCTCATACTCTCTCTTTTAGTTATCTAAAATAAAATCTGCTACAACGCGATTGAATTTTTCAGAATCATCCCAGAACAACATATGTCCACAATCTTCAAAAAACTCTATTTTTGCATTTGGTATATTTTCTCCTACCCACGCACTTCCTTGCCAAGGAAACACTTGACTCTGTTTTGCAACACATACTAATGTTGGTATTGATATATATGGAATAAAATCACGCCAATCAAGATTTGTATGATCTCTCATTATATCTATCTTTACTCTTGCTGGACATTCCATAATCTCATCTGCTAAAAATTTTACCTCTTCTTCTGTTGGTTTTTTATGCATACAACCATAAACAGTACCTTCTGCACTTGCTCTCTCTTCATATGTCAAAGAGGCACAAAGACGCAAATATGACTCAACATCATAACAGCCAAGTTGCCCCCATTTCCAATCAGGTGCAAAATATTGAGCAGGAGATTGGTCAATACTAATATGTTTACTAACTCTATAATTACCAAATAGCTCCAAATAACTCCAAAGAATTGAAGCACCCATAGACCAGCCAGCAATAGTTACATCTTCCAAATCTAAATAATCTAAAAGTTCTTTTATATCCATTGCAAAACGAGAAATTCTATATCCATGATCAGGTTTGTCTGATTTGCCATGACCACGCAAATCCATTGCAATAACTTTAAAATTTTTAGATAGGACAGGTATATTTTTATCAAAAAAGTGTAAACTACAACTCCAACCTGGAATTAGTAACAAAGGTTTACCACTACCTTCCATAATGTAATTTATATTTACATTATCAGATGTTTTCATTGTAAGATTTTTCATAATAAATCCTTTGGTATATATAATTGATTATATTCCATTTTATAAGCTATGTCAATAAAAAATAATTTTTAAGAATAGTTATTTTAGTTTTAAAAAATCACCATCAATTATGTTCTATTTTAGGTTTTTTTGACCAATCTATTGTTTGAAAAGGTATGTTTTTATTTTCCATTTTAACTCTTTATATAAAAATTATTGATTTTTACTTTTACGGCTAACTAATACACCACCGCTTACAATAAGTATAATACCTATTAAAGTATAAGTATCAGGCAATAAATCTCCTAATATTACACCAAAACCTATTGCAAAAGGAATATTTGTATAACTTACAATACCAATTATACTTGCTTTGCTAAGACTGTAAGCTCTTGTTAAAAACCATTGTGAAGTTGTTGATAAAATTGCCATAAATATTAAAAGAAACCAAATATAAGACTCCACATGCATAGTAAATTTTACATAAGGAGTAAATATAAATAGTAATAAAGGAATAATCACACCCATCCCCATAAATGAGAGCATAATAACTCTTGCATCATAAATATCTTTTATTTTTTTTATAGTTGCATAAGCTGCTGCTGCAAAAAATCCTCCAAGCACACCTAATATATGCTCATAAGAAAACTCTACTCCAAAAGGTTTCATAATAAATAAAATCCCTAAAAAGCCAATAATAAGAGCAATAAAAGTTTTTAAGTTTATTGTCTCTTTCATTAAATAGTAGGCAAGAATTGTTATAAAAAAAGGTGAAGTCTTATTTAAAACAACAGCCTCTCCTAAAGGAATAGTTGCAATAGTATAAATAAATAAAACCATTGCAAGTGCACCAAAGATACCTCTTAAAAAGAGTAAATGTAATTTTGAAGTATTTATAGAGATATGATATTTTTTTAAACTGTATATTACAATCAAAACGCCTATTAAATTTCTATAAAAAACTATTTCAAAAGGATCCATACTTTGTGATAGATATTTTGTAAAAGCTCCATTTAGTGCACCAAGTAATGCACTAATAAGCATAAAAAGGACGCCTTTATCTATTGATTTTAACTTTTCACACATCTATAACCTTTTTGAATTTATAAAATAAATAGTATTATTTAATTAAAATCTATAAAGGTGGAGTTTGTAATAAGAGTATTTATATTATTTAAAACTTCATATAGGTAGATTTTAAAGATAGTTATCTTAACCCTTTCTCTCTTAATTTATCTTTTTTACTTTTTCTTTTACCTTTTATAGGTAAGCTTCCCTTTTGTTTTGTAGTATTTGCAATAGTGAAATCAAAGCCTTCAATTTGCTCTTTTGGTATATCTAATTTATATCTTTTTTCTATTAGTTTAAAATGGTTTAAATTTTCATTGTCTAAAAATGAAATAGCTGTTCCACTTTTCCCTGCCCTTGCAGTTCTTCCTATTCTATGGATATACTCCTCTGTACTTCTTGGTAAATCAAAATTAACAACACAATCTATATCATCAATATGTAATCCTCTTGAAGCAATATCTGTAGAGAATAAAATATCGATTTTTTTATTTTTAAAATCATTAAGAGTAGAGATTCTCTCTTCTTGGCTCAAATCTCCATGAAAAGATTCAGCTTCAAAACCTTTTTTTATAAACTTATTTGCTATATTATCTGCTGCTCTTTTATTTGCCATAAAAACCAATACAGACTTAAAGTTATTCTCTTTTATCAAGTGCCTTAAAAGTGTACTTCTATCCTCTTTTTTTACAAATATTGCCCTTTGAGTTATCTCTTTTACATTTGTATTTGAATCTTCTATTTTCACTTTTAAAGCTTTATTAGTTATCTTTGAAGCTATATCAATAACTTTTGGTGAAAATGTTGCAGAAAATAAAAGATTTTGTCTATTCTTTGGAATAATTTTTAAAATCTCATCAAGCTCTTGAACAAAACCTAAATCAAGCATTTTGTCAGCTTCATCTAAAACAAAATATTCAATTGTAGATAAATCAATTTGCTTTTTTCCTATAATATCAACTAATCTTCCTGAAGTAGCGACTACTATATCGCAGCCTTTTTGTATCTTTAAAAGTTGTTCACCGATTTTCTCTCCACCTATAACTGAAACTATAGAAAGTTGTTTTGAAAAAGTTTGACTTAAAGTTGAAAAAGTTTGAGCAATTTGAAGAGTAAGTTCTCTTGTTGGAGCTAAAACTAAAACTTTTATTTTTGCTTTTTTTTGTACTTCATCTTCTTTTAGTGTTTCAAGTATAGGGATTACAAAACTTGCAGTTTTGCCACTTCCTGTTTTTGCTTGTGCCATAATATCTTGTTTTGTTTTTACAAGAGGAATTACTGCTTCTTGAATAGGAGTCGGCACTTTATAATTGTTTTTTTCTAATGCTTTTGTAAGTTCTAGAGATAAGTTAAATATATCAAATGACAAGTATTTCCTTTTGGTTTATTATATTAAGAAATCTCTTAATAGCTATAATCTCTTTTATGAATTTATTAGAATCAACTGAAAACTGAGTATTATAAATATGCTATATAAAAGCTTTATAATTAATCCTCAGTATTTGAGTTTGAATCATTAGAAGATTCAGATGTGTTTTCTTTTTTAGCTTGTTTTTTTAAACGTTTTTCCTCTTTTTTCTTCTGTTTTTCTATCTCTTTTGCTCTTTTTTCATAATTATAATTAGGTTTAGCCATATAGATTCCTTTTTTTTATTTATAAATTAATAGAACAATCAATTATTTCTGATATAAAAATTACTAAATGAGCTAAAAACTTATGTTTTTGTTATATCCTAGAGTATATCGTAGCTTAATGAGATTCTACTTAATTATACTAATTTAATTAAATCTATTAAAAAAATGTATTTAAAATTAAAAAAAGATTAATATAAACTTATCATCATGTTTTATTTAATAATTTTTGGATTTTTAAGTATATATAACTGCCTCTTTCATTGTAGTCTAACTTATTTCTCTCAAATGATTTGTTATGATTTAATTCTTTCTTTAGCAATTTCCTGCATTAAAATAGGACTTGAGAAATCCATTTCTTTATCTAAAGCCAAAGGAATTAGCCATTGTAAGTTCGGAATAATATTTTTTGGTAAGTTATTAACTTTTACTATATGAACTTCTTCTTTTTCAATAGTCCTGACATCAAAAGCAAGATCAGAATGAGCATAATATAGATCCAAGTGATAAAAGTTGGGACGATGAATATGTGAAAAATGAACCCATTTTTCAGCGTTTATGACAACTCCCGTCTCTTATTTAAATTCCCTCGACATAGCATCGCAAGGCTTTTCATTTTCTTCTACTTTCCCACCCACACCATTAAATAAGCCTCGTTGCCATTCTGGATTTAGTTTTTTTATTAAAACAACATGTTTAAAATCTTTTGTAAATAAAAAACCAGTTACATAGTGTTTCACAGATTTTCCTTTGAATCATAACGTTTGACTTCAGTGATGCTTTAGCGTTCACTGCTAGATTTTGTTATGTTTTTTTCCACGATTTAATCTACGATTTGATAGTTTTTTCCAAATTTGATCAGCTAATTTTATTTCACTATCTGAAAAACCAAAGTTTTCCTTTAGTATCTTTTGATTTGTAATTTTTAATATTTCGGATATATCTTTTTTATCTCTAATCATCTTGTCAATAAAAGGAAGTAGTTCAGCATTACTTTCATTATAAGGTAAAAGAATTTCTTCAACTTCATTTGGCATAAGTTCTAAAACTCCTCCTCCATGACTTCTTCCACAAATTTCTGAAAATGCTAAAGAGATAGAATTATAATAACTTGCAGTGAGTGCTTTTATATTAATATTTTCTTTTATGCTAACTCTATGCATTGTATCTGTTGTATAGGCATTGGCTTCATTAATTATAAATTTAGGATATAGATTATTTCTTCTAATAAATAAAGCATCAGAGATTCTTAATGATGGTATTATTTGCCATTCATTCCTAATTCTACATTTATATCCTTTATGGATATGTTCATTTTCTCCAAATTTAATATATTCCAGTGCACCTTTTTCATTTTTTAATTTAGAATTTTCTGGAAAAACTAATAGATGTGTTCGAGCCTCTACCTCTCTATTTTTCTCCCAATCTTTCTCTGTAAAAATAGCACTAGGTACTTGTACACTTCTACCAACTAACGGTTTTGCATATTTTTCTAAATTATATTTTTTTACAGTGAATAAAGGAACTGTAAAAAATGGATTTGAACCTGTTGTTATACCAACTTCTACTTTTGCATAATTATCTAGTTTCGGGATAATTCTATCTTCTTGAAGTTTTTCTAAAAAATCTATCTCTTCTTGGTCTAAGAAATAGAATGTCCATTTATTAGATTTAAAATCTATTTTCTTTTTTGGACTTTTTAGTTTAGATACATCAAGTTTTTTTAGCTCTTCTGCATCTTTTAATTCTAAATGTTCTATTAAATGTGTATTGGAATTATTTTTCTCACAAAGCAATAAAACAACTTCTTGTTGTATCTTTGGGAAAACTAGTTTTTCAAAAGATACTATATTTACTTTATTGTAAAAGTGTGCTAAAAACTCTCTTAAAGGTTTTGCATAACCCACTTGAAGTATTTCAGCAGGAAGAACAAAACCTATTTTTCCAGTTTCTTTTAAAAGTAATGAAGAACCTATTACAAAGGAAACCCAAGCATTTGTTAATTTTGAGTATTTTATATCTGCTTTATTAAATATATCAGAAGCATATTGTTGTTGCTCTTTATCAAAATATTGATATCTTATATAAGGAGGATTACCTATAATTAAATCAAATTTTTTATTTGTATTAATGCAATATTTATGAAAATCTGTATTTATAATAGTCGATTTATCTAATTCAATACTTTTAGACTTATTGGCTTCAATCTCATCAAATTCTATTGCAGTTACTGAATTATACTCATAAGCACCTTTTTGAATCTCTTCTAAAAATACTCCATCACCACAGCTTGGTTCAAGAATATCTAGTTTTTTATTCCCGTTAAATGCCCATTTTAAAATAAATGACGCTATAGGGGAAGGAGTATAAAAGCCACCTCTTAACTTTTCTTCTGATGCATCATTAATCAATCGCATAAATATCCGATACATTTAGTATTAAGTTATCTTTGTCTTTTAAGTCATATAACTCTTTTAATAAATTTTCTAGTTCTTGTTTTTTAGTTCTAAATTGTCTTTGTAGTGGAGTTTGTTTTCTTTTATTGCCATTATTTTTATCTATTCTAGTTTGCAAATTATTTAAATCTTTTTGAGTATTTGATATATTATCATGCAGTTTTTTTGACGTAGCACTTGAAAAGTCTATTTTAATTATTGGTAGTTTTTTTAATATTTTTGTTCCTCTAGCCACAAAATTGCCTCTAAAAATTTCGCCATACCAATAAGCAAACCACTCTAAGTATTTTGAAGATAATAGTGCTTGAATATAGTATATTGAATAATCAGAATCACTTGGAATCTTTATCATTGCATATCCTGCGGTACCTCCTGACGATACAAATGTATCATTATAATCAATAGAGTATTTATAGCCATTAGATAATACACCAACTATAATTTTTGATTCGCAAATTGCAGATGTCAAATGTTGACTTCTGCCAAATTTATACCAATCAAAGTCATTTGCTTCAGGTGAAATATCTCTACTGACAAGCTTTTCTTTATAGTGAGTAAAATAACTATATAGCCCATTATAGTTTGCTTTTAAATCATCTAGCGATACCAGTTTTAGATTACCATTAGAGTCAAATTTATATGGATATATGACAAAAGAATTTGCTTGAACATCTCGAAATGTATTAAATTTTGTATCATTTTTTGTTGTTTGGTAATACGGTTTTGTAAGCTCTTTTTCAATCTTCCATATTTTTTTATCTTTTTCTATATAGTAATAAGTTGAGTCTTCTTTTGCGAGCTTTGAACATAGATGAATATATAAAGTATTTGAGCTAGTTTGAATACCATTAATAATATTATCTTCCAACACTAAATCTTTTAATAAAATGCTATTACTAATAATTTTATCGTATATATTTTTTAAGTGTGGTGGAATCAATACCCAATTATCATCTTTAATCACTTTATTTGAAACTAGATTAGAGGTAATGTTTTTTTGTGCTTTCCATTCATTTAGTTTATTAACACTTACATAATTAAATTTATCATTCTTTTTTTTACCTAAAATTAAAATATTTGTGTATGTTGTTTTATTATTAAAAACTTGATTTGAACCAAAAGAGATTAATGAATCTAATAGGTTGTTGTCACTTATAAATTTTCGTAATTTTTTTCCAGATGTAACTTTGATAAATTTACTAGGAACAATATACCCAAAGTATCCATTTTCTTTTAAAAGGTTTATCCCTTGTTCTATAAAAAGAAAATATTTATCATACTGCTTATATGCAGATTGATAAATTTTTTCAAAAATTGGTTTTTCTAATGGTGTAAACTCTTTAATGTCTTCTGTTGACATATAAGGAGGATTTCCTACAATTACATCAAATTTAGTATCAAAAAAATCAAATGGGTTTATTGCATCAATATTTGCATCATCAGTTTCATTTGAACTAATTAAGCTATTTCCAAAGTATATATTTTCCTCTAAGCTTGGTAGAACAGGTATTGTTATAGAAGAGTTGTTTTCATTTTCTAAAAGTTTAAGAAGTAATCCAAATTTAGTAGCTTCAACTGCATTGAAATCTTTATCTACTCCAAAAATACAGTTTTTTAATATTTGTTTTTTTATATCAAAAGGTAATTTATATGTATTTATAGATATTTGTATTAGTTTATCTACATTATTTTCTATATAATAGTCAACTAAAATATCATGTAGTAACTGATAAACTTCCAATAGAAATGCACCAGAACCACATGCAATATCAGCAAAAGTAGAATTTAATATTTCCTCATCTGATTTATCTTCACAGTGTTTAACAACAGTTTTGCGAAGAATATCTTGAATAATAAATGTTGGAGTAGTTACAATATCTCTATCTATATGTTCTGCTTTTTTTATTAGTAATACTTCATTGTCAATAATATTTAACTGCTCTGCTAAAAATATTTCATAAATACTTCCCAGTATATCAGAAGCAAATACAGAAAAAGAATAAGTACTTTCAGGAAAATAAAGCTGTTTTATTATTGTCCAAAAAGATGAGCTATTATTAGAAATAATTTCATCTACAAAATCAAGATTAAATAAACCTGCATTATATTTTTTATCTGATTCTTTGAATTTATTTATTAATGAATTAAAATCATTTTTATCTGCATAGTTTAAAAGAGTTTTATAAGTTTCTAAATCTCTATCTTCACAAACTCTTAAAAAAACAATACTATTAATATAAGATTGAACAATATCATTCAGTTCTTCAATAGTTAAATCTTGTTTATGTGAGTATATTTCTTTGCCTAATAATATTCTCCAATCATTAATCTGTTTTAAAAATAGTTTATCGACACTGAATCGTTCTAATTGTGCCTCAATATCTTTCCATATTTCATCAAATACACCATTGTAAACAATTTCATAACTTAATTGCTGTTTTATCTCTTCAAATTTTTCTTCATATTCAGAGTAATGATATAGTTTAATTCTTGAGTTATTAGCTAAATCAGTGGCTTCAACTTTTTGTGAACAATCATAAATTGATAAATATTCAAAGTTTGATAAAACTGAAATTTTTAGTTTTGCAGTAAATCCATATCTTCTAACTTGCTTAGCTGATTTTTCATCAGATTCAATCTTCACACTAGGTTTTTTAGCTTCTAGAAAAAATTTTCTTTCAGAAAAAAGTCTAAATGTATAATCAGGTTTTTTTGTAGTAGAATAAGTGTCTTCTTTTAGTCCCTCTTCTAATAAAACTTCTCGTTCATTAGTAGGTTTACCTTTAGTATTGCGAATATCCCATCCAAGTAATTCAAAAAAAGGATTTAAAAAATCTGTTCTTAACTGGGTTTCATTGTATTTAGGTGTTTGATAATAATCTTTATTTTCATCATATTTTTTGATTAAGTCGTTAATATTCATTGAAAGTAAATCCCATAGTTATAATTTAGTAATTTTATCTAAAAATATTAATCAAATTGATTAAATATCATAAGAAAGATTCTATCAAGAAAATTTGTGAAAATAGTAAAATATGTCATTTTGTAATATTTTTTCTTTCTGGAAGATAAATGCACAGAAGCAGTCAAGTGCTTTAAAATGAAACATAACGGCAGTGCTGAGCGACACTCAGAAGGGAGGATTGAAAACGAAGTTTTCGAAATCCAACTGAATGAGTGGAAAAGAGTGTTCGCTCCTGCGACTTGTTATCCGAGCCGAAGGCGAAGGATGACAAGAACTCGCTCAGCACTGCCGTTATCGGGTCGCCGTAGGCGAGCCGATAACGTTTGAGTTGAGAAATATTTGAGCCGCTAGGGTCAAATATTTCTCTCCAATGATTTGTTATATTTTTACTGTAAGTTTATTGCCTGCAACTTTTGCCATTTTCTCTATATCAGTATGGTGATATTTTTTTTCTATTGTAACAGTAGCTCCATTTTCTATAGCAATTTCAATAATTTTCATTGCATCTGTATGATGAATATTTGATTCATCACTTATTACGATATTGGCACCTAGTTTTGCAATTTTTTGAACATCCGTATGATGCATAATATTTTCTCCTATTATTGTAAGTTAATTTTATATATAACGTTTGAATAGAGCTAATAAGTGACCGCAAGGTAACTTATTAGCTCCTATGTTTTGTTATATATTTAATAGTTGTAATTCTCTATAATATTTTCAATTTGTTCATCATTATATAGTTCGCTAGGTATAATTTTTCTAAAATACATATCTCTCCATATAATTTTAATTTCCCAATCTGGTGCTTCATTCCATTTATAATGTTGTGTAGAATTAGTTAAAATCTTTTGTCCTATAGCATGCATAGGCACATTATGACTAGAATTGAAATAATTTTGAATTTCAATAGTTTTCTTTCTTTCTGAATTAAGTTCAGCTAACATAATTTCTTTATTATATTCATTTTCATCATCATTGAAATCATCTGTATCATTTTCTAATAACCAAGAATGTATAAATTGCTCATCTTGTTCTGATATTAGTTTAGTATGTTGATTAGCATAACAAATTTGCCATATCTGAACTACTGAATCTGAATATTTACCTTCTTCTTCTCTAAATATACCTAGATTATATGTATTTGAATTACACTGTGTACATTTTTGTTTGTATGGTATATTTTGCTGAACATAATAAAAATGGTTTTTTAAATCTTCAAATTCGTGTAGAAATTGTTTAATTAGTTTATAGTCCTGATAAATAATTACAATATTTTCAAAACTATTTCTTGCATTTATAGACCAGTTAAAGCTACCAGTAATTAATATTTCATCATCAATGATACAAAATTTATCATGCATTAGTGCACTTCTTAATCTAGGTAACACAGGAAATAATAGTATTTTATCAAGTTTTATAATAGGTGTCTTCGCATTAATATAATCATCGTTATAGATTATTTCAATATTAACGCCACGAGCATTTAATTCTTGAAATATTGTATTATAAATATTTCCATTAATCCAAGCAACACAAATCTTTACAGAATACTTTGCAGAGAGTAATGTTCTACGAATATGATAACTAATATCTTCAAAATGTGCTACAGAATACATTTATTTTTCTCTAATGTTTTTTTGTACATTTTATCAATACCATCTTTCATAATCATTTGAAATTTTTGTATGCTTACTACCTTTTGAAGTATTACAAGATTCGCATAACAGTTGTAAATTTGAAACATCATTTAGTCCATATTTTTCTAATGGTACAATATGATCTATATGATATTTATTTGAAATATTCATAACACCTGATAAATCTTTTTTACAGTATGTACAGATTCCTCTATCTCTATAGAATACTGCTTTTTCTGCCCATTTTGGTATATGCTTTCTTTTTAATACAAGTTTATTTTGTTTTACTAATGTGAAATCATTTATATCATCTATATCTGATATTTCTAATATTCCTGAAAGATTTAAGTTAAATTCTCGTAAAAATTTTCTATTTAAAAACAAAATAAAAAAAGTTTCTTCTATCATTTGATTTTTTAACTTTATATAAAAATCACTAAACTCTAAAAATTCTAAATATTTATACATTAAATCTTCTGCATGAGTTGAAATATTACTATTATTTTTATACCATTCTTTAAATGATATATGTTCAATATTATGGTAGTCAAGTGTGTTATTTATCCAAAACCTCTTATTTAAAAGTTCATCAATTGTAAATTCTGAATAATTTTGATTTGATTCATAAAATAGTCTATCAATAGTAAATTCAATAAACATATGTAAGTTACTATATTTTTGAAAAGGTTTTATAAAATTACTTATGTGCCCATTTCCCCAAAAATCATCTAAGGTTCTTAAATATTCAAATTCATTTTCCATAATAGTGTTGCAAATATCCGCAAAATAATATGTTTGATAGTAATCCATCTTAAATATGTCTTTTTCTTTCATACTACTCCTTAGAATTTTTAATTATGAATAAATTATATCGATTATATACAACGGCAGTTCTGAGCGACACTCATAAGGGAGGATTGAAAACGAAGTTTTCGAAATCCAACTGAATGAGTGGGAAAGAGTGTTCGCTCCTGCGACTTGTTATCCGAGCCGAAGGCGAAGGATGACAAGAACTCGCTCAGCACTGCCGTTATCGGGTCGCCGTAGGCGAGCCGATAACGTTTAAAATGAGCAATCAAAAAGCCGCCCGCGGGTTTTTGATTGGCCTCCTTTGATTTGTTATATTTTTTCAACAGTATTTTTCTAAGTTCATTTCTATAACCTCAAAACTTGATACATATTCCTTATTGACATCACAAAATATTTCTAATTCTAAACATATATCGGGAGGCGAAAAAAAGTAAGTGGTTGTTTCATTTGTTTTATCATCCTGAAATAGAGCATAAATGGTATCTTCAACAAAAGAACAATAAAAATTTGGTATTTCAAAATATATCATGCAGTTACGGATCCACAAGTGGTAGTCTACAAGCATATTGTCATTATCATCTAGATATTGTACTCTGTCGATTTCTGGGTCTTCGGTTCCATCAATGATTTCAATTCTAAAATTGAACATATTACTTAAAATGTAGGTATCTAAAGAATATTTTTTCTTTATAGCTTGTCGTATCTCTGAGTATGGAATATTGGAGAAATATTCTTCTATTTGATAGTCAATCATTTCTTCAATTAAGTAAGTATATTGATCTTGAAATTTATGAAATTCATCGTTTTTTAGTTCTTTGAATGGAATGGAAATATGATGGGAGTCAAAAAAACTTTTCAAGTCTATATATACAGATACATTTTCATCATCTAGATCTTTTTGTAGATCATGGTGTAGAGAATAAGTATCACCTTGTTTTAGAAAAAAATCTTTATGATTTTTTGAAATAAAAATATACTCATCTACTCCTACTTTTGTATGTTTTATGGCATTTACAAAGGAAAGCCATATTAATGCATCTCTATAGCCTATGTCACTGTTTTTAATAGGTTTTTCTTTTTTAAAAATTTTAGAAATAATTTTTTCGTGAGGCACATCAGTATAGTCAAAGTATATTAGAGGAAATTTTTTCTCTAAAATTGAAGAGATATTGTAATCATGGATATTCTCTAATGAAATTGATATTTCACCTTTAGTAAGGTTATTAATATCTGTTATTGACTTTTCAATTGTATGGCTTAATTCAACAAAACTTTCATTGAATTTATTGTTTGTTTCTTCGCAAACTAATCTAGATACTAATAATTCATTATCCGATGTATTAATATAATGCTTTAATATTTCAAAATCTTTGCTGTCAAGATACCAATTTTTAAAGAATATATTTGTGTCTAAAAATATGTATTTCATTATCAGCTATTTTTTTTCAAATGTACTTGACTTGACAAAAATCTAGAAATATTTTTTTCAGACAATTCTTCGAATATCATATTTAAATGACTTTCAATTCTAAACGTATTGATTTCTTGGAGTGTAAAAGAATTAAAAAGTTCTCTGATTTCATTAATCATTTTTTTACTTTCTAACTCCATAGCATTGTCTGCCCATTCATTCACAACTAAGAATGGATTTCTTTCATCAAGTTCTTTTTTTAGTTTAGTTTGTTCAATGTACTTATACATAGTCATTTTGATTCCTTCTAATAATATAACGGCAGTGCTGAGCGACACTCAGAAGGGAGGATTGAAAACGAAGTTTTCGAAATCCAACTGAATGAGAGGGAAAGAGTGTTCGCTCCTGCGACTTGTTATCCGAGCCGAAGGCGAAGGATGACAAGAACTCGCTCAGTACTGCCGTTATCGGGTCGCCGTAGGCGAGCCGATAACTATTTATTAAACATACATTATATAAGTTTATCACTTAAATAGCTCGATAACGTAACATTCACATAAAATATCCTTAAAATAGTTATTCAACGAAAAATATTACGAAAATATGGCGACTATCACCGGATTTTTGTAAAATTGTGTAATATAACTAAATTCATTTGTATGAATAAAGTAAGTCAGGTTATATTTTATTAATAATTGAAAGCATTTAGATGAAGTATGTAGTCATCACCAGCTACTAACGTATTAGCTGCTTTAAAAAAATGTTGTTCTAAAGTAGAGTAAGGGTCATCAAACTCATAAACAGCTTTTGAGACACCTAATCTGTTATATTCTTTTAGTTGACAATCCAGAGTAAAGTCTTGGTCTTTCTTGATTACTTTAATTGTGTTGCTATGAATATATTTTTCAGATTTTCTTGGCAATCCACATAATTGAAGCATATCTTCATACTCTAGAGTTTCTGAAATTACATATCTTTCGTCTTTGTCTACATGAATAATTAACTTACAAATACCATAGTCTGACATGATAAATTCCTTAGAATGGTCTTATTTTTACTCTTACTATACCTATAATAGAAAGTGTATCCATCTTTTTTTAGTTCTCTAGAGAAATTCCGAGTATATATAATTAACTATATAGTCAAAAATATTTCTAATTGCTATTGCTAATTTAAATTTTTATTTGTATTAAAAATTATTGGTGTAAAATTAGCTCATTATCAGTAGGATTTAATTTTATTAAAATAATATCATAAAAATGAGCTAGTGCCTCAAGCAATGAGCCAATTATAAGAAAAATAAATGGCAAATTAATTGGAGTATTGTCTAAAAAGAAAGTCATAATAAGACCTAAAATACATAAACCTGCCAATAAATGAACAATTCTCAAAAATAACCCTCTTATTAACATCATAGGGTAAAATAATAACGATTTAAGTATTTTCATATTTATTTCCTAATTTATATTCTTTTTTCTAAAATTAATAGTTTGCTTTAGATTGTGCTGGATTTAGATGAAGATGTACTATAAGTACCTCGAAATCTAAATCTAGTGCAAGATGAAGTTAAATTTAAATTTTTACTCCCATTCGATTGTTGCTGGTGGTTTGCTAGATATGTCATACACTACTCTATTGATCCCATCAACTTCATTGATAATTCTTCTTGAAATTGTTTCTAATATATCATGTGGTATATGAGCAAATGTTGCAGTCATACCATCTGTTGCTTCAACTATTCTAACACAAACAGTATTATCATACGTTCTATTATCTCCCATAACTCCAACAGATTTTACATTTAATAAAACTGTAAAAGCTTGCCAAGTTTTATCATAATATCCAGTTGATCTAAGAACATCAAGCATAATTACATCTGCTTTTCTTAACAGTTCTAAATCAGGTCTGTTTACATCACCCATAATTCTAATTGCAAGACCTGGTCCAGGGAATGGATGTCGTCCTATCATATGAGAAGGAAGTCCAAGTTCAAGTCCTAAAGCTCTAACTTCATCTTTAAAAATCTCTCTTAAAGGTTCAATTAGTTCAAAAGTCATCCAATCTGGTAATCCTCCCACATTATGGTGAGATTTAATTGTTTTAGATGGTCCTTTTACAGAAACAGACTCAATAACATCTGTATAAAGAGTACCTTGAGCTAAAAACTCAATGCCATCATGTTTTTTAGCTTCTTGGTCAAATACTTCAATAAAAGTTTCACCTATAATTTTTCTTTTTCTCTCAGGATCTGTAACACCTTCTAGTTTTTTTAAGAAGATTTCAGAAGCATCAACAGTAATAAGGTTTACACCTCTTGATTTAAACATTGCTTCAACATCTTCTCTCTCATTTGCTCTAAGTAATCCATGGTCAACAAATACTGGAATAAGTTGATCTCCAATTGCTTCAGCTAAAAGTGTTGCTACAACAGAAGAGTCAACTCCTCCACTAACACCACAAAGAACTTTTTTATCTCCAACTTTTTCTTGAATTTTTGCAATTTGTTCTTTTGCAAAAGAACCCATATTCCATGTACTTTCACATCCACAAATATATTTTGCAAAGTTTTTAAGAATCTTTGAACCTTGCTCTGAGTGGTAAACTTCTGGGTGAAATTGGAAAGCATAAATACTATCTTTTTCATTTGCAATAGCCGCAAATGGAGAGTTTTCACTGGTACCAATTATCTCAAAACCATTTGGAAGAACATCAACTTTGTCCCCATGTGACATCCAAACTGTTTGCCCATTGGTTGTATCTTTAAAAATATCACACTCTTTTTCAAATGTAAGTTTTGCTTTTCCATATTCATGATGACTTGCTGGAATAACTGAACCTCCAAAATATTGAGAGATAAGTTGCATTCCATAACAAATACCTAAAATAGGAAGTCCTAATTTAAAAATTTCTTCATCTGGATGATAAGAATCTACAGCGTAAACAGAAGCTGGTCCACCAGAAAGGATAATTCCTTTTGGAGTTCTTTGTTTTATATCTTCGATTTTTTCATTATATGGAACAATCTCCGAATAAACTCCAGCTTCTCTTAATTTTCTTGCAATAATTTGTGTATATTGACTACCAAAATCTAATACAACTATTGGTACATGTTTCATAAAAAAGATTCCTTTGAATTTTGTAAGTATCCGCGATTATATCTTAAAAGCTATTTGAAGTTAATTAAATAAGAGTTTATATTAAAGCTATAAAGAGTAAAAAAATTGTGGCATAAGAGGATAAACCTCTTATGCTCCAAAACCAAACATTTGAAATTGTATATACCAGATAACACAAGATAGGATATAACCTACAAGTACCATCCATGCATATTTCATATGAGAACCAAATGTGTAAATTCCATGAAGTTTACCCATAACTCCAACACCTGCTGCACTACCAAAAGAGATTAGTGAACCACCAACCCCTGCTGTTAAAGTTACAAGCATCCATTGAGAGTGTTCCATTGTTGGATTTGCTTTTAGAACCGCTGACATAACAGGCACGTTATCAACAATTGCAGATAAGAATCCAACTGCAATATTTGCTATTGTTGGACCTAATACTGTTGGGTCATAAACAATTGAAGCAAGTGCTAGCCATCCAATAA